>SKZT01000185.1 GCA_007127235.1 Desulfobacteraceae bacterium
ATGGCGCTTCTTATTACGTTGACCGTCACCACCCTTTTGATCATTACAGCGCTGGAGCTTAACCGCCGGATGCGCTCGGCTGTAATGATTTCTGCATCAGGACGTGATCAGGTCACAATGCTCAGCATGGCTTCATCCGGAATTCACATGGCCATGGCATTTTTGGTCCATGACAAGCAAAATACTCCCATCGATTCGGCGAATGAAGATTGGGCCAACCACGTCAAAACAGCGGCTATAATGGACACAATGGAATTTGAAAACGGGCATGTAACTGTTGAGATATCCGATGAGCTTTCCAGAATTCAAGTCAATGCGCTGGTTGAAGGCCCCGATGGACAGAATTTCAATATGTTGCAGCAACAGCTATTGTATCGTTTTCTGGATCTTCAAATTCCTCCTGAAAACCGGGATGACCATACTACCCCTCAGGCAATCATCAATTCCATAAAAGACTGGATTGATTATGGGGATGGCGATGCTGTTACCGGCTTGAGCGGAGCAGAATCAGACTATTATCGAAGTTTGGACCCGCCCTATTCTTCCGCCAACAGTTTTTTGACGGATCTCACCGATTTAATGCGTATTAAGGGAATAACGGAAAATCTATACTTCGGTACATTCGAAAAACCCGGTCTATCGCGTTATTTGACCGTGTTCGGTGAATTTGAAGATGGGGGGGAAAAAATGATTTACCCGGGGAAAATTAACATTAACACGGCTGAAGCTCCGGTGCTTGCTGCCCTATTCCCGCCGGAGTATAAAGATATGATAGATATGTTAATCGATTTTCGCACCGAACAAGCTGGGGGTCCTTTTATCCATAATCTTTCCGACGCCACATGGTACCGGCGGGTTCCCGGTTTCAGTATGGCCCATATCGATCCTGGTTTGATAACCACCTCAAGCGATATTTTTCGAATCAAAGCAGGAGCACTACTTAATGAAAAACATTTGAAACTTACCGCTGTGGTGCATCGTCAGAAAGCACCCGAAACCGGTAAAATATGGTGTAAAGTCTTGAGTTGGCAAATAAAATAGGCATTGAAAAGATGCAAAAAAAAATCTTAGGTCTCGATATCTGTGAAGGTTCCATATCTGCTGTGCTTTTAAAAATCGGCTACAGGGAAAGTCAGGTTCTTTTTTATAAGCATCTTTTATTGCCTCAGACCAACGGCCATGACCTTCAACAGGTGATGGAAACTATCGAAAATCTGGCACAAAGTTTTCCATCCTCACCTGATATCACCGGCGTATCTTTTCCTTCCGGCATGGTATCTTTCCGAAACCTGACCACCCCGTTTAAAAACCGGCAGAAAATCCGGCAAATTCTGCCTTTTGAACTCGAGCCGACAATTCCGTCACCGGTAGAAAATCTTGTTATTGATTTCTTTTTGACGGAGCATAACGACGAAAACCATGTCATTGCAGCATCTTTGGACAGGCAAATTTTTGAATCATACCTGGAAAACCTTTCAGTAACCGGTTTTGACCCCTCACATGTGAGTCCTTCAGGTTATGCGACAGTGGCAAGCTTCTTACATTACATAGAACCGCCACAGCAGGTCATGGTAGTACATTTGGATCGCCACACATTGACCGCCTATGAACTTTTACTCGGAAAAGTCGTTCTGATCCGCTCTTTCAGGATTCCCGAATCGGGGCCATCCAGAATAGAGTCCATCGCACGGAATCTTCAGCAAACCCTCGTGGCATCAGAAGAAATTATTGGTCAGGAATTTTTACCTGAACATTTATGGCTTACCGGGACAGACAATGATTTTGATTCATTGTCGTTTTTTTTAAACGATACGATCCACATTCCATGCAGTACATTGGATCTTTTATCGGCTGCAAACTTTACGAAAGAATTTTCAGGCGAAAATCAAGCTGTTCCGGGTCTAAACAATGCTCTTGGACTGGCTCTTTCAACAGCTGAAAGAACCGGCGGGCTTAATTTTAGAAAAGGCCAGTTTGCCATCAAAAGCCAATGGCTCGAACATAAAACTGCAATTATCAGGACAGGGGTCATCGCAGCCTTGACAGCCTTGATGTTTTTTTCTGTGTTGTTTCTTGAAAACCGCTCGCTGCAAAACAGATTGGAATCACTCAATAAAGAAATCAACCATATTTTCACCTCGTCTTTTCCGGAAGTGACACGAATTGTGAACCCGGTTCACCAGATGCAGATCCATGTCACCGAAGCCGCAAATAAACAGCAATTACCCGGTTATAGTCAACGGGATATTCATACCATCGATATCCTGAACGAAATCAGCAGAAGAATTACCCATGATGCCGATGTGGAATTGACCCAGCTGGTTGTCGGGTCTGAAAATGTTCAGTTTTCAGGAACTGCGGCAACATTTAATACCGTCAATGAAATCCGGAACCAATTGGAGCCGGTACCTTTTTTCAAGAGGGTAACCATCAGCTCCGCTACCATGGAACGTTTTGGAGAACGAATACAGTTTAAAATATACATTGACCTTTAAAAAATATGACACCTAAACTCAAATATCGGGATAAAAGGGCCTTGATTATTGCTTTGGCAGTAATCGGCTTTTTTGTGATAATCCAACTTGTTTTTTCTCCGCTTATGGAACGTCGTAATTTGCTGAAAAGGCAAATTTCCATTGCTGAAAACCAGCTTGATGAAATGCATTTACTTCAACAACAATTCTCCCATGCCAAGGCCGCAAAATCTTTGCCGGATAACCAGGTTTTACAAAAAAAAGATTTCAACCTGTTTTCAGTTCTGGAACAACATGCCGGAGAATCCGGGTTAAAAGGGCATATCGCTTATATGAAACCATCTACCAGGGAACAAAAAGGATCAAACTTGAAGCTGAGCATGGTGGAAATGAAACTTGAGACACTCACCATTGTTCAGTTGCTTCAGCTTTTATATCAAGTTGAAGCCTTCGAAAGCAGGGTTAATATCAACCGGCTATCTATCAATAAAACATCGAAACCCGAAGGATTCGTCGATGTTGTCATTCAGGCGGAAACCCTGGTTGAACAATAAATGCGCAGCCATATGATATCTCGGAAAATCATTCTCAGATATGTCTTTTACGTGCTATTCCTGACGGTGGTCTCATCAGTGTTCCTATATCTTCTTTTTCCCGAAAAGATGATTAAAACCCATCTGGAAAAGCACGCTGCATTAATTTTTCCGGGGACAACTGTGGAAATCACAAAAGTAAGTCCTCTTTTATTTCCGCCGGGTGTGGGAATCGATACGATCCGCATCCGGGAAGCCGGAACACTATTGATTCAACCGGACTTATTGAATATCTACCCTCAAATATTCTCCTTCTTTTCAACTCAAAAAACCTCTTACAATTTATACGGGGAAGTCTCCGGCGGCACAATAGAAGGAACTTTTAAAAAATCTTACAATGATGACATTCCGGCACAAAGTTTGAATGCAAGAATTATCGACATCTCAATTGCCGAAATACCCATGCTTAAAAATCATGCTTCTTTTAAACTAAACGGCATTTTGAACGGTCAAATGGTCTTGAGGTCCGAAAATGTTTTGGAAGCGGATCTGAAGCTATCGCTGTCAAATGGGCAGGTCGAATTGTCAAACATGTTCCTGGGACAGCTAAATATGGGTTTTAATGAGGTTGCTTCAGTCATTGCCATAAAAGATTCAATATTGAAAATCACTAAATGCTATTTGGATGGAGAGGACATGGATATATCGTTTTCCGGTAATATCCTGGGCAAATGGCCCATGATTCAAAGCAGGCTGAATTTTTCCGGTCATATTAACCCGCACCATTCATTTTTTAAAAAGTCCGAAAACAAGGCTCTTGGAATTTTTTTCCCTAATAAAAAAGCAAGCGATTTGGGCTTTTCGTTTATGATTACCGGTACCCTGGAAAACCCGGTTTTTGTATGGGACTAAAATTTTATGCTCAAACCCCTATTTATTCTCATGGATTTGTTTCTTTTGGCGCTGATGGCCTATCTGGGGGTGAGTTACTTTTACACGGCCACCACCGGTAATCTTTTTGCAGCCGTATCCTTTAAACCCCCGATTGAAACAGAACCCCATGATTCCGAAGCTTCCAACTCCTCTTTTTCTCATTACCGGGGCATCATTGACAGAAACCTCTTTAATACTGTCACACGGGATCATAAAAAAGCCTACCAAATCGATATTGATGGCCTTGATCAGACCGGCCTGGAGCTGAGGCTTTGGGGTACCGTGACATCCAATGATGGTGAGGCCTATGCGGTTATCCAACACAAAGGTGAAAAAAAACAGGACCTGTACCAGGAAGGGGATGCCATCGGCGGTGGGGTTATAAAAATGATTTTGCAAGAAAAGGTGGTATTACGGGTCGGAAGTAAAGATGAAATCCTCGAAATGGAAAAAAGGCCACAAGTCAAAAAAATGACTCGACAAACACCATATCATCATCCAATGGCCACAGCCCAACATGCTACAAATGCAGGAAGCCAACAAGAGATTGTCATCACCCGAAACCAGATTGACGAAACGGTTAAAAATGTTCATGAATTGATGACCCAGGCTCAAATCACCCCCCATTTCAAAGGGGGCACCATTGGGGCTTCCGGTCTTTATATATCGGCCATAAAATCCGACTCCATCTTTGGAAAAATGGGACTTCGTGACCAGGACATTATCATGGGTATCGATGGTAAAACCATTAGGTCTCTTGATGATGCACTTGATCTTTATCAAAACCTTAAAAATTCGGATCGCATGAGATTACAGGTTGAAAGAAGAGGCCAGGTAGTGGAGCTTAATTATGCCATTGAATAAAAAACCTTATTATTATCAACTTTTATGGGTCCAGTAACATGCTGTTTTGTATATCCAAAAAATTGAGGGTGTGCGCTTTTCTGTCACTGATGATTATCGGTTCACTTTTACAAGCCCAACCGTGCCGGGGACAACAAAACCTTGAATGGGAAATGTCCGGAGCCGATAATGCCATTGAGTTCAACTTTCAAAACGTTGATATTCATGTTCTCATTAAATTCATCAGCCAACTGACAGGAAAAAACTTTGTGATTGACGATCGTGTCAAAGGAGAAGTCAGCATTATGTCTCCTTCCAGAATTTCTCCGGATGAAGCCTATGAGGTTTTCAAATCGGTACTCGAAGTCCATGGTTATACCACTGTAGATGCCGGAAATATCATAAAAGTTATTCCAGCCCCTGATGCCCGGACCAAAAGTATCAAGACGTTGCTCGAAGAAGAATCATCCATTGCCGAAGCCCAAATCGTAACGCAATTGATTCCACTGCGATATGCAGATGCCGGCGAAATCAGGCAGCTTTTTACCCCCCTTATTTCCAAAAACAGTGTGATATTGGCATATCCCCAAACCAACACGTTGATTGTTACGGATGTTTACTCCAACATTCAACGGCTCGTTCGCATAATAAGAGCCATAGATGTTGCAGGAATCGGAAAAGAAATTTCGGTGATCCCCCTTGAATTTGCCAATGCCGCCGATATGGAAAATCTTTTACAGACCGTGTTCAGTTCCCGTACACAAGCTGCAAAAACCGACATTGAAGATTCTCTTCGATTCGTTTCAGATGAACGCACCAATACCATTGTTCTGGTGGCCAGTGAAGATGATACTGTCAGAATTAAACATTTGATTTCCCTTTTGGACAAAGAAACGCCGAGAAGCAAAAGTAAAATTCATGTATACTATCTTGAAAACGCCACTGCCGAAGATTTGGCCACGGTTCTTCAGGATTTGTCACTGGAAAAAAGTAACAGTAGATATGCTGACGGCACTCGAGCAACAATGGTTTCGGAAAACGTACGCATCACAGCGGACAAGTCAACCAACAGTCTTATTATCGTTGCTGATAACGACGAATATACAGTGCTGGAAGAAATTATCAGCAAACTGGATATTCCCCGGTCAATGGTATATATTGAATCCCTTATTATGGAAGTCAACGTGGATAAAACATTCGATCTGGGTGTTGACTGGTCGGTGTTGGGCAAAACCACCATCGATGGCAAAGATAGTATCATCGGCGGAGGATTCAGCGGCCCTGGAGGTATCGATCCCAAAGATCTCGTGATGTCCCAGGGTTTTACCATGGGTGTTGTAGGGGGAGGAATTGAAATTGCCACAGAACTGGGCTCTGTTATTTTTCCGAGTATCGGGGCCATCGCCAGAGCTTACCGCCAAGACAAAGATGTCCATATCCTGTCCACCCCTCAAATTTTGACCACCGATAATAAAGAGGCCAGGATCACCGTGGGCAGAAATATTCCTTTTCAAACCCAGGCGACCATATCTGAAAATCAGGTGTTCAATTCTTTTGAATATCGGGATGTGGGAATTATGTTGACCATTACCCCCCATATCAGCAGAGATCGACTGGTGCGGCTTAAAATTTTACAGGAAGTCACATCGATTCCGGAAAATCGCAACAACCCTGCTGACCGGCCTACTACTCTTAAAAGAAGCATCGAGACAACAGTCATTGTCAAAGACAGAAACACCGTTGTCATCGGAGGCCTTATAGATGACACTTTTTCCACTTCGGAAAATTCGGTACCTTGCTTGGGTAATGTCCCCGGATTATCCTGGCTATTCAAAAACAGGAGCCAAAACAATCAAAAAACCAACTTGTTTGTGTTTTTAACCCCTCATGTCATTCAAACATCTGATGAAGTCGCCGATTTATACAACCAGAAACGCACACAGATGAACGAAATTGAAGAGGGCAATATCAAAATGTATAAAAAAATAGAACGTTAAAAGGCTGTTTTTGATAAATGAGAAAACCCATTCTTGACATCGTCAGGGAAAAATTCCCTTTTTCTGAAAGTGCTCTTGCCGATTTCCAAAAATATTCCAATGAAAAAGGGCAGAAGTTCCGGGAGCTATTGGTGCGGAAAAAGATTCTTACCGAGGCTCAGCTTCTGGAAACATTGAGCGACCAATATACCATCCCTTTTTGGCCGGAGCTTCCGCTGAGCAACTCTGACAACGGGTTTACCAATTTAGTTCCCATTCATTTTTTAAAGCGCCACACCATGGTTCCTCTGAAACAAACAGGCAACAACAATGGCAAATCTGGCGGTCATCATCGGAATGAATCAGAAAAATGGATTGTTGCCGTCAATGATCCGTCTTCATTTCAGCCCATGGATGACCTTATACGCCTTATCGGCATTGAGGAACATATGGTTGTACTGGCTCCCCGGGAAGCCATTTTATCTGCAATTAACATGTTTTACGATACGGTTCGGGACTCGGCGGAACAACTGGTACAAAACATGGAGGAAAATGGTCATGCCGTTATCGGTGAAATCCAGGTGACCGAAGATCTTTTGGATGATACCAGCGATGCGCCTATCATCAAACTGGTCAATCATATTCTTTCTCAAGCCATCAAAGCCAGGGCCAGTGATATCCACATTGAACCTTACCAGGACAGTTTTAAAGTGCGATACCGGGTGGATGGCATTTTGTATGACCTGCTCTCACCGCCCAAATGGATCCAGTCCTCATTGATTTCCAGAATCAAGGTGATGGCCAAATTGGACATTGCAGAAAAAAGACTGCCACAGGATGGTCGTCTGGAAGTCAAAATGGGGGATCAGGACATCGATATTCGCATCTCCACAATCCCGACCTCCTTTGGTGAGCGTTTGGTATTGAGGCTTTTGAATAAAACAAGCACTCTTTTTAAAATCTCTGAACTGGGTTTAGAACCCGAAATGCTGGCTCTGCTGGAAAAACTGGTTCATGTTCCTCACGGAATTATTCTGGTTACCGGTCCCACCGGAAGTGGTAAAACCACTACATTGTACGCCGTATTGTCATCCATCAATACACCGGATATCAACATAATTACCATCGAAGATCCCGTTGAATATCAGATACCCGGAATCAGCCAGATTCAAGTCAATCCAAAAATCGGGCTGACTTTTGCACGAGGCCTGCGCTCCATCGTTCGCCAGGATCCGGATGTTATCCTCGTGGGCGAAATACGCGACCATGAAACCGCCGAAATCGCCGTTCAATCAGCCCTGACAGGTCATCTGGTTTTTTCTACTCTACACACCAACGATTCGGCAAGTGCCATCACCCGCCTGGTAGATATCGGTGTGGAACCCTTTCTGATATCTTCCTCAGTTATTGCCGTCTTCGCCCAAAGGCTGATCCGGGTCCTCTGCCCGCATTGCAAAATACCCTGCTCTGCCGATGACATTTCTTTGGGCATACTCGGGCTCTCACCGGAAAAAATCTCGGGCAGAACCATTTACAAACCAAAGGGTTGCCCAGACTGCATTCAAACCGGATATCGCGGACGAATAGGCATATTTGAAATCATGGTGCTGGACGAAAAAATCAAAAGCCTGATTGTATCAAGTCATGACGCCGGGACCATCAGGGAACAAGCATCGAAAAACCAATTTACGACACTGCGTGAAGATGGGCTCGGAAAAATTTTAAAAGGTATAACCTCTCCCGAGGAAATTTTGCGCGTCACCCGCCTATAAGGTGGCTCGCCATGGCCTCACCTCTCGTTTTCAAAATAACCTCCGCCGAGTATAAAAATTCAATTTTTTGAATCTGAAGGATAGATAATTTTTCTGAAATATTATATGTTAATTCAGATTTCGGAGATCCATAACCTGCTTGGGTGAAATGCTAAAAAGGAATAATAAATGTTGAAAAAAATACCCTTCATAATGGTTGCTGCTCTGATGATCCTGCTGATCATCACACCGTGCTTTGCAGATAATGATCATGGAAAACATCAGGAAAGTTCCGCTGTTGATGCATTTCTCTTTCCCATCCAAATATTTAGAAACTACATATCCGGTGCTGATGGCAACCGATGTCCGATGCATCCCTCATGTTCCACATACAGCATGGAAGCCTTAAAAAAGC
Organism: Desulfobacteraceae bacterium; assembly: GCA_007127235.1. Lineage (GTDB taxonomy): Bacteria > Desulfobacterota > Desulfobacteria > Desulfobacterales > SKZT01 > SKZT01. Next base: position 8,926 of record SKZT01000185.1, read on the forward strand.
ACGGCCCTCTTATGGGATGGGTGATGACATGCGATCGGCTCCTGCGCTGTGGTCGGGATGAATTAAAGTTGAGCCCTTCCATCATGGTCAGAGGAAAAACAAGAACCTATGATCCAGTGTCAAATAATGACTTTTGGTGGGATTAATCCGGAGGACAATGAAAATCAAACTTTATGATACACGCGTTATTTTATGGGTACCAATGTTGCTTTTCCTCTTTTTTTGGGTAATATCCCCTGTTCTGGCCGGAAATCAAAAACCTGGGGAACTGACAATCAATGCAGAGCAGCAGTATCGTTTTGCAATGGGATACTTTAAACAAAACCAATACTTTAAGGCCATCGCGGAATTTGAACGCTTTATTTATTTTTTTCCGGATAATCCCAAAGTTGACGAGGCCAAATATCACATCGGCCTGGCCTATTATGAAAGCGGCAGATTCAGAGAGGCCATCGATCCTCTCTCCGAAGTGGCTGAAAAAAGCCCGGATCAGCATCTTCGAACCAGAGCATTGTTTCGCTTGAGCGAAACATTTATCAATCTGGCAGACTATCAGTCAGCCATCACCTTGCTTGATCATGTAGCAGAAACAGCAAAAAAGCCCGTCATCAGAGATGAAGCCCACTACCGCGCCGGATGGGTTTATCTGAAATTGGAGCAAATAGAAATTGCACGTCAGCGTTTTCGCATGATCAGCCCCCAAAATCACCACCCGTTTAGAGTACAAGAGTTGGAAAAAGAACTCAGCCAGGAAAAACTCTATCCCAAAAAAAATCCTCGTCTGGCCGGTTTTTTATCTATCCTGCCCGGAGCAGGTTTTGCTTACTGTGAACGTTATCAGGATGCATTGGTCGCATTTTTACTTAATACAGGCCTTATTTTGGCTGCTTACGAATCGTTCGACAGCGGCAACGAAGCTTTAGGAGGCCTCATCGCTTTTGTGGGCGCGGGCTTTTATGCAGGTAACATTTATGGTGCCGTGGCCAGCGCCCATAAATATAACCGTGACTCCCACCAGCGATTCCTGGATCAATTGAAAGCCCAAACACAGGTTACTCTTTCTGTTGTTCCCGAAAATCAGGGAATAATGCTCGGATTCCAGGTAAACTTTTTTTGACAACAACTTAAATTTTTTTTAAACTATACTCACCGTAATATTTAATTAGAGATCATTTTAAAAAACGTCAGTGAATTAATAGTTTTTCCTTCAAAAAGAAAGGGAGGCGTCAAATGTTAAACACTATTCTGGCGGCAACGGAGCAGCCTGCTGCCTGCGATGAGAAAATTCTCGCAGCAGGACTTCTTTCAAAGCAATACAAGGCCAAGCTATTTCTGTTGCATGTGCTGGAGTCCGAATCCCCAATATATCGCAATTATGTTAAACATTTTAAAACGGGCAAAGAAATCGTTTGTGACCGGGAATACATAAACAGCGTTAAAAATGAAATGACCGGGGCCTGTAAAAATGCTCTGGAATCTCTTGGTGATTTGGAAATTATCGTGGCACCCGGTTTTCCTTGGGAAGAAATTCTGAGAAATGCAAAAAATAATCACGCTGACTTGATCGTTTTAGGACCTCACGGAGAAAAAGCTGATATCAAAGGCTTTGGCAATACCGCAGAAAAAGTTATAAAACGGGCACGCTGCCCTGTCCTTTTTGTCAGTGGGCTTTTGTCCGAAAAGATGGTGGGATTTAAAAAAGTCATGGTCAGTATTGATTTTTCGCCTTCTTGTATTTATGCATTACAATTCGGTATGAAATTGGCAAATCAGTTGGGTTCATCAATTATCGCCTTTCACATGGTTCCCACCACTAACGAACTTAAAGCCTCACAAACGGAGCAGGAGAAATTGATGGCTGAGGCACGAGGCAAAATGGAGGAGTTTTGCGGCAAAGTATCCGAAAGCATGCCCGATGCTATGGAAATTCGGCAGGGCACAACGCCTCATTTGGAAATCCTGCAATGCGCCAGGGATAACGATGCTGACCTCATCGTAATGGGATCTCACACAAAGGCAGATGGCCCCAAATGGTATATCGGCAGTGCCGTGGAAAAGGTAAGCAAAAAATCTGCCTGCCCGGTGGCGGTGGTTACGGATCCAAAGGCAGTCGTGGACTGGAATATCTCCTGAAAAAAAGGAACTTTTATAAAAACTCAACAGAGTGTAACCTGTTTGTGTGAAAAGGCTTGTGCTCAATTGTAGGTGCGAATTCATTCGCACAATGTGAACCCCGTTGTCCATTATTGAGCCTATGACCGTTTGCACTGGGAAAAAGTTGCTGTGGAGGACTCTATGGAATTTTATTTAAATCCGTGCCGGATTTAAAGTGCGAATTCACCCCGTCAGATAAGACAATATATATTCCCCGAATTGTAGGTCTGATGTTATCTGATGGGGTAAATTCGCAACTACAGAAAAATCGGATTTCACACTAACAGGTTACAATCAATTCAACAAAAAACCCTTGGGCGTGACATATCATAGTTCCCATTCAGGGAACCCGAATAATCGGGTACCTCTGTTTTTTAGATGACCCGGCTTGCAGCCGGCCAGGCGAAAGTATAACTTTCGCACTCCGCATAGCCTCACAGCTTCTCAGTACCTTTCATAAAAACAGCCAACGCTCATTTTATTTTAAAAGCATCAATAACCTTCCAATTAATTTTTCCATCTTTTAAAATATCATATTCCAATAAAATTTGGCCGCCAATGTGCCCATCTTCAAAATGGGCATAAACCCACCTGCGGTTTAATACATGGATATTATTTTCATCATAAAAACCCATTGTGCCTCCCAGGACTCCCTTATATGGGATCAGGTTTTTACGTTTCATTAAATCTTTTTTTAAATAACGAATAGGATCATCAATATTATTGATCTTTAAAACAGGAGGACAGGGACAAGATTGCAGTGCTTGTTCCAGTTTAGCATTTTTTTTGTTCAATTGATCAATGGTTGTTTGAGAAAATTGGTATTGTTTTTCCAGGTTGTTAATTTCATTAATCAAAATCTTTTCTTTGTCATTAAATTTATTCGAAGTATATGCGAAAAAAATAAAAAAAAACAAACCAATCATCATCGATGCGAATATGATTAAATAAACCTTTATGCTAATTTCTTTTTTAATTAAATTTAGATAGTTTTTTTGGGTCATAATAAAATATTTAATCTCCTGGAAACATGTATATAATTGGGATCGTCACCAAAGGCAAAAAGGACAGAACAATCAATACCGGCTGTATGGAATAAATATCGGCAAATTTTCCCACCAGTGGAGTCACCAAACCTCCAAGACCATAAGCAAAACCCATCATTAAGCTGGCCACCATTGAACGACCTTTGTGCGCAATCTTTTGAGCCATCACCACGCCTAGCGGAAGAGTTGCAAGAACGACTGCTCCGGCAAGTATTGTACCAAGGTATACCCATCGACCATCCAACTGCATAAAGAGCAGCAATACCGGGGTCATGATGGCATGTGTGAATAAAAACACCGGTTTAAATCCGATTTGATCGGAAACATGTCCTGCGACTAAACCGCTGAGTGTGCCAGCCACTGTAAACAAAGATAAAATAACCCCTGCGGATACAACTGAGAATCCTTTTTGCACATAAAGTACCGGCATGAAAGTGAGAAACGACTGTCCCACAACAGCTCTTAAAAACATCACTGTCCAAATCATGATAATGATTTTCCAGGCAGCACCCAGGCTTTCTCTGATTGAACCGATAAATCCCAGAGTTCTTAACCCCTCACTTGGTGGTGATGGTACTGCCATATATATATAAGCGGCAACTACAAATCCGAATGACATTGTGAACGGAAGTGCTTCCAGTCCATATTGAGCTGCATACCAGGTTATAAATAAAGGACCGATACCAAATGCAAAAGTGCCGCCGGTATTGAAAACAGACATGGCAAAACCTGCATTACTTCCGGAATAAAGTGGTACCATACCGGTTGCGGACGGGTGAAACATGGATGACCCCAAAGAACCGATTGCGGTGGCCAGCAACAATGTCCAAAACCCGATACTGATACCGGAAAGCGGAATAAATATGACCAGCAAAAGCAGTCCGTAAAGAATGAAGCTTCGGGTCTGATACCGGTCGGCAAGATAGCCTGCGAATGGCTGAACAATGAAAGCCATCAGCCGGCTTATCCCCGCGATAACGCCTATTTGCGCAAGAGATAATCCCATCTTTTCAACAAAAAGGGGAAATAAAGGAAGCGTAAAGGAACTGTAAAAATCTCCTGTAAAATGCAGCAGGGTCAGAGTTAAAATGACTCTGATGTCGGTTTTTGTTTGTGTAGTCATCTATCCTTCGTTCTCCCGACTTCCAGGAACAGCAGCAGCATGGAAAAAGAAAGAAATCTTTAACAGCCTCTGTCAGTTAAAGCAAGATGAAACAGATCCTGATCTGTTGTCAACATTAACTTTTTTACTGGTAATAGCATTAGCCAAAATATTTGACAAACACCGATACCGATGTTAATTAAACCAGAATAAGCAATTTCTTTTCAAGGCAGCTTTCAGTAAAAAAATATCAAAAAAAAGGACTGAAAAATGGACTATGAACACATACTTGTGGACATATCGGAAACGTTTGTCGCCACCATTACCATGAACCGTCCCCAACATTTAAACACATTTAACACCGGGATGGCCAAGGAGCTTTATAATGCTTTTGTTGATCTGGATGCCGACCCTAATGTCCGGGTATTGGTCATTAAAGGTGCCGGAAAAGGTTTTTGCGCTGGCATCGATGTCAAGGAACTGGAGGGCAAATCAGCCATGGAATACCGGAATTGGATAGAAACCATGGAGCGTCCGTTGATGGTTATATCCAAATTAAAAAAACCGGTGATCGCACAGGTTCATGGCGTGGCTGCTGCAAACGGGATGGGGCTTATGGCGGCAACCGACCTGGCAATGGCGGCAGACAATGCCCGAATGGGACTTACGGCCATCAACGTTGGACTCAACTGTGTTGGTCCGGTGGTTCCGGTGGCAAAATCCATTGGAAGAAAAAAAGCGCTTGAGTTATTACTTTACGGAGATCTCATCAATGCCCAAGAGGCTCTTAAGCTGGGTTTGATCAATAAAACATCCCCTGAGGAGCATCTTGATTCGGAAACCCGAAAATGGGCGGAAACGCTGGCCCAAAAAAGTCCCATCGCGGTTCAGATCGCTAAAAGTGCATTTTATACCGCTGAAGATATGGATTATGACAAACAATTCGATTTTATGAATGAAACTTTTGCACGTTTATGTACCACCGATGATGCCAAAGAAGGTGTCAAGGCGTTTTTTGAAAAACGAAAACCCGTTTGGGCTATGAAATAAAGGACCTGGCTAACTGAAAAAGTGCCATACAAGGGCTGCAATGCCCACTGTCCAGCAATAGGGTGCAAAATAATAGAGATTACCCTGCCGGACAATCCGCAGGAGTATTTTCAAGGCAAAATAACCTATAATGCCCGCAAGCAGGGAACCTGAAATAATACCTGTAAGCGGTATGGATGAATAGGCCATGGGGCTTTTGAGGCTTAAAGCCAAGGCTCCGATTATTGCTGGAATACAAAGCAGAAAAGAAAAACGGCCGGCCAGTTCACGGTCAATACCTAAATAAAGAGCTGCCGAGATAGTGGCGCCGGAGCGCGATATTCCCGGCAGAATTGCCAAACCCTGCAATAGCCCCACAAAAAGAGCATCAGAAACTTTCATTTGCCCCAGAGCCTTACCTTTATAGTCGGCCCATCGGGTAAGCCATAAAAGTATGCCTGTGATCAAAAGCATAAAACCGACAATTTGCACTGATGCAAAAATCCGGTCTGCCATTTCATGGAACAAAAGGCCCATAATACCTGTCGGTATACTTCCAAAAATGATCAGCCCGGTTATACGAATATCCTGATCCTTTTTGAACATGTTTACAACCCCGATGTGTTCGCGATAAAGGCGGGGAATTTGTGTAAAGGTTTTTAAAATCGAACCTATTTCTTTGTAAAACACCACAAAAACAGCGCCAAGGGTACCAACATGAAGACAGATGTTCAGTAACAACTCCGGCTCCGTTAAACCGAAAATATTTTGGAGCAACACCAAATGACCAGAACTGCTGACCGGTAAAAATTCAGTAAGAGCTTGAATGACACCTAGTGCGAGAGCATAGAGTATTTCCATAAAGCCAAATCCTTTATATGCCAATGTTTGCAAACAAATGTAGCCGATAAAAAGATTGGTTAGTATAAGGGGTAAAAGCAAAAATCAAGAAAAATCGGATTTATTTGCTATTGACATGAACGCATAAGCTGCATAAGAATTTCCTTAGAACCACAGGCAAAAAATCATTATTTTATCCCGAAATTTAATCAGAGCTTGCTAAGGAGGAAAACCCAATGTTCGGTATAGATTTATTTTTAAAGTCGGCGGCAACCGGTATGAAAATGGCCCAAAAAGGGGTTGAAAATATGGTTAAAATGCTCGATTTTTATGCCGGGCTTTCACAGGGCCGGAACAAATCCACAGATAAAAAGCAGGCAACAGCTGAACACTGTCAGAAAGATTCTCCTATCCCCTCCGTAACCGTGCCACCTTCAGCACCTGAAACATATACTCCCAAAATCGAAACCACTACAGGGGAAGAAATGGTTTCATTGCCTGAGGAAGAAGTGGTTTCATTGCCCGGGGAAGAAGTGGTTTCATTGTCCGGGGAAGAAATGGTTTCATTGCCTGGGGAAGAAATGGAAAAAAAGCCCGTTACAGCCATTGATGAAGTTCATGATTTTATCAAAAAACACAAACAGGGTGTTACCACCGAAGATATCATGACTGCAACGGGATTTCCTCGGAAAAAAGTTCAAAATATTATTTATAAACTCAAGAACCGTGGTAAAATCATTGCATCTGAAAAAGGTATTTATGTACCAAAAAGCAGATCTTAATTTACGGAACTAATAACCACGGCAGCGCTTTTATCATTGTTCAAAAACTTTTCTGCCGTTGTTAAAATCTCCTCTCGGGTTATAGAGCTGTAATCATCTATGATATTGCGCGCCCACTCGAGCTGCTGAGGGTGCCACCTGGAACCGGAAAGAACGCTCCTCAACCAGTATTCGTTTTTGCCCCGCATTTCCCTGATACTGGTCAAGGTTGGCTCAAGTGCCCTTTGCAGTTCATCATCGGAAATACCCTCCTGAACAATATCCGAGGCAATTTGTTTCATAACGTCGACAAGATTCTGGGCTTGCTCAGGGCTGGTAAAAACAACTTTGCGAAATACACCATAACCGGGGTATACCCTGCTTGGACGGTTAAATGCATAAAGGGAGTATGACACCCCTAAATTTTCCCTGATTTCCAGACGAAGCCTTTCATTGATTACATCGGCCAGTACTGAAAGTCTCCGGGTTTGTTGGATATTCCAGTAGTCATCAGTGAGATAAGCCAATATCGTAACAGCTTTTGGAATTTCAGTATCAACGGCAATCTTTAAAGATTCACCTTGCGGAAATCCGGGTAATTCTTCTGTTTCAGAAACCTCCGGTTTTCGGTTTCCGGACGGCATCCCTCCCAGGTATCGGGACACGGTTTTCTCAAGAATCTCCGGATCAAAATCCCCAACCACTGAAATTTCAAAAGGATATTGCCTTAAGGCCGTTTCTATCCAGGAACGAACGTCGCTTAGAGTAAGTTGCTCAAAAGTATCGTAGTCCGGAAGGCCAAACCGGTTGTCTCCTCCGGCAAGAAATTTTTCTGCATGAATTCTCATGGCACCTTCAACTGACCGGATATTTTGCATATATGACAGACGATAACGCTCCATAGCCAACCGATAAGCCTCTTGCCTGAACGCCGGATCCTGGATGCGGGTGTAAAGCAATTGAAACAGCAGCTCGATTTCCCCTGGGACAGTGTTTGCTCTGAACAAAAATCTGTCTTCCTGGACCCTGAATTCTACGGTTGTGTTTTTACCGGCCAGTGCGCGGGTTAAATCTTCCATATCCAAAGCACCAACCCCACTTCCATTGACAACATCCATGGAGAGTATAGAAAGACCCGTTTTTTCCTGCGGTTCCGAAGCCATCCCCAATCCGAAAGCAACTTCCACCAGAATTTCGCCGGATTTGAAATCTGTTTTTTTATAGTGTAAACGATTTTTGTTTTCATAATCGATTTGAACTATGCCCAAATCGGAAAATTCCTGTTTATCAACAATTTTTCCCGGTTTTTCGGGTTCGGGAAGATAAGGAAATACTACCGGTTCCATCTCTTCCGGCGGTGCTACTTTCAGTTCACGACTCTTATTAAAAACAGAGAGTACGTAATCCTGAGCGTCTTCGATATTTTCCGCAACGGTGGCATTTCCGGTGACAAGAACCAACCGGTGATTTCTATCCCAGGTTTCTTTGAATGCCTTGTGGATATCATCCACCGTAAATGTTGCAAGCATGGAGACATATAGATCTCTTGCTTGTTCAGGGGACATAAACACCCGATCCGAATTGATGGTTCTGATAATTTGCCTGGCAAGATCTCTGCTCTCGCGAGTGGGAGCTCTCTGAACCGCCTTTTCAAGCCGGGCTGTATAGTCTTGTTTGACGCGCTCCAGCTCAGCATTTGTAAAGCCGTATGTGAGCGCCTTTCTGAGTTCCTGCTCGATGATAGATAAGGATGATTCCCAGTTTTCTGAACCGCTTGTGGCTGAAATTTCGGCATAAAAATACCGGTTCAGAAAAATATTCGACCTGATAGATGCACTGGTAAAAGGAGCTTTTCCTCTCCGAATCATAGTATCAAGACGGTTTTGAACAATGGCATTAGCAATGTCTTTTTTAAACATTCGCTCTTTGAAAGCCTTTGTATCAGGTTTCTGTTCAACCATTTCAACCACTTCGATCCCAACGGATGCATCCCCGATTTCTTCTTCAAAATAATAAAACGGACTTATCCCCTGATGAGCGGTAGCTTCAAGCTTTGGCATCGGCCTTGATGGTCCCCGTGCCTCCATATCGGCGAACGTTTTTTGGATGAGAGAATCCATCTTGTTGAGCTCAAAATCACCAACCATGATTAAAACCATTTTTTCAGGACGATACCAACTGTCGTAAAAGTCCCTTAACATTTCCTGATCCACTTTTTTTATGACTTTCTCAACTCCGATAGGAAGTCTGCGTGAAATTATGGATTCCGGAAATCTGAATTTTAAGGTTTCTTTAAAAATCCGATATGAAGCTGAATCCCGGGTTTGTTTTTCGCTTAGTACCACTTTTCGCTCACTGTCGATTTGCTCTTCCAGAAGCAAGGCTCCCTGTGCATAATCTTTCAACACCAAAAGTCCCTCGCCGATACTCTCGGCAGTACCATGCGGCAGTATGATATGATAAACTGTCTCCCTAAAACTGGTATAGGCATTGACATCCGGACCGAACTGCATACCGAGGCTCTGGAAATACTTCACCAGTTCTCCGGGTTCGAAGTTTTCAGTGCCTTGAAACAACATATGTTCTAAAAAATGAGCCAAACCTCTCTCATCTTCTTTTTCATGAAGGGATCCCACCTGAACATTCAAATGCATAACCACGCGATCCCTGGGCTGGGTGTTTTTCATCAGCACATAGCGAAAACCATTTTCAAGCTTTCCCCATTGCACAGCAGGATCCGGCTTCAGGTCACTTTTTTCATGGGGCCATGCAGCAAGAACACCGGAAGGATTTACAAAAAAGATGAGCATCAAGATAATGGTGATCATCTTTATCAAATGCGAAGTAATAATATTTTTTGTTTTCATAAAATTCCCCTTTCTAAAACTTGTAAAGTTAATACACTCCGCTACGTTCCGCAAGTCAAATCCTTTTCAGCACAAGTAAAGAGGCATCCCTTCATGAAAACAATATGCGATTGTAAGAATTTGTAGGTGCGAATTCATTCGCACAGAGGCGTATATACAATCATATACGCAAAAAATATACCCTGGTTATAAAAAAATATACCTTATCGGTATGCGAAACTCAGCAGGGCGAAATAACCATCCTTTTCATCCCCTACATCCGTTAAAATCAGGATTTTTTACATTGTCATATAAACATTCTCATGATATGAAACCTCACATAAAACTAACAATACCTTAAACAGTGTCAATATTTCGTGTTAATTCATGTACTTTTTTTGAAATAAAAAGCAGACACCATTTCAATTAAGATGGGACTTGAAAATTACATTTTAGTACTCGGCTTTATTTTCGGTTTTTATATGAATTGGAACATTGGAGCAAACGATGTGGCCAATTCAATGGCATCGGCAGTCGGTGCAAAAGCCATCACACTAAAACAGGCTATCTTGATCGCCGGTATTTTAAATGTATTGGGAGCAACTTTCATTGGGTCCCATGTTACCGACACAATTCGAAAAGGTATTGTGGCCACAGATGTTTTCACTGACCCACATGTGGTTCTCCTGGGGGCATTGTCCGCATTATTGGCTGCCGCACTCTGGGTGAGCTTCGCCACTTGGAAATCTTTACCGGTTTCAACTACCCATTCCATTGTGGGCGCAATGATTGGTTTTGGAATCATGGCCGGGGGGTTTTCGGTCATCCATTGGGTAAAGCTCAGCAGTGTGGTTTTGAGCTGGGTTATATCCCCCCTTTTTAGTATGGTTATCTCATTTATAATGCTAAAGGTTATTATTCGTTTTGTGCTTTCGATAAAAAACCCCTATAACCAGGCATTAAAATTGGCACCGCTTTTTATCGGAATCACCGCTTTTGTTATGGTGTCATCTTTTTTGTTCAAAACCCCCCTGGGGCAAAATTTGGCAGTGGATGGTTATCTGGCATTCATGATTGCATTGGCTGCTTCCTTTATTATTGGTCATGCAGGAACTCTATTGATAAGACGATTTGTCACAGATACCTACCAGCAGCGGGGAGCCGAGGAAGTTTTTCGCAAAATCCAGATCGGGACTTCATGCTATGTGGCGCTTGCACAGGGGGCAAACGATGTGGCCAACGCGATCGGTCCTCTTGCATTGATCTATTTCATTGTCAAAACCGGTACAATAGCAGAAGCCGTTCCGGTACCGACGTTTCTTCTTTTATATGGCGGTGTCGGCATTGCGTGCGGTATTTCCATGGCAGGATACCGGGTCATGGGTACCATTGGGACAAAAATCACGACATTAACCAATACCCGAGGTTTCTCCGTAGATTTTTCAGCAGCCACGACTGTATTGATCGCCTCTAAATTGGGACTTCCGGTATCCACTACCCACGCGGCAGTCGGAGGTGTAGTCGGCGTAGGATTGGCGCGGGGCCTGGAAGCCGTGAACTTTGGCATCGTGATCAAAATAATGTTTTACTGGGTACTCACGGTACCAGTCGCCGCTATCACCAGCATGGTTGTTTTTTTGATCTTAAAGTGGTTTTTGTGATCATATATTGAGCAGTCCAAATTCATTGTTCATCTTTAAAAATTAAGGAGCTATCCATATGCGTATACCTTTTATGTCTCTTTTTATGACCTCTCCTTTCGACGGGCTTCAGGAGCATGTCGAAAAGGTTAAGGAGGTGGCATGGGCATTTCAACAGGCCATGGAGTGTTATGTCATCACCCGATGTACTACCTTTGAAGACCTTCGCAATGAAGTGATAGACCTGGAAAGAGAAGCCGACTCAATAAAACGGCGCATTCGGGGGCATATTCCCAAGGGAACTTTAATGGTGGTTGACAAGTTTCAGCTTTTTCGTTACCTGCGGGAACAAGACAGTGTTCTGGATGCTGTAGAAGATGCCATGGACTGGATTTCTTATAAACCTGAACCCGGTGTTCCGGAAGATATTCAACAAGACTTTTTTTTACTTGTGGATGCCACCATAGAGCCTATTGAAGAATTGGCACGGATGGTAAAAGAAGCTCGAAAATATTTTGATGGCTACTCCAATAAACAAAGAGACGTGGTCAAGGAAATTATCAGGACATTGCGCAGGATGGAACACGATGCTGACAAACTTGAGGATACCTTGAAAAGAAAGGTCTTTGCAGAGGTAGAAGATCCGATCTCTGTATTTCACCTGGTCAGATTGGCTGAAATTATCGGTTACATAGCAAACCATGCACAAAACGCGGGGGATATGATGAGGGCCATGATAGCCAAATAACAGATATAATCCTTATAACGGCTCTGAAAAAAACCTTGCCTCGTAGGTATGAATTCTTGTTTCTTTATTTTTCCAGCAACCCTTTTCGGTTCCGGCTTTAAGGCAAAGATGATTCAGAAAAACTTCAATATCCGGCAACTGGTTCCACACCTGGGGTAAAAATGTTGATTTATGAAAGTTACTTGATAAGATAACACCGTGAATTCCGGGTTTTATTTTTTTTTTAAGGTCATCCGCATCTTCAAAGTAAAGCTGCTGTGGAACACTTAGGACACTTATCTCAATGTTTATATCTTCAAGTTCTTCTTTCACAAGGGAGGCAAAACGCGGGTCGCAGAAAGCGGCATTCAAAGCATTTTCTTCTACACAGGATACAAGAGGTTTTACAGGCTCAATATTTCCGATACATCCTCTCAGGGTTCCCTTTTTGTGAAGTGTGACAAAACATCCCCTTTTTTCCTTCATAACGGGAGCCAGATTTTTCGGTCGCCTGACTTTCGCCCCTTTTATCAGCTCAGCTTCAATAGCAGATCTGGCCAGCCTTAACAAAGCCGCCTGATCTTCTTTGGTTATATCGACCATAATTTTTTCCTCACACACTTCACGGAAATGTTATTCCTTAAAAAAGGCCCACCAGATATAAACAAAGAATGCCCCCCAGGCCAAAGCGGAAACAGTATATGCTTTCCAGTTGATAAGCTTTTGAGCGAAACCGGCTTTGTTTATAGCCCCTACCCTGTTTTTACACCCGTCACATCTATTGGCGTCCAACTTGAGCATGTTATGACAGTAGGGGCATTTTTTCAGAGAATATAATAAACTTGCATCAGCGACCTTTTTTGATTTTACCATAAATTATCCATTATTATCGGGTTATAAACTCTGTATTTATGGAAATCTTACTATTGTGTCGAATCTGTGCTATCCAGTCTTCAAAAGTTCTGGTTTGTTTCTGAATCAACATACGCTGTCGGATATACTCTTTTTCTTGTTCGAAATTTTGGGTGGAAGGCTCTTTTCGCTCCTGAAAAGCAATTACATAATAACCTTTTTCACCTCGCAAAATGGTTTCCGGATACTTTTTTTCCTCGGACAATTCAAAGGCAGCCATTGAAATTCCCGGTTCATTTCCCAAACCCGGAATCGGTTGATTACGTCCAAAAAAGTCGCTTTCAGAAACGACCACATTAAAGTCTTCGGATATATCTTCCATTGACATCCCGCCCCTCAGAGCTTCCAGAAATTTCGTTGCGTCTTTTTGGGCCATCTCATTTTGTTTATCGAAAATCCAATTTTCTTTGACTTTTTCTTCAATTTCCTCGAAACTCGGGATTCTTGATTCTTTAATGTCCATGAGCTGCATGATATAATACCCATCGGACAACCTGTGAATTTCGCTGACTTCCGTGTCAAAAAGTGAAAATGCAATTTCACCGAATTTTCTCCGCTCCTCAATATTCTCATCCAGGGGGCCAGTGTCGGTAAAAAAATCAGTTGTTCTTACTTCAACCCCGTGCCTTTGCGCAACTCTCACCAAATCATCCGTCAAAAAAGAATCATCATGCACATTCTCGGCAACTTCTCTGGCAAAAACCTCTGCCCGGGATTTCATCAGCTCGTTTTTAATCTGGTCTTCAACTTCATCAAAAGAGACAGCGCCCTGGGCTATAAATTCATCCAGGTTATCGTCATAGTATTGTCTTATTTCCCACTCCGATACTTCTATCTCTTGGACATAATCCCCGGGTTGGATTTGCACAAACCGAACTTTTCGCATGGGCCTGGTTCTAAAAACTTCTTGATTTTCCTCAAAGTAGCTCCTGAGTGTTTCTTCATCGGCAACCTCTACTTCATACTTAAGGGGATCAAACAAGGTATATTTGATATTTATCAATGTATTATTCCATTTGAAAAACTCCATTACCTCATCATCAGACACTTTTACACTTTCCACAATGAAATCCTGAAGCTTTTGAATCAGCAAAGCCTGCCTTTGCTGCTCTTCAAACTGCTCGGGAGTTGTTCGGATTCTCCTTAAAATATCCTGGTATCTTCGGCTATCAAAAATCCCATCGCTTTGAAAGGCCTCAATGTTGCGAATATGGTCGGCAAGCGCTTCGTCAGAAACTCTGAAATTGAGTCTTTGGGCCTCCATTTCCATCAATTTCTGATTGATGAGCAAATCCAGTGCCTGCTGCCTTAGTTGAAACATTTCAATCAATTCATCATTGAGTTGACCCCCAAACTGTTGACGATACCTGTCCAAGAGATTGTTGTATGTTTCACGATATTGGTCAATGGTTATAGCTTGACCATTAACTGCCGCCACTCTGCCCGATTGGTCCGCTCTGAATCCCTCAAAACCCCAAAACACAAACACAATAATAATCAGTGCCAGTATTATCTTGATAATTGTAGAAGCAGCATGTTTGCGTAAAATGCTAAGCATTTACATTCCTTTCCAGTTTAGATCATTTTCTGAAGCTTTGTTCCCAAAGATTCGGCACAGTGGGCACATCGGTACTCATATTTATCACCGTCCGGCAAAATCAACAAAAGCCGCTTTTGCACCGGCATGGCACCTCTGCATTTGGGGCAATATAGCTGAGTTGCATCGAAATCTTCGTACATTCCCGTCTTTTGTCTGCTCTCAGAAATTGGTCCCACAGTATACCCCTTGGTACTCATCGCATCACCTGTTTTCAATCCAATAAATTTTGATTACAAATATTTAAAAGAAATTTCAATATGTTGTAAAGCTTTTCAACCTGTTATTCTATTTTCTGAAAACTATTTTGTCAATATCTTACAAAAGCAGCCACAACCGGCGAAACAATCGACAATATAGGGGCAGGGTTCCAAACCCGCCCACGTCAAAGACTTCACCGACAAGGCTCCATGCCTGTTTACGTCGGTGTTCCTGGAACTGATCCCAAAATGGCAACATTAAAAAATCAGAAAACTCGAGTAGGTATCTGTTTTTAATAAAATTTAACATTGACATCCATGATAACCTTTGTTAAATAACGCTTTGCACATGGGGCTGTAGCTCAGCTGGGAGAGCGCATGACTGGCAGTCATGAGGTCAGGGGTTCGATCCCCCTCAGCTCCACCAAA
>SKZT01000148.1 GCA_007127235.1 Desulfobacteraceae bacterium
AATCCGGTTCATTTCTCGTTGACTCTTTGCCCGAGTGCCTGCAATCGGTTCTCCTTTGTCAATCAAGAATGCCTGGCTCCGAAATTCCACCTGCTGCGGCAAAAAGGGTGTTGAAAGTGAGTTGCACTTGTGGAATTCGAAGGCTTATTATTTTATGGTGCATCTAAAACGTTTATGGCGGATATTAAGTCCAAAACCTTGACAGGCATCAAGATTCCATAATTCATATGGCGTCGCTATCATTATTCTCGTTTTTGTTTTTATCGTTTACATCGGGAGGAGAAGGGTAATATTGCAAAAGTGAACACATCAGGTCAATTAATTTTATAAGGCTATTTTTACTCGTCATAACTCGAGTTTGCTCAAATACGCCTTCAGGAAGAGAGGTAAGGAATCTAATTAAACAAAGATTGTCTGCCCTGATATTTAAATTAAAGTCGTCTATCCAGACAGGCTGCAATTTTTGGTTAAGATTAAGCTCTACGTCCGTATGATTCTCTGGTTTCATACCCACCTGACCACCCAGTTTTTTAACTTTGTTTAATTTGTTCGCCATTTATAATTATCCTTCATATCCTTCGATGATAAACCATAGTTTGGCGGGTTAATATTGAGTTTTTTCCCGGGCCTTGGCCAAGAAAAATCGTTTTCGGACTGAGACGGTTTGGAAATAACAATGTATTTATGATTATTTTTATCCTCATATTTACTTAAAGGAAATCTTCCATCGCCCTTTTCTTTAAAAAGGAGTATAGATTTTCTATGATAAACCTTTTTACCACAAAAATGAATCGAATAAATAAATCCCCGCCTAATTCTATTGTGCTTGTGAAAAGCCTGTCTTGAAATATTCAAAATCTTAGCAGCCTCAGTTGAAAGAACAAAATCCCCAATTGGCAATGCACGCAATAATTCATCTTTTAATTTGTTCTCTTCCTTTTCAATTCTATCGACTGTTTCTTCTGGATATAAAAACTTTCTGCATTTAGGGCATCTATAAAAACTTACATTATGAACTTCAAATTTGCCAACTATATTGCTTGATATTTTTATTGAGCCAGACTTTAGCTGATAAACTTCATTACAGTCATAGCACCTCATATGTTTAAATCTCCTTAAAGCTGTCTACGATAAGATTATCATCTTCGACATAAAAATGGGTATAAACGTTTTCCCCCATAACACCCTTTGCCCTATAATAGTCAACCCAAATCTTTGGATTATCAAATCTCTGCTCCGACTTATAACAGCTATTCTGAGGCAAAAGCAATAAAGCTCTTTTGACATCTTCAAGATTCCATCCGAAACATTGCATGGCACTAAAACGAGCGTTTTCAGTTATTTTAAATTTTTTGGCTTCAATCAGATTTCGAATCTGTCTCTTACTATAATAAGGTTTAGTTCTGGCCATGAATATCACCGTGGGTTGACAGTTGTCAACCATATAATTTTATATGGTCAGCTTTGTTAGCATTTTTATTTCCGTTTCCCCATTATTATTTTTTATTTTATTACGAATTATTCAGTTTTGCACTTTTACAACGTATTTTTTTCAATGACATGCCCGTAACCACAGCGCCCCTGTGATCCCTTTGGTAAAACCTTCGGCCAATTCTAAAATGCCTCGTTAAGGTCTCCGATGGGTAATTTTTCAAATTTAATTTATCATTGTTAATTGCCAACAATTCTATAATATTGATAATTTTGTTCTTAAAAGCTACCAGTGCTCCTTACTTTACATTCTTTTTTCGATGTCTAAACTCACTTTCCATAAACGATATCGGATTGGAAAATTTTTGTTTTTTCTGTTTTTACCTTCATGTCCTTGGGATTCCATGTGAAGGTTATGAACATCGCATTCTAACGTTCATAGTGCTGAAAGCCTCTTTGTTAAAGGCTCTATGAACTTTATGAAGGTCATGAACCTCTTTCTGAAATTGTTCCGAAAAATGTGGCTACCCGTAATTTTTATTGTACCGGTACAACTTGGACCGCCTCTTTTGATACACCCGGCAAAATACAAAATCCACATCGGACATATTGTGGCACCTGATATTGATCTGGCTGCTTTAAAAGCAAAAATCCTTTTTCTTTGTCCCAATTTTTTACAAGTTGAGGTGGTTTGGTTATCACTAAAAAAAGTTATGAACCAGGAGGCCTTTTTTTGTGAGGCTTTTAAGAAGATCTGATTATACCTAATTCGCTCTCTTTGGCTTTTATCTTTTCAATGGCCTTTTCCCGGTCAAAGATCTTACCCAGATGAATACCTTTGACCTGGCCTCCTACCTTTTTAAACAATCTGAAATATTCGCCACTTTTCGTGAGAGTCCATCCGGATATATTGTTTTTCCCAGGTCCTGGGCCCCTTTTCAGTTCATCAATTTTTTCGTGTAAAAACTCAATTTCTGCCCGATATTTGTTTAGCTCTTCGTTTAACTTTATGTTTTCAGCTTTCAACCTGTTTCGTTCCTCCTTAATTTCCATCAGTTGCGCTTTGACCTGTTCGGTTGTTTCTTTCATAAAAAATGTTTAACCTTGTTTAACTAAAATTGCAATAGAAATATACAAAATTTAAACATCGGTTAAATATTTTATTGACAACAAGTGGATAATAGGTTAAACAAAAGTTAAACAATTATTAATGTGGAAAGGAGGCAGCATGGCTAAAGTCAGAAAAATTATACGAAAAAACGGGTTCCGGTATATGATTGACTTTTATGACCAGAATAATGAGCGTCAACGGATGCTTTTGCCTGAGGGTACACTAAAAAAAGATGCTGAGGATAAGCGACTTGAGATCGAGCAGCAACTTCAAAAGGGTGTTTACGTTCCTGAAAAGAAAATACTAAATTTTAACGAAGTTGCTGAAAAGTGGCTCGAATACAAAAAACCCAACTTGCGATCATCCACATGGTCGGTCTATGAGGGGCATGTCCGGAATCATTTTGAGGACTTTAAGGACCGCAGGATTAACCGGATTCATACCGCCGACATTGAAACTTATATCCTGGAACGTCAAAACGAGGGCATGCCGATTGGAACCATACGGAAAATTCTTGTCAGTCTTGGTCAGGTTTTTAAATATGCAGTGCGTCACAAGTATGTTTTGTACAATCCGGTTGTGGACGCTGAGCGACCGAGGAAAAACGGGAGTGTTCAAGAAAAAAAGATCAGGGTTTTAAAACCGGAGGAAATAAAAACTTTTTTATTGGCAGTTGAAAATGAAAAATACAGAACGCTTTTCAAGCTTGCTATATCAACCGGGGCAAGACAAGGGGAACTTCTAGCATTGAAGTGGTCGGATATCGACTGGAAAAACAGCCAGGTGAAAATCCGGCGCACCTTTAATAATGGAGCATGGTTTGAACCAAAGACCGCACAGTCCCGGCGAAATATTGACGTTGGGCCGTCAATGTTAAATGATTTGAAAAAATGGAAGCTTGCTTGTCCCCCATGTGAATTGAATCTCGTT
The DNA here is from genome assembly GCA_007127235.1 of Desulfobacteraceae bacterium. Taxonomy (GTDB): domain Bacteria; phylum Desulfobacterota; class Desulfobacteria; order Desulfobacterales; family SKZT01; genus SKZT01. The sequence goes on from SKZT01000148.1 coordinate 3,473, forward strand.
TTTCCGAATGAAGCCGGAGGACCGATTAATCACAATAACATGGTGAACCGGCATTTCAATCCGGCGTTAAAAAAAGCGAAAATAGGAAAGATCCGATTCCATGATATCCGCCACAGCTTTGCATCGATGTTAATTGAGCAGGGTGAAAACAGCAAATATATTCAAAAGCAGCTCGGGCATAGTTCCCCCACTGTAACCTTGAATGTATATTCCCACCTGATGAGAAAGCAAAACCCCGAAGCAGCAGCACGTTTAGAGGAGGCGATTTTTTAACATGGGCACGATTTGAGGTTTAAAAAAAGAAAGGGATTACACTGACTCTGTAACCCCTCGCTATTATTGATTTTTTATGGTAGGCACGATTGGATTTGAACCAACGACTTCTACCGTGTCAAGGTAGCGCTCTCCCCCTGAGCTACGTGCCTATAGATAAAGATAAATCAAGAATCAACGAGTAGCATCGAAGATGTTCTTTGTCAAGAAAAATGGCAGGAAAAAATCATGAAAATTTTCATACTTCCGTTCCGGATTCGTTTACTTTTGGTCTTTGTTGTTGAAAAAATGTTCCGGAACCTGCACAGCAACGACTTTGCCTTTAGCACAAAGCAAGCCGTCGACAGTAAGCTGTGTTTCCACCACCACTTTTCGGCCTTTGATTTCTGTTACTGTTGAGCGGAGTTCAAGTGGACCCTTGATAGGGGCTGGCTTGAGAAAGTCGACATTAATAGAGGCTGTTAGAAATCTTAAAGACGGTTTTGTGCCTATTTCCCGTCCTTCATGACGGTATTTTGCTGCAGCAGCGGTTCCGGTTGAATGACAATCGATCAGAGAAGCGATCAGTCCTCCGTAAACATAGCCTGGAATGGCACTATGATAAGGGTTGGGATAATAAATGCATACCGCCTGGTCATTATCCCAGAAACTTCTGATACGAAGACCATGGTTGTTTAAACGTCCACATCCGTAGCAATGGCTGACATCTTCGTCATAATAATCCTGAAAAGCTTTTTGCGTCATACTTTCCTTATATTAGAATTAAAATTATTACTTAAAATATATACTGAATAAATGCTATTACTTAAAATATATCTTGGCGTCAACAATTTTGATTCCAAAAACCAATGAGTCTTAAAAAGATTTAAAAGATTTTCTAAAACGGGTTGATTCCCACCAACGGACGGTTTAGAATTAACCATGAGAACAAATAATAATGACGCTTTCAATGGGCGGGTCACTCCTTTGAATGGAAATGAAATCTGCAAAAACAGGTTTGTTCTTTACTGGATGCAGCAGTCACAGAGAGCCGAATACAACCACGCACTTGAATTTGCTGTAGGTCAGGCCAACAAATTGAAACTTCCGTTGCTGGTTATTTTCGGGCTTACCCCAAATTACCCCGAAGCCAATATTCGCCACTATACCTTTATGCTTGAAGGTCTTGCCGAAACGCAAAAAAGTCTGGAAGAGCGCGGGATCAGAATGGCCATCTGCAAAGGTTATCCTCCTGACGTGGTTCTGGAATATGGCAAGTCAGCGGCCATGATTGTTTGCGATCGCGGATACCTTGCGCATCAGAAAAGCTGGCGTGAGCAGGTTGCTTTTAAAGCCCCGTGCCATGTAGTACAGGTTGAAAGTGATGTAATCATACCGGTGGCGGCGGTAACTCGGAAGGCAGAGTATGCTGCCCGCACTATCCGCCCGAAAATAAAGAAAAATCTCGAGGGTTTTTTAAAACCCCTTTCTGAAACTCCGGTGAAGTCTGATTTTTTGGATATTGAAATAAATCAGCTCGATTTAAGTTCAATAGAGTCTGTCCTTCAGACTTTTGATATCAACAAAGAGGTAGCTGCGGTGACCTCTTTGTTTCAGGGGGGAACCTCCCAGGCCAAAAAGCGTTTTGAAAAATTTCTGGATGAAAATATTGACCATTATGGCAGGCACAGCAACCAGCCTCAGACCGATGATATTTCTCATATGAGCCTATATCTTCATTTCGGACAAATTTCTCCGGTTTATCTGGCGTTGAAGGTTTTGGAGAGCGACGCTGAAAAAGAGTCAAAAGAGGCTTTCATGGAGCAACTGGTGGTTCGAAGGGAGCTGGCGATAAATTTTGTCGAATATACACAAGGCTATGATCAGTTGAATTGTATCCCTGAATGGGCTAAAAAAACTTTGGAGGAACATCGGGATGATCCCCGCACCTATGACTATACCTGCCAACAGCTTGAAAATGGGCAAACCCACGATGTATATTGGAATGCATCCATGCTCGAAATGAAATATACCGGTTTTATGCACAATTACATGCGCATGTACTGGGGAAAAAAAATCATTGAATGGTCAAAAACACCTGAACAAGCTTTCAAGACTGCTTTATATTTAAACAACAAATATTTCATAGACGGACGGGATCCCAATTCATATACTTCAGTCGCCTGGTTGTTCGGGGTTCATGACAGGCCCTTTCAGGAAAGAAAAATTTTTGGAAAAGTCAGATATATGGCAGCATCCGGTCTTGAAAGAAAATGTGATATCAAAGGTTATGTTAACAAGGTTAAAAACCGTATCCAAGACTTTCATCTGGTATCTGAGCCTTCTTTTCGGGGTTCTTTTTTAGCATTGACCTGATGATAAACTTGTTTCATGCCACATTCCTTAAGGGAAGGCAGTATCAGGAGATAAAGCATTAGGAGATAAGGATGGAACAGCTCAACGAGATTGCATCAATTATCGCCCTTACCATGGGCTCTGCCTGGGCCGCCGGCGTAAATTTGTATGCGGCTATTTTGGTGCTTGGTATTTTAGGCACTACGGGAAATATTCATTTACCACCGGACCTTCAGATTCTTATGGATCCCTTGGTACTGGGAGCCGCCGGTATTATGTATGCTGTTGAATTTTTTGCGGATAAAGTTCCTGGAGTTGACAATGGTTGGGATGCGCTTCATACGTTTATTCGAATACCGGCCGGAGCGCTTCTGGCGGCCGGTGCAGTAGGCGATATCAATCCTGCTTTGGCGCTGGCTGCAGCAATCCTCGGAGGGGGCGTTGCCGCTGGTACCCATGTGGCCAAGGCAGGAACGCGGGTCTTGATCAATATGTCTCCGGAACCGTTTTCAAATATCGGGACATCTCTTGCGGAAGACGTGGTGGTAGTTACCGGGTTATGGATTGCTTTTCAGTACCCTTTGCTTTTTATTGCTTTATTGGTTGCTTTTTTACTTTTTTTGGTCTGGGTACTTCCAAAACTTTGGAGAGCTATCAAGACCGTTTTTTCCAGGATTGCCAGGTTTTTTAAAGGGGAAAAACAACCGGATGATCCCTTGGAGCTGATGGCAAATAATAAAAAAATTGAAAATTGAGATGATACAAAATGTCCGATATGATTTTAAATCCTGAATCTTATTTCAGGCAGCTTGTTGGGGAGCGTGACGATCTTTTGAAAGAACTGGAACTCGAGGCAGAAAATCAGGACATTCCGATTATAGGCCCCCTTGTGGCCGAATTGCTATATGTTCTGGCAAGGGTGACCGGTGCCGTTTCAATACTGGAATTGGGGACAGCCACCGGTTATTCGGGAATCTATCTGGCTAAAGCGGCTGCTGAGAATGGCGGAAAACTGGTAACCATTGAATGGAGCCGGGAAATGGCCCGTCGGGCTGCCAAAAATTTCCAAAGAGCCGGGCTCTCTCATGCAGTAGATATATGCGAGGGGGATGCTCTTGAAATACTCGAATCGCTGGAGGGCCCTTTTGATATGGTTTTTTTGGATATTGACAAAGAATTTTACGTTAAAGTCTTGCCCCGCATTGGTGATGTCATAAAGGATTCCGGTCTTCTGGTTGCGGACAATGTGGGCTTTAAAGATGCGGATGCTTTCAACAGGGCAATTGCCGACAGCAGTCGATGGAAAGGTGTTAACCTGTTTGCTTTTTTACCCGGTCATTCTCCTGAAAAAGATGGCCTTTGTTTTGCCATGGCCCAATAGATAGTTAATGAAAAAAATGGGCTGATGCGCGAATAATAGATTCAAATTAAAAAGATTGAGGTGCTGACTGAATAAGATAAGTGATCCGATCATTAAAGCCGAAAAGCTGTCCCGGATTTATGAGAAGGACAACATGAATGTTGTGGGGGTAACCGCTATTGATCTTGTTATACCCAAGGGCGAGACAGTTGTGCTGAAAGGAGAAAGCGGGTCAGGCAAGAGTACATTGCTGGCACTTCTGGCAAAATACTGAAGCCTCCTCATTTCTTCTTATCGGCTTTGATCCTGTCCTGGATCGCCCTTTCAGAAACTGGCAGATTCAAAACAACGGTGAGACTTCCCGAGGGGGTTGGATTGATTTGATCAACAGACCCTACTCCATTTTTGCAGCCCAATCGCTTCTAAATGATTTGAATTTGAAACCCGGTGAGCAATTTATCATCGGGCATGTGGATCAGTCGGCAAAATTCGTTGTCCTGGATGCCCTTTCATCAGAAGGTTTGGCCATCGTAGAAGGCGGCAGGGTAGCTGTCAC
>SKZT01000092.1 GCA_007127235.1 Desulfobacteraceae bacterium
AGGGCAAATGAACCTCCTGCCACAGTGCCTGTATAACCGAATCAGTTTGCTGTAAAACGTCATTGCTCCAGAAACGAACCACCCGAATCCCTTGTTCGTTTTTGCCCTCACCCCTCTCCCAAAGGGAGAGGGGGATGTCGGCGCTATATCGGGGCCACCAGTTTCCATTCGTTGGCCGTATCTTCATCGGCTGAAGTCACCGACTATAACGCAGTTCCCCTTCAGGGAACCCGAATTTGTAACGTGTCTGCTAATGGGTTATCACGACAGAACCATCGTCCCAGTTTGGCAATATATAAAAATGGAGGCCTTCCAGGGGCGTGACTAAAATAACAATACTTTTAGACTTATGCGTTTACAACATAGTGCCTGTCCAAAAACTCTGTTTCTCCCTCTCCCTTTGGGGGAGGGCCGGGGTGGGGGTGAATGATATCAGGAGGTTACCTTTCCCTCCCCCAATCCCTCCCGGAGGGAGAGGAGTTTTCGGACAGGCCCCTTTCTTCTGATCCATAAAGCCCTGTTTCTATAATCTCACCCGTTGGACCGATAAAGATCTCCTGGGAGGGGATACCTTCAAAGTCGGATTCCAAATAGCGCGATGTAAGCAAGATGATACGCTGGTTGGTGGATGCAGGCCAAACGCCTTGGGGATTGGCGAGGTTTTCATCATATGTTCCGTCCACAAGAACGTCAGTCAGGGAAAGAAGTTCCGGCCCGTTTTTCAATACCTGGATTTGGGCAAGCGTTTTTCCTGAAAACAACAACACGGAAAGATTTGTTTTTTCTTTTATGATTGAAAGAAGGTGAATCAACGGCTCTATCTGTTCAACAGGTTCCCCGCCGCTTACCGTTATGCCCTCAACATCTTTCCGGTGCGCTATCAACTGATCCGCCATGGCGGAGGTTTCCATATCCAGCCCGCCTTCCGGGTTCTGAAGGCCCGGATTAAAGCAGCCGGGGCATCGAAGAGAGCATCCCTGAAGCCATATTACAGCCCGTTTTCCCGGTCCGTTAGAGCGGCTGGAAAAAATCATATGATGAACGTGCAGCTTGCTGTTTCTTATCATTTACAGCTCCAGATGCGGGGCTGCTGCAAAATCCGGCACGTTAACTTTTTGCTTGAGAGCAAAACTGGCCTCGGGAAATGAGGCTGAACGGGCACGGCCTTCCAGGAGCCACCTGCGCAAGTGTCCGATTTTATCTCTCTGGCTGCTGCTCAGGGGCACCACTTCCTCCCGCGAATTCAACACGTGCAGAATGTCATCAGTGGTTACCTCTCGCCCCCCGTCATTAAATGCACGCACCATGGCGGCTACAATGGACTGTTCGATTTCCGACCCCACAAACCCTTCGCTGGCGGCCACCAGTGGGTCCAGATCAAAAACTTCGATCACCGGACGTCGTTTAAGCAGATGAACCTGAAAAATTTCCCGGCGTTCACGGGCTGTGGGTAAATCAAGAAAGAAGGTGGCATCAAAACGGCCGGCCCTGGAAAATTCCGGTGGGATCCGCGAAATGTCATTGGCGGTGCAGACAACGAATACGGGTTTTCGCTTATCCTGCATCCATGAAAGCAGTGTGCTGAACACTCTGGAAGATGTTCCGGAATCGCCTCCGGAATCCGCCATTCCTTTTTCAACTTCATCGATCCAAAGCACACATGGGCTGACCGTTTCTGCCAGCCTCAGTGCACGCCTTATATTTTCCTCACTCTGGCCCACCAGACTGCCGAACACTGCACCCATATCCAGCCGCACCAGGGGTTGTCGCCACAGGCCGGAGACCACCTTGGCCGTCAGGCTTTTTCCCGTACCCGGAATTCCCACCAGCAAGAGGCCCTTGGGCAAAGCCAGGCCGTAATCCGCAGCTTTCTGGGTAAAACAGATCTCTCGTTCCCGCAGCCATTGTTTGAGAACATCAAGTCCCCCGATTTCATTGATGGTTTCGGTTACTGCGAAAAACTCCAGTGCCCCGCTTTCCCGGATGATGTTCTTTTTTTCCCGCATCACCAGATCAATATCCTCCTCGTCCAGACTTCCTTTCTGGACAATGGCCTTGGAAAACACCCGCTGCGCCTGATTGGCGGTGAGCCCCAGGGCGCTTTTAGCCAGCTTCTCCTTTCCAAGGTCAGTCAAATTAATGCGGATATTGGGAATTCTGGTAAAGGTTTCCAGAATTTCTTTCATACCATTGAAATCGGGGGGTTCAAATTCCAAGACATGTACCTGATCTTTAAGTTCTTCAGGAATTAATGCCCGGCAGGATGTCACTATGATATTTTTGCGGGACTGTTTCAATGCCTGGGCCACGTTCTTGACTTTACGAACCACCTGGGGATTTTTTTCCCACAATAAATGAAAATCTTTGAGAACAAATACAACCTCCTGATTCATGCGAAGGATAGTTTCAAGGGCCGTGATGGGATCCTTGGCCGGACGCTCCACCCGCCCTGTGTTTTCCGTAAGCGCCACGAATCCGTCGGCAATATCCCATGAGTACACCGGTTTTTCTGTCTGTCGGCATGCCTCGGCAATTTCTTTGAGCAACCGCTCTTCTTCAGCGGTTATAATGCAAATCAATGTGAACCTGGCCTTGAAATACAAACTGAGTTCGTCCTGGAATGACGTTTTCCTGAACATCTTTATTTTTTCCTCTGCAATCAAAATACGCTGCGCCGGACGGTGATATGGATAGTTTGGTCCGGAAGGTTCTCCTGCGTAACGATATCGAATCCCTGATCCTGCATGCGCTCTTCCACGGCACTGACGGCATACTGCTGTTGAACCTGATTGAGAAAGGTTTCAGGGACAATATCCTTGATTCCATGCCAGTCAGCCACCAGTTCATATGTTTCCCCGTTCTTACGGAAACCCATATCGTAACCTTCATTTTTGGTGGCAATCATGATTTCTACCACGGTTTCTTTACCGCCATATCCCCGGATCTTCACCTGGCCTTCTATGGGCTGATGGCCCAATTTTTTCAGAGCATTCAGCAAATGCTGTTTTTGCACCAGCCTGGTTTGCATGCATGTAAAATGAGACATGTACTTTCCTCCAGTCACTATTTTAGCTTCACCACTGCATAATCGTCATATAACCGCTTATGGGTCAGCAAGTCTCTCACTGTAACCCTTAGATTTTTCTGGGCGCATACCCGGAAACTGACGGAAAAACGCTTTGCTCCGCCTTCAGCCAAGGGTTCGGCTTCGATAAACATGGGATTTGCTTCGTTCATCCAGAACTCGTTTCCGGCAAACCCTCCATTACCGCCGTTGTCAAATACAATTTGCCCGTTTAAATCAAACATGATTTCGCCACTGCCGCCGGCAGCAGTTGCTCCTTTTTCGGATATTTCAAAAATGTCAATTCCGAAAAATCGCTGCTGATCCCTTACTGCCGCAAGACTTAATTTTTTGAATTCCGGTTCGGTGGGATACCGGGTACCCCGGGGAACCAGCGTCAGAAACCTGTAAGTGCGGGCTCTCCTGTCATAGCTTTTAATGGCATAATCATGCTGGATATGGTCATAGAGATCTTCAATTTCACTGGTAAGATAGCGGCAGGCACCCCGGGCCACGGCATCAAAAGGCCTGTAGAAGCGAACATTACGGTGAAATGACGACACCAATCGCCTGACGCTTGGAATCTGGCTGGTTCCTCCCACCAGAAGCAGCTCTTTGATGTGGGAGCGATCTACCCCTCTTTCCCTGGACCGGCTTTCAGCACGCTCAAGGGTTTCATGCACATCGTGATAAAACCCCTTTTTTTCCAGCAGGTCTTCCAGTTCACCACGATGATAAACACCTTTAAGGCGTAGTCCCGAATTCTCATGCTCAACGTCATATTCACGGCTGGTATGGTCCGAAAGATACTCTTTGATCTGCTCCACCTGCTGCATAAACAAGGCACTGGCCGGGCGCGCATCCACCACCTGAACCTTGGCCCTGCTTAACAGGTCGGCATACAACCAGCCATCGATGGTACGCCCTCCAATACGGCATCCGGCCTTGCCCAGAACCCGGCAGCCACGGCCCCGATCCACCTTCTCCTCAATCCGGACAATGGAAACATCCAGGGTGCCCCCCCCGAAATCAAACACTGAAAAAACATCTCCCGGCTGCAAATGGGTATCATAACCGAAAATACAGGCGGTGGATTCATCTATAAATCGGTAGCGCTTAATTCCCAATTCACGGCAGGTCTCTGACAACCAGTCGGTATAATCCTCAAAGGATTCCACCGGCACAGTAAATGCCACTTCAGCATTTTGCACATCCGCACGTCCGGATTCAGCAGCAAAAAGCAGCACTTTTTCCAGAAAATCACGGGCGGCGATAAAAAAATCCACGGCGCTGCCATCAGGAAGAGAAAAATTTATTTTCCGTCCGGATCGGATATAGGCTTTCATCCAGCGAAATGCCCCCTGCTGGTTTTCCAGCATTTTGGCTATCACCTGTTCGCCCACAAAAGTGGTATGCCGGTTTTCATAATAAATCAATGAGGGAATGCAAGGAATCCGATGGGTGAGACCATCCTGTTCAAAATGAAACGGTCGGGTTACATCCTCCACCTCATGCAAAACCACATCTTTTTTTTCTTCGTCCCAGAACGCAACAATGGTGTTGGAGGTCCCAAAATCCACAGCCATTTGCCGGTACCGCATGCCACCCATGCTTATCGGCTCCGGGTAAACAATTTATCGTCCACACTGGCATCTGCTTTGGACAAAAGCATTTCAGATGTTTCAATCCGCTCCAGAATAGCTCCCCCCAAATCATCTTCCAGTTCATTTGTCAGCTCCAGGCATTGCCGGCCCGGAACACCTCTGACCTCAAAGGAAATTTTGCCGTCTGGTCCAATAAAGATTTCCAATTCCTGAATCTGCATGCTGGTCTCCTGTTATATTTTTTTCAAATCGCCGGAATAACGTGCAGGCGTAAAATCAAAAAGGTTAGGAATTTTATTTTAGTGTAAATCAGCCATTAAAATCAACTGTTTTGGCAACACGAAATCCACGGAAGCTGAACCGGTCGTCAGGGTAGTTGCGATCCCGGCTTCCGGCTCTTAATGAAATTGGGGCGCGGCGGGGGGCCTCGGCCCATGACCCTCCTCGAAGCACACGCCACGCAGAAACCGTTGGTATTGTTAAGTCGCCCTCCGCATAACGCCGGTATACATGCGGATCATATCCATCCTCACACCATTCCAGCAGATTGCCGCTTTGCTGATACGTTCCGAACCGGCTGACACCTTCGGGATGATCTTCCACCGGTGCGGTGGTCCCACCCGGGCCTTTCTGCTTGTCCCAACAGACCCGGCGGCCTTTCTCCCACTGATCTCCCCAGGGATAAATGAGACCATCATATCCCCTGGCACAATGCTCCCATTCCGCTTCGGTAGGAAGTCGCAATCCCGCCCACTGACAATAGGCAGTTGCATCTTCCCAACTAACAAACCTCACAGGGTGGCCATCCGGATCTTTTTCCCAGTTTTCCCCCGCATCATGGGCCGTATTTTGCACAAACCTACGGAACTGATCCACGGTGACACAAAAAATACCCATGTAAAAGGGATCCACATAATGGAGGTGGCCGGGCATTTCCCACTCAAAGGCATTGGTATCCTTTTCCACAGCTCCCATGTGAAACCACCCACCGGGCACCAAAACCATTTCCATGCCGTCCATGGGATTGATAAAATACCAAGGATTTCTGCCACTTTTTGGCGAACCGCTGTGGGGGTCAGATTGCATAAATCACCTCCGCGATGATATCAGGAGTGCAAAAGCTTTGTTTTTGCAAACCATGCAAAAGTAAAACTTTTGCACTCCGTGTCTTCATTCATCAAACACCACTTCAACATCTGCCATTCCTGCCTCCACGTGGCTATCTTCAGAAAATTCGCCTTCCGTACTGAAATACTCGCCCAGAATCAGAAAATATTCACGTTCCGGCGCGGACAGCATTCCTTTAACCAGGTTCATGAAATCATCCGGCTCTGTTGCATTTTTGGTGGGGCCAGAAACGTCACCACCCTTATTTAAAATTTCCAGACCTGCCGGTCCCAACCCGGAAAGCCTGCCATCTGCCGGCAAATTCAGCAAGGCCTGCACCCAAAACACATGATCTTCAGCCAAAAGGGCCAGGTTGGAAGGGCTGAGTGTTCCGGGCCGAAGCAGTTCCGCTGCTGCGGCTGCCATGCGCACCTGCCAGAAGGCATCGCCGCATGCCATGTTGGCTGAATCCTCCAGGGCCGGCGCCCCGCTTTCAGCCATTAAAATCAGGGCTGTGGTACGTTTGCGAAAATTTTTGTCATCCGCTGCCCATGCCGACAGGTCCTGCTCTGTTTGGGGTACCTGCCCATTGTGGAAAAACATGGGACGAAAATCCCGGTACACTGCGCCGGCATATGAGGAAAAACCTTTGGTTTTCTGATTTTGCATCAGGATCGGTTCCAGACGGGCCTGCATTTCCGCAAAGCGGGGTTCCGGGTGATACCATCCCCCCTGTTTAAGGGCCAAAAATATTCGCGTCGCCTGGTCATAGTTTGAAAACAGGAACAAATCAAACAAACCCGCAAAATCCTCATTTTTAATCATAATGTCCATCTGCACATCCACTTCGTGAGCAGAAAGAGATTTGTTCGGCCCGCCCTGAATATTGCGAAACACGGTGAGGAGTCTTGCATCACCAGCTTGGCGAATGCGCCGGGCAATAGATTCCTTCAGTGCCGCTGATCCGCTTTCATACCAGGTACGAAGCACAGACTGATCAAAATCTATATCGAAATAGTGATCCATTGCTCCGGCCAGGAAAAAAAACAGGGTGCGCTCCGCTGCATCCGATGGATATCGGCCCGAATCGTAAAGAATTTCTGCGATTCCCAAGTCCGGTCGCTGCATGGCAAATTGCCACAGCCGGTAAAACCCTTTTTCATCACCTTCTGAAAGTTCATGGGCAACAGCATTTTTCATGATGGCACTTTCGGAATCCGAAAGGCATGAATTTAAAATGTCATCATCCGGAAGGATATCAGGGGGCATGCCATGGAAATAACTGGTTTTATAAAAAAGAGCCGCTGGATTTCGTGCAATATAGCCACATTCCTCTATTATTTTTTTAAGAGACTCATCCCGATTTTGCTCCCAGAATGCACACAATCGGTCAATTCCATCCTGGTTTCGCAAGACCGAAAGCGCTTTTTTCGAATTGGCGGCTATTCTCCAATCCCTATCTTTTCTCAAGGCAAGCAGGGTATTTACACCATCGGCATCGGCATCAACAACTTTATCCACCCAACCACGGAGCAAGTACGTGATGTAGCCCAACCACCTGGGACTGGTCGCAAAATAATCACCATCCCAAATGAGCCTTTCCAAAACCTCATCCCGGCTTTCTTCCCAGATGGCACAGAGCCGGTCAATTGCAGGGCCTTTCAGGTTAACAAGGGTGAGATGGGCGGTCCGGCGAACCTTCTCTTTTTTATCTCCCAGGGCATTTACAAGTGAGTCGACCACTTCAGGCACAGCAGTTCCAAAAAGCGCAGCAGCCCCTTTTTCCCGCAAGAAAGGCCCCAATATGACCATCCGGCTTTCCACCCGCCTTATAGCTTTTGCTGTTTTTCTGTCCATAAATTCTCCTCCAAGGATAATTTATGCTGTTTGTAAAAGCTTTCCGGAAAAATGAGGTTTAAATTTATGAAAGATGACAAGAACCGGCTTTCTGTCAATAATATACCAAAGCTTTGATATTTGTCACCTTAAATTCAGGCAGTATATTTAACTGAGGCAGGGACAAAAATTTTTAAACGTCGAAAAAAGTAGCTTCTCAAAAAAGAATAAACCGCTTTTTTACATTTTGTAAAAACACACCTTTTTAAAGAAATCCATTTTTGCTATATATTCTCTCATAACTGAAGTTTTTCAAATGGCTTTTTTGGGGAGATAAGGTGACTGGCAATAATAAATTATCCAATCTTGTATAAGAAAGAA
>SKZT01000176.1 GCA_007127235.1 Desulfobacteraceae bacterium
CACCGGCTTCTTCCGTCATTATCCCATTATCTCCGATAACCTTTACCCTTGGAAGATTATGACGAATGCCCACTTCAAAATCGTTGGGGTCATGAGCCGGAGTAATTTTCAATGCTCCCGTGCCAAATTCCATGGCCACATAATGATCCCGAATAATTGGGATTGTTTTGTTCATCAAGGGCAAAAAGACCTTGTCAGCGGTGATATTTAAATAACGTTTGTCATCCGGATTAACCGCTACTGCTGTATCTCCGAGCATGGTTTCAGGGCGTGTGGTTGCAACTACGATGCCTCCCCCGCCATTTACAAAAGGGTAGCGGATATGATACAGGTGTCCGTCATGGTCCTCATGCTCCACTTCCAGGTCAGCCAGTGCGGTGTGGCAGCGGGGGCACCAGTTAATAATATAACTGCCCCTGTATATAAGGCCTTCCTCAAATAATTCGACAAATACCTTCCGCACCGCCCTTGACAGACCTTCATCCATGGTGAAACGTTCACGGTCCCAATCACATGAAGCCCCCAACCTTTTGAGCTGATTGATAATTTTACTTCCGTACTGTTCCCGCCACTGCCAAACTTTTTCAATAAATTTTTCTCTTCCCAGAGCATCCCGGCTCAAATTTTTTTCAGCAAGGTGTCTTTCAACCACATTCTGGGTGGCAATGCCGGCATGATCGGTACCTGGCATCCACAAGACATTGTATCCAAGCAATCTTTTGTAGCGGGAAAGTATGTCCTGGAGCGTTATGTTCAATGCATGCCCCATATGAAGCACACCCGTAACATTAGGTGGGGGAATGACGATGGAAAAACTCTTTTTTTCGCTCTGGTCTGCTGCGGCAAACATTTTGTGCTCTTCCCAATAACGGGACCACCTTTTTTCGACATCATCCGGTTGATATCCCTTGGCAAGAAGGTTGGAACTCATGTGTTCATACTCCTAAAATAAAAATAAAAATAATTACGGGGATTAACTTTAATCCCCGGTGTTCATGCCACTTCTCTTATTCGGCCCTGGCTATCGATGCACATATATAGCTTTTCAGAAAATGTTTTTGGCAAGGCTAGAAGGAGGAGATCATACTTTTCGTATATCTCCGACCGATAACGCAGCCAAAGACATTTTCTGGAAAGCTATAGTTTTGCTCAATCTTTATTCTTGTGCTCCTGCAATATTTCTTCTTTAAGTTTTTTGATATCTTCCCTCAACACTTTTTTAACCGCCCTCATGAAAATAAAATCTATTTTTTCAGCCAAAATTTTGCGTATCACATCTTCAATGAGAGCTTCTAACTTTTGTTCGGAAACAGAAATATTCACTTGGCCGAAATCGTCTCTGTGGATAGACAGGAAAGACGCTGAATTCTTTTTCGGGGGCGTGGGAACCTCATGGGTCAGATTAATAATATCTGAGTCGTCATGGACTGTTTCGACTTCTTCGGATAACTCAATTATATCATTGTACCGGTTTTCTTTTAATTTTTCGTTGCCGCTGTTTTCTATTGGGGAAATCTCCTGGGTTTTTTCGCTCAGATCGATGATGTCGTTGTCAGCTGATTCTTTCTGCATTTCCGACTGGCTCTTATAATCCGCTTTTTCTGTCATCTTTGCCCCGGCGGATTCATTTTATTTCCCGTAGACCCATACCTGTTTTGTGAATCATGAAAAATATCATAGACATTTATATCATGTCAAGAAAATAGGCTGTACAACCATGTTGACGAATGAACAGGAAAGCTCAAAGCCAGCACTGATTTACAGCATTGATATTTAAATACTATGATGCTATGGAAGACATGCTGGTTATAACGGATTTGGGGGTGACTTGTTGAAGGAGTGCAAAAGCTGTGCTTTTGCATTTTTTTCTCGTTGCCATGCTTTGCGTGGGAACTATGGTATAAAAATCATTCTCTGGTTACATGAATTGAATGACGTTTGAGGGAGCTTAATATATATGGCACAATGCAACACTCGGGGAATTTGGAACGAGGGCGGGTTTGGAACCCGCCCCTACAGGTTTCCACTGTTGATATTCTATAAACAAATCACCCCCAAATCCGTTATAACCAGAAGACATGATGTCTTATTAATGAGAAAAAAGGAGGATTGAATGAAAGTTGAACAGATTTTATGGCCGACAGATTTTTCCGAAAATGCCGCCAATGCACTTCCGTATGTAACATCTCTGGCTGAGAAATATGGGGCAGCAATTCATATTTTATACGTCATGAAAGATTATCCGGCTTTTGGCGCCTCATATGGTGAATATGATCCTGATGATTTCGAAAAAATGAAAAAGTGGGAAAGACAGATGGCTGAACAGCGCCTTGACGAACTCTGTGAAAAATTTCTTAATGCCTGCCCCCTTTATTTTAGACACATTGCCGTGGGGGATCCGGCCAAAGAAATTCTGAAAATAGTTCAAAAGGAAAAAATCGATGTAGTGGTTATGACCAGCAGGGGAAGTGAGAGCCATTTTGATTTTGGAAGCGTTTCCGAAAAGGTTGTCAAGTGCACAACGGTGCCGATATTGACTATTCCTGTCTGATGTAGTCTTCGCAGTGCGAATGAATTCGCACCTACAGGTTGTTTGCACTGAAGGTGGTTTTACATGTAGGTGCGAATTCATTCGCACAGAGGCGTATGTATAACCGGATGAGCAAAAAATGAGCCCTGTGAGTTTGCGTGACTCCGCAGTGCGAATGAATTCGCACCTACAGCTAATTATAGTTTTTGGCCCATTCAAGAAACTGGTTGGTGAAAAAGGTATTTTCGCCAGCATTGTCGATTTCTTTTGACGAATGAATATAGTCTTTTATTGATTCGGCCAAAATGTCAATGTTTTCTCTGAATTTAGCTTCATCCGGCTCAAGCAGTGTCATTCTAAATCCGTTTAATTCAGAGCTGAAGGAAGTCAATGGCACTACACAAATACCGGTGGAAGCCAGAAGGTAATATACAAACCGCTTGTCAAGGGTTACTGCCGAAGAAGCGGTCAGCTGCTCCACCAATTCCCTGACTTCCTTGCTTTTAATAGGAAGATGCTGCCGATGGTTTAAGACCCCTTCTTCAAATACCACTCCCATATAGAAAGCACCCTGAGGCTTGTTTAAAATGACACCGGGAATTTGTTTTAGCCGTTCGTAAGCGATTTTCGAAAACCTTTCATAACGTTGCTGTCTCTTTTTTAAAGAGAGAGGATATTCAGGGTGCTCGAACAATCTGGGAATAGCAATTTGGGGAAGTGTCGTGGAGCAGACTTCCACCATTTTTGCATTGAGAATGGTTCCAATATATTTTTCGAAAAGGGGATCCTTATCGGCATTGTAAACCTCGATCCATCCACATCGGGAACCCGGCCAGGGAATTTCTTTGGAAATACCTTTCATACTGATAGCCGGAACATCGCCGATAACCTCAGACAATGAAACGGTTTGTGCCCCATTAAAAATAAGATTTTGATAGATTTCATCGGCGATGATAAACAGGTTGAAATCTTTTGCAATGGAAACGATATCCGATAAAACCTTTGCGGGAAATACAGCACCCGTGGGGTTGTCCGGGTTAATCAACAGGATACCTGCAACAGCCGGGTTGTATTTTACCCTTTTTCGCAGTTCGTCGATATCCGGATACCAGTTATTAAAGGGGTCGAGGGGGTAGCAAACCGGCGGAAGTCCGGCATGTGCGGCTTCAGAAGAAGAATGGGTTGTGTATGTAGGCGAGGGGGTGATGACACGTGCCGTTCTGTTCAGGAATGTATAAACCTTGGTGATGGCATCTCCAAGGCCGTTAAAAAAAATAATATCATCGGGGGAAATCTGAGCTCCCCCTTTCCGGTTGTTGAAATCGGCAAGATATTTTCGGGTTTCCAGAACCCCTTGAGTCGGACAGTAGCCGTAGGAGCTGTTTTCAAGAACCAGCTCCGATACAATTTTTTTCATCCAGACAGGAATAATTTCTCCTTTGGCCACTGGGTCGCCAATATTTTCCATTTTAACGGGAATTCCGAGATCGCGGATTTTTTCGGCAATCCGAACAATGTTTCGAATTTCGTACGTTAGTTCTCCAGCACCGATATGAACAATATTGGTTCGCATAATAAATCAACCTTTCCCTTTTCAAATAAAAAGGGCTGTGATTATTTTCACAGCCCTTGAAAAAAATAAAGGCTGCGGAGTTTCGCCCGCAGCCCTGTTTTTGTTTTATGGGTGTTTGTGCTTTCCTCCCACCAGGACAACGAGCCGCCCGGCTGCTGCCGCGGCGGCGCTTTGCGCTTCATATGCAAAATGGGTGGTTTTAATATGGTAAATCATAATTTTCCCAAATCCTGAAATCTTTTTTTCTTCCCCTTTAACATATTTTATTTTTTTTGTCACTGGAAAAATGTCAATGCTGCCTGATTTTTTTGGGGGAAGGCAATATTTTATATTTTTATCATAACCCGAGATACCAACTGGCGATTCCAAAATAAATCAATATACCTCCGATATCCGCCAAAGAGGTAATCAGAGGCGCACTGGCTGTGGCGGGGTCCATTCGGAAGCGGGTCAGCAAGAATGGAAGCGACATGCCTAGCAAACTGCCGAAAATCACGATCGAAACCATGGACAGGGCTACCACAACCGTTACACTGATTCCGGCCCGGAAAAATCCGATTAGGGAAACCGCCAATCCCATAGCAATTCCAATTCCTATGGCAATCAACACCTCTTTTCCCAAGAGATAAAACCAATCTTTGATACGTACATCTCCTAAAGCTAAGGCCCTTACCATAAGCATTCCTGATTGTGCTCCGGCATTGCCGCCGCTGCCGATTAAAAGGGGAAGAAAAAAAACCAGGGCCACTGCTGCCTGGATGGTGTCTTCGAAAAAGGCAATTCCTGCCCCCGAAAAGATGTTCATGAATACCAGCGCCAGGAGCCATGGAAGGCGTTTTTGAATCATCAGCCAAATACCGGCATCCTTCAGACTGATATGCATCAATGAATCCGCGCCCACTTCATTGGCAATTGAGCCCATCCGGTGGAAATCCTCTGTGGCTTCAGCCTCGGTAACATCATGGGCATCGTCAAATGTGACAATGCCCACCAGTGAATCATTTCCGTTGGTTACAGGGATTGCCAAAAGGTCATATTTGGCCATTTTTCGCACCACTTCTTCCTGATCTTCATCGACCCGAGCCATCACGGGGTCACTCCGCATCAGAATTCCGATTTTTGTGTCCGGTTTAGACATAATCAACTGCCGCAAAGATACGGAGCCCAAAAGCCTTCTCTGGGAATCGATCACATAGGCATAATATATGGTTTCTTTGTCAGGTGCTTCCAGGCGAAGCTTATCAATGGCCTGCTGCGCATTTAAATCGGGTGTGAGAACCGCATATTCAGAGGTCATAATAGCACCTGCGGTTCCTTCACGGTATGAGCAAAGCTTTCGGATATCCTCACGCTCGGTTTTTGCCACCAGGTGTAATAGTATATCTCTCTGTTCCTTCGGCAAGGATTGTAAGAGATCGACCCGGTCATCGGAAGACATGCGGGCGATTATCATGGCCAGCATGGGATCGGGCATGCGAAGCGCAATTTCCCGTTGATCATCATAATCCATGTGACCCAGCACTTGAGCACAACATTCCGGGTCAAGATGGGAGAGTATTTTTATGCAATGTTCAATAGGAAAATCAGCGAACTGGGCCGCCAGGTCGGCCGGATGCATCTGATGGCAAATATTTTGTATTTCCTGAATATTATCTTGTGCAAGATCTTCTTGCAAAGATTCAGAAACAGGGGGCATTTTCATGGTTTATCTCCTTGCGGGGACCGCCGTGAGTGCAGGCGGCCGGAGATAACCAGCCGGTGGAGGTTATGCTTTTTTAATCAAAGGCCATAACTCTCCTGCGCTTGCTCTTTCAGGTGGTCTTGCTTTAAACCGATTTTTGATGAATGCTTTGGATATCAATAAGTGAGAACTTCCACCATCTTCATCCATTTTTGTTATCTCCATTTTTTAGACATTTAAAATGATCAATGAGTCATAAAATTTAAAATCCGCCCACCTTAAATTTTTTTTAGAATAATTTCAAGAAAAGATTTCATTTTTTTATTCAGGGATAATTTTTACATCCGCCAATCCACTATTCTATCGGAGGTTTTCTTTTGGGAAGCCATTTCTTTTTGGTGGTTTCAGGCCTTTTTTCAACCGCATTATCCGTGGCACATTCGAACTGATCACATGAAACTGTTGCGGCTTCTGTCTGTTTTACCACAAGATAATAACCGATGCTCATGGATAAAACCACGGCAGCGGTAGCCCACATATAATCGGGAGTTATGGTTTCGAAATCAAGGATGATCACTTTTCGGGCGATGGCCATCAGGGCGGTGGCCATGACAATTTTTACATGAATGACATCATCTCTGAGATAAATGGTGATATTGATAAAAATTTCTATGGCGATCAAAACGGCCATAAATGCACCAAAAGTTGCCAGCAAATCGCTGATGTTCAATAACATATAAGGAGGGGACATGATTTTTTCGTAGATCACATAGCCCACATCAACCACGCCCCATATAATCACCATCGTCATCAAGGCCGCAAGGCAGCGCACGGCAATGCGGATTATGTTTCTACATATCTGTATCAGCGGTTCTTTCGGGTTGTGAAGGTCATCAGGCATAAATTCACCTTAAAAAATTAAACGATAATTAACTTAATTATAAACTATAAACATTTTAATCAATAATGAAACATGCTAATTATTTTATGATTTTTCGTCAACTTATCATAATTATTAACAGAATCAATACGAATTGGGTTGCCAGTGGATTTTAATAAACTGTTTAACATCCTTGATTTTGATCGGGATGAAAAACTTTCAAGGAAAGATCTTTACCGGGCTGCGAAAAATTTGGGTTGGTATTGGTCTGAAGCCCCTTTTTTTGCTGTTTTTGATTTGCTCACACTTTTTGGTTCCATATCCCGAAAAACTTTTTGTTACTACATGAATCAGATTGAGACAGACCCACTTGGTCCATATGGGGATGTTTTGTTGAATGCCAAATATGGTGAATCTGGAAACAAAGCCAGATCTGCAAAAGTTACTCCTAAGGAAAGGGAAGAATCAAAAATGTTATCAAAGACTTCCCTGAAGATTTTAAATGATGACCCGGTAAAAGACAGTATAAGAATTTTGTCGGAAACAGGGGGCATAAAGACTGCAAAAAGCTATGAGCGGCTTTTGAATGCGCTTGATTTTAAAAAAATTCATTATGAAGATGCTGCCTGGCTGATTATCGATCCTCAAAGGTCCTTTACAAAAGGTGCATGGATGAAGTCAATCGGATATCGGGGGAAAAAAGATATCAGGATGATCGAACTGTGCTTTGAGCGTTGTGCGAAAATGCTCAGTATGTATAGGGGAGACATTGAGATCATGTTTTCAAGATGCCCCTTTCCGCCGGATAGCTATGATTGGGATGAACATTTCCATGGAGTCATTGAAAAGGCACAGCCATATTTTATCAAACCGGGAAACAACATCATGTTTCCGCCGACAAACGGATTTAAACCTTGGGTAGAGCGGTTTATAAAAAATGGTAAAACTATGCTGGTGATGGGAGGCTGCACGTTAAATTCTTGTGTGCGTGTATCGGCTGTGAAGACTCAAAAATTTTTCAAGAAAAAAAACCTTCAGGTGATTGTGGACATGAGCCTGTCCGGTGCAAGAGTTGGCAATTACCGCCAATCGGCTATGTTTGGAGGCATGTCTTCGGTGGAATCTGCCATTGTGGAAATGGCTGAAAACGGCGTGGAAGTTGTCAGGGGTGTTGGTTATTCTGATTGATTGTTTTTGACGGCCATTGTAAATTCCTTTCCGGTTTTGTATGCTTCATCGAGATATTCGGGATGTTTGAGCGCATCATTTTCAAAATCCAGTTGCCGGTAAAGAAGGGATTTCCAGAGGCTTATGTCCAACAC
>SKZT01000205.1 GCA_007127235.1 Desulfobacteraceae bacterium
TAAATCCCCCTTTGCCAAAGGGGGACTTGCTGCACCATCTCTTAGGTTAGCGCCTATACCCCTGTGGGGTGGAAGGCTCAGCTGTGCGAATGAATTCGCACCTACAGGTTGTTTGCATCATAGATGGATTTGTTTGCATCAGAGATAGATTTTGGAGATATCAATTCTGATGTCCATGTGCCCCCCAGTGCGCGAAATAAATCGACCCGGTTGGCCAGCAAAACGGTTTGCTGATCTATCAGGTTACGTTCCAGGCCCTGAACGGTGAGAATCTGGGTAAGCACCGGAAGATAGTCAATCAAGCCGTTCATATAGCGAACAGTGGCCTGGTCCAATGCTTTACGGGCGGTGTCGATAACCTGCATCAACCTTTCAATATGTTCCAGCTGCCGGCTTTCGGTCATCAGGGTATCTTCGACCTGTCTGACAGCAATTAAAACAGCCTGCTTATAAGCAGCCAGGTTTTCATCCTCAACAGCGATCAGCCGGTCTACCTCCGCAGCCCTCAAGTTTGCATCAAAAAGCGGTGCGGTAATATTTGATGCCAGGCTCAGCAGCCAGTTATCCAATAAAAGATCGAGATGCCGGCTGGTAAAAACGCTTCTTGCTGTAAGTGAAATGGACGGCAGGCGATCAGCCCTTGAAGCCGCAATGTTCCATCCGGCCGATTCCAGCCTCAATTGAGCTGCCCGAATATCCGGCCGGTTTTCAAGCAGTTGTGCGGGTATGCCCGCCGCCGGAAAGGGAAGTAAAAAGGGCAGATGGTCACGGGAAATTTCCGGATCAATCTGTGGGGCTTTTCCCAAAAGTACGGCCAGTTCATTGGTTAAACGTTGTTTTCTGGCCTCAACCAGTGGAATCTCTGCCCGTATGCTGTCCAGAACCTGTTGCTGCTGATAGATGTCCAAAATCGAAACCATGGCCTGACGGAATCGGAATCTGATAAGCTCCATCATGATCTCGTTGTTTTCAAGCTGATCGTGCAACAACGTCAACTGCATCCTTTGGGATATGATTTGAAGCCATCTGTTGGTTATTTCAGCTGCCAGGGTAATGGCGGCAAAGCTGAACTCATATTCTCCGGCCTGTGCAGCGAAAATGGCCGCCTGCCTTTCAGCCTGATTTTTTCCCCATACGTCCGCCTGGTAAAAGCCGGTAAGGCCAAAGCTGTAATCTTGCGAAGATCTTGCCGGTTTTTCGCCGTAGTCGGTTTGTCTTCGGGAATGCAGCGTATCTGCGGTTGCCGTAATGTGGGGGTAAAGACCGGCTCCGGCCTTCACCGCCGATGCTTTGGCCTGTTCAACTCTGGCCCATAACGTTTTTAAATCCAAATTGTTTTCAAATGCATCTTCAATAAGCATGTTGAGTTCATTGTCCTGAAAGGTCATCCACCATTTCAAATCCGGATCCACATCCTCCGTAAATTGGGAGAAGGTTTCAGGAACCAGTTTTTCCGGTAAATAGGCCGGTACGGGATGAAAGGACCTGCATGATAAAAGACCAAGCATGATGGTGAATATCACAAAAATGAATCGACATGAAAACATTTAATTTTATCCTTGTCATAATTAATCGGAGTGCGAAAGCTATGATTTCGCAAAAAAATGCAAAAGCACAGCTTTTGCACTCCAAAAAACTCATTGTTATTTTAGGAGCTATAAATACTTTCTGAGAAACCTTCCGGTGTGGGAGTTTTCGTTTTCAGCAATTGTTTCAGGGGTTCCGAAGCCGACAACAAAACCACCGGCATCCCCTCCTTCGGGTCCCAGATCTATAATATAGTCAGCACTTTTGATAACGTCCATATGGTGTTCGATAACCACCACGGTGTTACCGGCATCCACAAGGCAGTTTAAAACCTCAAGCAATTTTCGGATATCTTCCATATGAAGGCCGGTGGTGGGTTCATCCAGAATATAGATGGTTTTTCCTGAGGCCCGCTTGCTGAGTTCCCGTGAGAGTTTTACACGCTGGGCCTCGCCCCCGGATAAAGTGGTGGCAGGCTGACCCAAACGGACATATCCCAGCCCCACATCCACGACCGTTTGCAATTTATTCCGGATGCTTCCGATATTTTCGAAAAACCGGTATGCCTGGTTAACCGTCATGTTGAGCACATCGGAAATGGTTTTTCCCTTGTAACGGATCTCAAGAGTTTCACGGTTATAACGCTTTGCACGGCAAACATCGCAGGGAACATAAACGTCGGGAAGAAAATGCATTTCGATCTTTATGACGCCATCCCCAGCGCAGGCCTCACACCGTCCGCCTTTGACGTTAAAACTGAAGCGGCCCGGCTTATATCCCCTGATTCTGGCCTCGGGAGTCTTGGAAAAAAGCTCGCGGATAAATGTAAACACACCGATATAAGTACCGGGATTGCTACGGGGGGTTTTTCCAATGGGAGACTGGTCGATATGAATAACTTTGTCAACGTGTTCGGTTCCCAATATTTTTTGGTGCCTTCCGGCAAAGGCGTGTGAGCGATAAAGCTTCTGGGATAGTCCCTGATATAGCGTTTCCAGTACCAGCGTCGATTTTCCCGAACCGGATACACCCGTAACACACGTAAAACAGCCCAGTGGAAACTGTACATGGATATTTTTGAGATTGTTCTCCGAAGCACCTTCAATGGTAACAAACCGTTTATTACCGGACCTTCGATTTGCCGGAAGACCAATTTGCCGTTTTCCCGACAAATATTGGCCTGTAAGGGAGGTATCACATGCCCGAAGCTCGCCCGGAATTCCGGAAAACACCACCTGGCCGCCGTGGATTCCGGCTCCAGGGCCCATGTCAACCACATGGTCGGCAGTCTCGATGGTCTCCATATCGTGTTCCACAACCAGAACCGTATTGCCCAGATCACGCATTTGAATCAGAGTGTCCAACAAGCGGCGGTTGTCACGCTGATGAAGCCCTATGCTGGGTTCATCCAGGACATATAAAACCCCGGTCAATTTAGACCCGATCTGCGTGGCCAGACGAATCCGCTGACTTTCTCCTCCTGAAAGCGTATTGGCGCTGCGGTCCAGAGTCAGATATCCTAAGCCGACATTTTCAAGAAATTGAAGCCGCCCCGCAATTTCTTTTAAAATTCGGCGGGCAATGAGCCACTTCTGGTTTTCCAGAGTGAGCTGTTGAAAAAAGGCAATGGCTTTGGATACACAAAGGCCCGTAATTTCGGTAATGCTGTGCCCGGCTACTTTTACCCAACGGCTCTCCCGATTCAAACGGGTTCCATGACATTGCGCACATGGACGAAATGTCAGATAACGCTTGATTTCTTCCCTTGATTGGGAAGATTCGGTTTCCAGATAACGTCTTTCAAGCTTGGGAATGATACCTTCGAAAGGCTTTTTATAGTTAAAACGTCTGTTTTTATTTTCAAAGTAAAAAGTAATCTCATCATCACCGGAACCATAAAGCAGGATATTAACAAATGGTTCCGGAAGATTTTTAACAGGTTCGTAAATATCAACACCATATCGGCGGGTAATGGCATCGATAAATTCGAAAAAAAGCACCGAGTTTTTATTTGCCCACGGCACCACGGCACCTTCCCGCAGGGAAAGATTCGTGTTCGGAATGATCAGCTCAGGATCGATCTCCGTGGTAGTACCGAGCCCGTTGCACTTTTTGCAAGCACCCCGGGGAGAATTGAAAGAAAAACTGGCGGGTGTAAACTCGGAATAGCTGATGTTGCATGAAACGCACACGGCCTTGTCACTGAAAACCATGGGATAACCCCCAAGAACATCCACTATAATCAGGCCGTCGGACAATGATAAAGCCATTTCAAGAGAATCCGTCAAACGATTTCGAATACTGTCCTTGATCACCAGCCGATCCACCACGACTTCAAAAGGCATCTTCTTTTTTTTCTTGAGTCCCGATAAATTTTCCAGTTCAAAAATTTGACCGTTAACCCGAATTCTTGCAAACCCTTCCTTTCGAAGTTGTTTAATTTTTTTTTCCCAACTGTCGCTTTTCTCTATAACTATCGGAGCCAGGATAATAATTTTTGTCCCTTGTGAAAGCCCCAGAACCTGCTCTACGATTTGATCAATACTTTGCGAAAGGATAGGCTTTCCACATTTATAACAGTAAGGTGTACCAACTCTGGCAAAAAGAAGCCTCAAATAATCATAAATTTCCGTAACGGTACCTACCGTTGACCTGGGGTTATGCCCTGCAGCCTTTTGTTCGATCGAAATGGCGGGAGAAAGCCCTTCAATATGGTCCACATCCGGTTTTTCCAACCTTTCCAGAAACTGCCGGGCATAGGTGGAAAGCGATTCCACATACCTGCGCTGCCCCTCTGCGTATAAGGTGTCAAATGCCAGGGTGGATTTTCCGGAACCTGACAGACCTGTGATGACCACCAATCGGTTTCTGGGCAGTTCCAGATCAATATTTTTCAGGTTGTGCTGCCGGGCACCACTTATAATGATTTTATCGGATTGCATACAAGAATGAATTTTACAGAAGCCGTTGTTAATTTTCAAACAAATAATTTTATTAAAAACATAAGGGTGTTAAAATCCTCCATTCATCCTTCTCCTGTCAAAAGGTTAAAAATAAAAGCAAATAATAGATATTCGACCAAAATAAGAGTTTTTATTTTTACAAAATATTGTTCATAAAATGACTATAATTGTCAATACACCGAATATGCTTGGAAATTTTCGTTTGTTTTAAAGGGTCTATTTAAGTAGGGTTCTTAAATTTAAAATTTTATTAATCTAATTTTTTCAATATGTTATAAAATTGTTAATAACGTGTTTGAAAACAATCCGCCAACCTCTTTTCTTCCGGTTTGACACTTCAAGGGTGATAATCTAAATATGCCGCTAACGTTCACCGTGACCGCACCCAAAAGGTTTCAACCCTTATAATCTGTTTATTTCGTCATTTTTCGTTGTTTTTTGGCTATTTTAATTGTTGCTGATAATTTTAAAATGAATCTTTTAAAGAAAAGAGTGTGATGAGCCATGAAAGAGATCTGGACAGAAATCAAAGCCGAGCTGAAAAACCAAATTCCCAAACACAGTTTCAAGATGTGGATTGAGCCATTGGTTTTTGAATCCATGGAAAACAATACGATAGTGATTTCCGCACCCAACTTCTTTTCCAGGAAACGGGTATTGGATTATTATGCAGATCACATCGAGAGCGCATTGAAAGATTCCGGAGGGCAAATAAAGCGCGTCAAGGTTGTCATTTCCGAAAACAAGGAAAAGAAGGTCAAAGATGAATTCGAGGCCGATCAGCAGCTGGTACTGCCCATTATGAATTTTCAATCTCAAAATGGGCGGAGACTTAGAAAGGATTTTACCTTTGATAATTTTGTGGTGGGCATGAACAATGACTTTGCTTTCTCGGCAGCGTTATCCTTTGCATCCAGACGCGAGCCGAGCCAGAGTTCACTGTTTCTTTTGTCCAATACGGGTATGGGGAAAAGTCATCTTTCTCAGGCCGTTGGACACCATATTTTGTCTCATTCAAAAGGTGAACGTGTTTTTTATATCACTGCCGAAGATTTTACCAATGATATGGTAAGGGCTTTCCGGCAAAACTCATTGGACCAATTCAAGCAAAAGTATCGCGACGGCTGCGATGTGCTCTTGTTGGAGGACATTCATTTTCTCACAGGTAAAGAACGTACTCAGTCTGAACTTGCATTGACCCTGGATTATCTTCAGGATGCTAAAAAAAGGGTGGTTTTCAGCAGTTATTTAAGGCCAAACGAGATTCCGAAGCTCAGTGATCAGCTAAGATCCCGGCTTAGCTGCGGTTTGATTTCTCCAATAGATCCCCCGGACTTTCGAACGCGGGTAAGAATCCTGATCAAAAAAGCCAGGGAGAGGGGCAGTGAGCTTCCAATGGAGGTTATCGAATATTTGGCCAGCGAGTTGACAGATGATATTCGACAACTGGAAAGCGGTTTTTTCGGAGTGGTTACAAAATCATCCCTTCTGGGGGTCAAAATTGATATTGGTTTAGCCGAAAGCGTGGTCAAATCCATTGCTCAGAAGCAGAAAAAAGTCACTGTGGAGGCCATCAAGAAACTGGTATGTAAAGAATTCAATGTCAACGAGAAGGATATTATATCCCGTTCGCGCAAACAAATTGTTGTCCGCCCTCGTCAAATAGCCATGTACCTGGCCCGCCGCTATACCGATTCACCTCTTCAGGTCATTGGGAAAAGTTTTAACCGTTACCATGCCACTGCCCTCCATTCCATCAGCGCGGTTGAAAGAGAGATCAAGAAAAACGGTGCTTTCCAAAAACAGGTGGAGATTTTGGGAAGAAAAATCGAGCTGGGAAATTTTTAGATTTACTTTACAAAAATTTTATTTTCATATATTTCAGCAGTTTCTTGAAATGTGTGAAAGGATGGTATCGGATGACATGGGAAAGACAATTGACGGACTTTAAGCCCGGCGATGAGCTGACTCCTCTTGAGCCGGTGGATCTTGACAAGATTCAAAGCTTTGCAGATTTATTGGAAGCCATGGAAAAGACGTCGTTTTCAGGAAGGCAGCTTGGAAAGGCTTTTAAAATTTTAACCGAGTGCTTCACCGATAAAGATACGCTGGTGGTCATGACTTTGAGCGGGGCCATGACAGTTGCCAAACAGGGTTTGATTATCGGAGATCTTATCGACCGGGGTTGCGTGGATATTCTGATATCTACAGGAGCACTTTTGACCCACGGCCTGATTGAGGGAATGGGGATCAAGCATTATCAGTGTTCCAGTGCCGATGACAGCGCATTTTTCAAAAAGGGGTATAATCGCATATACGATACCATCGAGCTGGAAAACTCTCTTCTGGATCTCGAAGCGATGCTGGGCGATTACCTGGAAGAACTTATCCCTGCCATCGACGGCAAGACCCCTCCGGCCGGTTCCGCCGATTTTTGTAGGCGTTTTGGGCTTTTAATGGGCGAACTTTTTCCCAATGATAGTAATATACTGACATCGGCTGCCCGAAAAAATGTGCCTGTCTACATACCGGCATTCACCGATTGTGAGATGGGAGTCGATTTGGCGGTTCGCTATATTTACAAAACAAACGGTTTTCAAAGCGATCCCTTTATAAATGGTATGGTGCTTCCTTACAATCCCTTTGTGGACCTAATGGATTTTTCCCACCGCATATACAGGCATAAAGGCAAACTGGCCATTTTCACCATCGGAGGCGGTGTCCCCAGAAACTGGGGGCAGCAGGTAGCACCGCTAATCGACATCATGTCCCAGCAAGGATTTCCAATGGAGCCATGTTTTTTCAGCCGGGGGGTACGAATCTGCCCTGAACCGGCTCATTGGGGAGGCTTATCCGGATGCACCTACAAAGAAGGGGTCTCCTGGGGAAAATTTATACCTGAATCCAAGGGAGGCAAATACGCCGAAATACATGCCGATGCCACTACGGTTTTGCCCCTGTTGATCAAAGCCGTGTTTGAAAAAATGGAATGATTTCATCTCCCCCTTCTTAAATACCTCTTGATAATCCGGTCGGTTACATCCCGTATTTCGGAAATTTTGAACAGATAGCCGGAAATAACAATTAAAACAAAAAACAACGTTCCCGAGATAACGCATACCAAAAGGTTTCCTGACAGTGTATGCTGCCATGCTTGGGGATAAATTTCTGCACGTATCCAATAAAGTATCAATCCCATGGGGATACTCAAAAGGACCATTTTTCCGCAGGCGGCATATACCTTCCGGCTCCCGTGATTGCCGGTTTTTCTGTTCCAAAGCATAAACAGAAGCAGCATTTGTAAAATAGCCGATATCGAAATAGCGAGGCCTACGCCATTGGCACCCATAAGTTTCATACCCGCAATATATCCGGGAATACTGACTGCAACGGCCAATGTTCCGAAGATAGCCGGAAAAAGGGTGTTTTGCATGGCATAATACCCTCTGACCACCACGGTTTGCGCTGAGAAAGCAAAAGCGCCGATCAAAAGA
>SKZT01000069.1 GCA_007127235.1 Desulfobacteraceae bacterium
ATGTATCTGCGGAGGTCGATCTGATTACCCCCATCGCCATGGAAAAAGAGGTGCGTTTTGCTGTTCGTGAAGGCGGAAGAACTGTCGGCGCAGGCGTTGTCGCTGAAATTATCGAATAGAAGGAAACAAAATAGGTATGATGAATTCAAAAATCAGGATAAGACTTAAGGCATATGACCATAAGCTACTTGACCAGTCTGCACTTGACATTCTTGATACGGCCAGAAAGACCGGAGCCAAAGTGGTAGGACCGATTCCTTTGCCAACAAAAATAAATAAGTTCACGATTTTAAGGTCTCCTCATGTCGATAAAAAGTCAAGGGAGCAATTTGAAATCAGAACTCACAAGCGATTGTTGGATATACTGGAACCGACACAGCAGACAGTTGATGCTCTGATGAAGCTGGATCTCTCACCGGGTGTGGACGTTGAAATAAAACTGTAATACGGAAAGTGTTAGAAATCATGAGTAAAGGATTGATAGGAAAAAAGCTGGGTATGACGTCACTTTTTTTGCAGGATGGCAGCTATGTGCCGGTTACAGTGCTTGAAGTGGGTCCATGTACGGTTACCCAGGTCAAAACAGCGGCTACCGATGGATACAATGCACTTCAGCTAGGCTTTGGAAACAAAAAAGCCAAACGGGTGAACAGACCAAGACAAGGGCACATGAAAAAAGCCGGTGACAAGCTCTTTTCAATACTTCGTGAATTTCCGGTGGAAAATCCTGAAAACTTCGAACTTGGACATGAAGTCAATGTTTCCATTTTTGATATTGGTGAATCAGTGAGTGTCACCGGTACGACCAAGGGAAGAGGATTTTCCGGGGTTGTTAAACGCCATGGGTTTCGAGGGGGGAAAAGCTCCCACGGGTCCACGAGTAAAAGGGTTCCCGGTTCCATAGGCACCAGTGCATGGCCATCTCGGGTGACCAAAGGCAAAAAGATGCCGGGGCATTATGGCGTAGATCGCAAAACAATCAAAAATCTCAAGGTTGTTGATGTCAGACCCGAACAAAATCTTTTATTGATTAAAGGTGCCATACCGGGACCACCATCCGGCACGGTTCTCATTAAAAAGAAATAGATTGAATATCCCTTTTAACAGGATGCGGGTTGCCCAATGAGGCTTAAAACCTGTAGCCTATTTTAGTCGAAGAGGAAAGTTATGGCTGTGGTAGATGTAATAAATGCAGCGGGAGAAAAAGTGTCCGAGGCGGAACTTTCGGACGATATTTTCAGTGTCCCCATCAAAAAAAGTGTGCTGCATGATGTGGTTAAAATGCAGTTGGCCAATCGCCGTGCAGCATCAGCTTCGGTCAAAAACCGGAGTGATGTCATTGGAAGCACACGCAAGATATATCGTCAAAAGGGAACCGGTCGTGCCAGACGGGGCAATATTAAATCCCCGCTTTTGAGAGGGGGAGGCGTTGTATTTGGCCCAAATGGCAGAAAATATGCCTACAAGGTCCCAAAAAAAGTGAGACGGTCGGCGTTGAAAATGGCCTTAACAAGCAAGTTGGAACAAAACGCTCTGAAGGTCATGGATCAATTCGAACTGGAAGAAATCAAAACACGCACTTTCATTGGGGTGATGAAAAAATTGGACCTGAAAAAAACGCTGATTATAACTGACACAGAAAATCGCAATTTAGAGCTTTCTTCCAGAAACGTGCCTGGTGTTAAGGTGATGCGGACTGAAGGGTTGAATGTTTATGATGTCCTCAAGTACGATTCGCTTGTGCTTTTGCAAGGCTCCTTGAAGGGGATTGAAGGGAGACTGTTGAAATGATTGAATATTACGATATGGTTATAAGGCCCGTGGTGACAGAGAAAACGGATCTTCAAAAAGAAAAAACAGGACACCTTACCTTCGAGGTGATGCCCAAAGCAAACCGGATTGAAATTAAAAGGGCCATTGAAAATCTTTTCAATGTTAAAGTTGATTCAGTTAGAACCATGAATGTCAAAGGCAAGGTAAAACGTCGGGGGCGGATTATGGGAAAGCGAAAAAACTGGAAAAAAGCCATTGTCAGATTGATGCCGGGTCAACGTATTGAATTTTTTGAAGGTGCATAAGCAGGGAGCAGAATAAAATGGCGGTAAAAAAAGTAAAACCTACATCTCCGGGACGTCGATTTCAAGTCTATGCAAATTTTGAAGAGTTGACTGACAAAGAGCCGGAAAAAAGGCTTATCAAGTGCTTAAAAAAAACCGGCGGTCGAAACGTTAATGGCCGAATCACCTGCTATCATCGTGGTGGTGGTCATAAACGCCATTACCGTGTGATAGATTTCAAGCGCAATAAAATTGATATACCGGCCAAAGTTGCGGCTATTGAATACGATCCCAATAGAAGTGCCCGAATAGCGCTCTTACATTATGTTGATGGCGAAAAAAGATATATAATTGCTCCGGCCAACATTAAAGTAGGTGATGAAGTTATGGCCGGTGAAAACGCGGATATTAAACCTGGAAATGCCTTGCCGCTCAATAAGATACCCCTTGGAACGCATATTCACAACATTGAACTGCGTCTGGGAAAGGGAGGGCAAATAGTTAGAAGTGCCGGTGCATTTGCCCAATTAATGGCCAAGGAAGATCGATATGCGCTGGTTAAGTTACCCTCCGGTGAGGTTCGCAGAGTCCTGGCCAAATGTTGTGCCACTGTCGGTCAGGTGGGCAATGCAGAGCATGAGGGGGTGGTTCTGGGTAAGGCAGGCCGGAAACGTTGGTTGGGACGTCGTCCCAGGGTAAGAGCTGTGGCCATGAACCCGGTGGATCATCCTATGGGCGGAGGTGAAGGGCGGTCTTCAGGCGGAAGGCACCCGTGTTCACCCTGGGGTAAACCCACAAAAGGTTACAAGACAGGTAAAAAGAAAAATAATGCTTACATAGTCAAAAAACGTACCAGTAAATAAGGATGCCCCAATGCGAGCCTGTATAATTTTGAAAAAAATACTTGAAGAACCAGGAAAAGGCCAATACCGGATGTTTTTTAAACAGGAGATGATATGCCAAGGTCGTTAAAAAAGGGTCCTTTTATTGATCTAAAGCTTGAAAATAAAGTGTTGACCGCTCAGGAAAATCGAAGCAATAAAGTGATTAAAACCTGGTCACGACGCTCAACAATTATTCCTGAAATGGTCGGCTTAACGCTTGCTGTCCACAATGGAAAAAAATTTATACCCGTTTTTATCACTGAAAACATGGTCGGTCATAAGTTAGGTGAGTTTTCACCCACCAGAACCTTCTACAGTCATGCCGGCGATAAAAGGTCGAAATTAAAAAAGTAATTTAAGCGAAAAAAGGGAAATTGTATCATGGAGGTCAGAGCGGTAGCCAAATATGTACGTACATCCCCGCAAAAAGTGCGAATGATCATAGGGGCAGTCAAAGGAAAGCCGGTGGAAGATGCCCTAAGCAAGCTGAAATTTATGCCCCAAAAGACCGCAGGTATTTTGGAAAAGGTGGTTAAATCAGCCGTAGCTAACGCAGAGCAAAAAGAAAATATGGATGTGGACAGGCTGATTGTTCGCAACATATACGCGGATCAGGGCCCATCCATGAAACGTTGGAGACCCAGAGCCAGAGGACGTGCTACACGAATACTGAAAAAAACCGCACATATAACGGTTATTTTGACTGAAGAGTCGTTGTAAACAAAAAAGGAGGATAAAGCTTGGGCCAGAAAGTCAATCCCATAGGACTAAGATTGGGCATCACTAAAACTTGGGAGTCCCGGTGGTATGCGGACAAGAAATACTCGAAGTATATACTGGAGGACTACAAAATTCGGAAGTTCATAAAAAACAAATTGAACCATGCCGGAATATCCAAAATTGAAATCGAGCGATCAACCAAGCGAATCCGGCTTCGAATCTTCACCGCAAGGCCCGGAATTGTTATTGGAAAGAAGGGCTCGGAAATCGAGTTGCTCAAAAAAGAACTGGAAAAGCAAGTATCCCAGGAAGTGCTCATTGATATTCAGGAAGTGAGAAAACCTGAAATTGACGCACAGTTGATCGCTGAAAATGTGGCACTTCAGATCGTACGTCGTGTGGCTTTTCGGCGGGCTATGAAACGAGGGGTTGGATCGGCCATGAGATTTGGGGCTCAGGGGATCAAAATTATTTGTGCAGGCCGCCTCGGAGGAGCCGAAATGGCGAGAACAGAATGGTATCGTGAAGGGCGTGTCCCTCTGCATACCCTTAGAGCGGATATCGACTATGGATTTACCGAGGCCAAAACCACCTATGGGATTGTTGGTGTTAAAGTATTTGTATTTCATGGAGAAGTTTTAAAAAAGGATCAAATCGAAGTCGGAGCAAGGTAAAGTTTTCGGACTGCGAAAATAGGAACAGGAGATAAAGGACATGCTGAGTCCAAAGAAAGTGAAATTCAGGAAACAGCAGCGAGGCCGAATGAAGGGGACCGCAATGCGGGGGTCTTCATTAAATTTTGGTGAATATGGTCTTCAAGCTCTTGAATGCGGATATATTACAGCCAAACAGATCGAGGCAGCCCGTATAGCCATGACTCGTCATGTTAAAAGAGGTGGCAAAATGTGGATCAGGATTTTTCCCGACAAATCGATTACCAAAAAACCTGCCGAAGTTCGCATGGGAAAGGGAAAAGGCGCACCTGAAGCATGGGTAGCAAAAATTCTTCCGGGCAGAATCCTGTATGAGATGGAAGGAGTTTCAAGGGATCTCGCAATGGAGGCACTGCGCTTGGCTTCCCATAAACTGCCGCTTAAAACAAGGTTTGTAGAGAGGAGCGAGCTGATATGAAAGCCGAAGATATTCGAAATCTCAGCTTGGATGAAATGAAAAACAAACTTACGGATTTAAAGCAGGAGTTATTCAATCTGCGATTTCAACACAGCGGTGGTATGCTGGAAAATCCGAAAAAGTTGGGGCAGACTCGTAAAACAATCGCACGGGTTAAAACGATTATTCGGCAAAGTCAGTCAGAAGGGGAAAAAGAATAGTGGATGCCATAAAAAAACGAGGATTGAAAAGACAGGTGGTAGGAACCGTTGTCAGCAACAAAATGGATAAAACAATTGTCGTTTCAGTAGAAAGATTGGTTAAACATCCATTATACCAGAAATATATCAGAAGACGATCCAAATTTGCCGCTCACGATGAAAATAATGCGTGTAATATCGGAGATCGGGTAAAAATTACCGAATCCCGGCCGCTTAGCAAAACCAAGCGATGGCGTGTCAGCCAAATTTTGCAAAAAGCAATTTAAAGCCAATTGGATAAGTAGAGGATAAATGCGATGATTCAGACAGAGACGAAATTGACAGCCGCAGACAATTCAGGAGCTAAAGTGCTTTATTGCATCAAAGTTTTGGGAGGGTCAAAAAGACGCTATGCCGGCATAGGGGATATCATCGTGGTTTCGGTCAAGGAGGCAATTCCCAATGCTAAGGTCAAAAAGGGGCAGGTCATGAAGGCTGTAGTAGTCAGAACCAAAAAAGAAATCAAACGACCCGATGGCTCCTATATTCGATTCGATGATAACTCGGCGGTATTGATTACTGCCAACAAAGAACCGATAGGTACCCGTATATTTGGTCCTGTGGCCAGGGAATTGCGAGCAAAGCGTTTTATGAAAATAATATCCCTGGCACCTGAAGTCCTGTAGGGTCTTTCGGAGAAGCGGAATATGAAAAGTACAATTCGAAATAATAGCAAAAGTACCGATGCCCATGTTAAAAAGGATGACAAAGTAAAGGTCATTTCCGGTAAAGATAAGGGCAAGATCGGAAAAGTTCTCAAGGTTATTAACAAAAAAAACCGTGTGCTCGTTGAAAATGTCAACATTGTCAAGCGCCATACGAAACCGACGGCCAAAAACCGGCAAGGCGGAATCGTGGAAGGTGAAGCGCCCCTTCATTGGTCAAGTGTGATGCTGATATGCAACAAGTGTTTTTCTCCCAGCCGCACAAGCCAGCAAAAACTGGAGGACGGTAAAAAGGTGCGGGTGTGCAAAAAATGCAATGAGATTGTTGATGCCTGATGCCTTTAAAGGACCTGCCGGAGGAAAGTGATGTCAGATATTAAAACTATCTATGAAGGTGAAGTTGTACCGAAGTTGAGGGAAACCTATGAGTATAAAAACATAATGGAAATCCCGAAACTTAAAAAAATTGTTGTGAACATGGGCCTCGGAGAGGCTATTCAAAACATTAAGGTTCTTGATTCTGCGGCAGAGGAACTGAAGATGATTACAGGTCAAAAACCTGTGATAACTCGTGCCAAGAAATCGATTGCAGCTTTTAAGCTGAGAGCGGGTATGCCGATAGGATGTATGGTAACGTTGAGGGGCGACAGGATGTATGATTTTTTCCAAAAGCTTGTCAATATTGCTCTTCCGCGGGTCAGGGATTTCAGGGGCCTTTCCGTTAAAGCCATGGATGGTTTCGGAAATTACTCCTTGGGTATCAAGGAGCATATTATTTTCCCCGAAATAGACTATGATAAGATCGATAAGATAAAGGGTCTGAACATAACGATCGTTACTTCGGCCAAATCGGATTCCGAGGGAAGTGAACTGCTCAGGCTTATGGGTATGCCTTTCAGGAATTGAGAACTATAAGGAGGAAGTTGTGGCTAAAAAAGCCCTGATGGAAAAAGCCGTGAAAAAACCAAAATACATGGTTCGCGCATATAACAGATGCCCTATTTGCGGTAGACCCAGAGCATACATGAGAAAATTCGGAATATGCCGGATTTGTTTCAGAAATCTCGCCTCGGGGGGAAAGCTGCCGGGTGTTGTCAAATCAAGTTGGTAAGCGATCTTAATAACCGATAATTGAGTACGGAGTAAGCAATGACTTTGAGTGATCCGATTGCGGATATGTTGACAAGAATTCGGAATGCAGGCAAGGCCAAATTTAACAGTGTAGACATTCCCGGGTCAAAAATTAAAACTGATATTGCCAAAGTGCTTAAGCGCGAAGGCTATATCAGGAACTATAAGTTTATTAAGGACAACAAACAAGGAATCTTGCGCATCTATCTGAAGTATGACCGGAATCAGAAAAACGTAATCTATTTTCTGAAACGGGTCAGCAAGCCCAGCCGCCGGGTATATTCGAAATATGAGGATGTCAAACCTGTCTTCAATAATACAGGTATTTCCATTCTGTCTACTTCCCGCGGAATTCTTACTGACAAAGAGGCCAGGGCATTAAAAGTCGGCGGCGAGATTCTGTGCAATGTTTGGTAAAAACAAGGAGTAATCCATGTCTCGAATAGGAAAAAAGCCGATATTGCTTCCGGAGAATACCACGATAGATTTTAAGGACAGCATGATTACGGTAAAAGGTGAAAAAGGGACTTTAACCGGAAACGTTCATCCTGATGTGGAACTGAATATCGAAAAAAAACAGATATCAGTAACGCCAAAAACAGACAGTAAAAAAGGGCGTGCGCTCCAGGGACTGGTCAGAAGTCTCGTGGCCAATATGGTTACGGGCGTCAGCAAAGGGTTTGAAAGAGTCCTTGAAATTAACGGTATTGGTTATCGAGCCGATTTAAAGGGGAATCAAATTGTTTTTAATCTCGGGTATTCGCATCCTATAGAATTTGAACTTCCTCCCGGAATAAGTGCTGCCATTGATAAAAACAATGTCATTCGATTAAATGGAATCGATAAAGAAGTTCTCGGTCATACAGCCGCATCAATAAGAAGTCTTCGTCCTCCGGAACCTTACAAGGGAAAGGGGATTAAGTATGCTGAAGAACACATTGTCAGGAAGGCCGGAAAAACCGGAGCAAAATAGTTGTTGCCAAAGAAGAACTGCTAAAAGGGGATAAGCTATGGGGGCTGTAAAATCGAAAAAACAGGCTCGGATAAAAAGAAAGATGCGAATCAGAAAAAAAATTACCGGAACAGCCGAGAGACCCAGGCTGAACGTGTACAGAAGCCTTAAAAATATTTCGGTGCAAGTAATCGATGATTCCACCGGAAATACCCTTGTGTCCGCATCGAGCTTGGAAAAAATAGCCAAACAACAAACGAAATTTGAAAATAAAGTGGAGTTGGCAAAATATATCGGCAAGCTCGCAGGTGAGCGTGCACGTGAAAAAGGTATTACCAAGGTTGTTTTTGACCGAGGGGGGTTTTTATATCATGGACGGGTAAAGGCGGTTTCAGAGGGTGCCCGGGAAGCGGGCCTTGTTTTTTAAACCTGAAAAAGCCGGAAATGTCCCAGGTAGAAGGATTAAGGAGGCAGATCTTTGTATAAGAAAGATACGGAAGAAAACCAATTTATTGACAAAGTTGTCCATATAAGTCGTGTGGCCAAGGTTGTAAAAGGCGGTCGCAGATTCAGTTTCAGTGCTATCGTTGTGGTGGGTGACGGTCAGGGCAATGTCGGCTGGGGATTGGGAAAAGCAGGAGAGGTGCCCGAAGCTATCAGAAAAGGCGTGGAAAAAGCCAAAAAAAACATGATAGAGTTTCCTCTAATTGAAGGTACCATTCCTTATGAAACAATGGGAAAATTCGGCGCAGGAAGAGTTTTTATGAAACCGGCTGCTGAAGGAACCGGGGTTATTGCGGGGGGGCCCGTGAGGGCCGTGCTTGAAGCGGCAGGTGTTCAAAACATATTGACCAAATGCCTGGGTACAAATAACCCGCATAATGTCATCAAGGCCACAGTTGCCGGGCTCCAGAAACTTCAAAGTGTTGAACAGGTAGCCAACAGGCGTGGTAAACACGTACAGGAACTATAGACCAGGGATACTAAAATGGCACGGAAACTGAAAATAACGCTTGTAAAAAGTATGATCGGTAGGCCTGAAAAGCATAAAAAAATATTGGTGGCAATGGGCTTGACCAAAATAGGAAAAACGGTTGTCCTAGAAGATACGCCTGCCAATCTTGGAATGGTAAACAAGGTATCCCACCTGATCAAAGCAGAGGAGAACACCAATGAAGTTGCATGAATTGGGGCCTCCTGAAGGTTCCAAAAAAAACAAGAAAAGAAAGGGAAGAGGTGTCGGCTCCGGCAACGGAAAGACCGCCGGAAGAGGCACAAAAGGGCAGAACAGCCGCTCGGGCGGTGGGGTCCGCCCAGGTTTTGAAGGCGGGCAAATGCCCATCCACCGCCGGCTTCCTAAGCGAGGTTTTACCAATATTTTCAAAAAATATTATGCAATTATCAATGTGAGTGATCTGGAAAGATTTGAGAGTGGAAGCACCGTGAATGAGGCTGCTTTAATTCAAAAAAGAATCATAAAAGGAAAATACGACGGAATTAAACTTTTGGGTGATGGAGAGATCTCATATCCTTTGGTAGTTCAGGTCAACAATGTGAGTCGTACCGCACGGGAAAAGATTGAATCCGCCGGTGGAAAAGTTGAGGTTGTCTAAATGATTACCGGTGGATTCCAAAACATTTTCAAGATACCGGAACTCAAAAAACGTATACTTTTTACCTTAGCCCTTTTAATAGTTTATCGGGTCGGGGTTCATGTACCCACACCCGGAATCGACGCTCAGGCTCTGGCTGCCGTATTTGCACGAGCTCAGGGAACGCTGCTGGGTCTTTTTGATATGTTTGCGGGAGGAGCCTTAGAGAGGTTATCTGTTTTTGCTCTGGGAATCATGCCTTACATTAGTGCCTCAATCATACTTCAATTATTGACTGTGGTGGTTCCTCATCTGGAGAGGCTGAAAAAAGAAGGTGAACAGGGGCGAAAGAAAATAATCCAGTATACGCGGTACGGAACAATAGTCTTGAGCATTATACAGGGGTTCGGAATCAGTATCGGACTGGAAAACATGAGTGCGCCCGGCGGTGAACCCATAGTCCTGAATCCGGGGTGGAGTTTCAGGCTTGTAACCGTTATTACCCTGACTGCGGGTACGGCATTCATCATGTGGCTGGGTGAGCAGATTACCGAAAAAGGCATCGGTAACGGAATTTCTCTAATCATTTTTGCAGGAATCGTTGCCGGACTTCCCACAGCTACCACCAGTACGTTTCGATTGGTTACCACAGGTGAGATGAGTGTATTCCTGCTGCTGCTTTTACTGGTGTTCATGGTTACTGTTGTCGGTTTTATTATTTTTATGGAAACATCCCAGCG
Organism: Desulfobacteraceae bacterium; assembly: GCA_007127235.1. GTDB lineage: Bacteria > Desulfobacterota > Desulfobacteria > Desulfobacterales > SKZT01 > SKZT01. Next base: position 10,112 of record SKZT01000069.1, read on the forward strand.
CAGAATCCCGATTCAATACGCCAAAAGGGTGGTGGGAAGGAAAATGTACGGCGGACAAAGTACGCATCTTCCGCTCAAAATTAACACAGCCGGTGTTATTCCTCCTATATTTGCATCATCCATCATGATGTTTCCAGCAACCCTAGAAAGTTTTTTCCAGGTGGGATGGATACAAAATATCGTTGCAGCGATACACCCGGGAAATCCAGCATATGAAACGGCCTATGTGGCACTGATTATTTTCTTCTGCTACTTTTACACAGCGGTTACTTTTAACCCAGTGGATGTTGCGGACAATCTGAAAAAACATGGCGGCTACATTCCCGGTATCAGGCCCGGGAAACGAACCGCAGATTATATTGACAGGGTCCTGACTCGAATCACCCTTGGGGGTGCAATTTACGTTTCAGCTGTATGTGTTTTACCCTCTATTCTGATTACCCAACTTAATGTTCCATTTTATTTTGGTGGAACGGCACTGCTTATAGTAGTGGGAGTCTCGATTGATACGGTTGCACAGATGGAAACTCACATGTTATCCCGACACTATGAAGGCTTTTTGAAAAAAGGCACCATTCGTGGAAGACGGTAACGCTTTGTTGAGCTGATTTCCCGCAAATCTCAAAAGGATAGACAAAGAATCTATGCAAAAAGAAGAAGCAATAAAAGTGACGGGAACTGTGACGGAAACGCTTCCCAATGCAATGTTCAGGGTGGAACTGGAAAATAAACACCAGGTCCTGGCGCATATCTCCGGAAAAATGAGAATGCATTTTATCAAAATTTTGCCGGGAGATACGGTCACAGTTGAGCTTTCACCTTATGATTTAACTCGTGGAAGAATCGTGTACAGGGCCAAATAACATCTCCCTTGAGTCGAAAAAGCGGGTTCGGGTCATTAAAAAAAGCCGGTTTAAAGGCTTGTGCCAGAACCTTAATTGAAAACATTCGGCGACTTGAGGAATTAAGGAGTGATACAGTGAAAGTCAGAGCATCTGTAAAAAAAATTTGCAGCAAGTGTAAACTCGTCCGAAGAAAAGGTGTCTTACGAGTAATATGTGTCAACAAACGCCATAAACAGCGGCAGGGTTAATAAAAACAAGGAGGATTGAGCTTTGGCTAGAATTGCTGGCGTCGACTTACCCAGGCAAAAGCGGGTCGATATTGGGCTTACCTATATTTACGGAATCGGAAGATCAACTTCGAGCCGGATTCTCGATAAATTGAATATCGATCCGGCCGTAAAGACCGATGAATTGACTCCCGATCAGATCACGGATATCCGGAAAGAAATAGACAATCAAAACAAAGTGGAAGGCGAACTTCGTACCGAAATTTCCATGAACATTAAACGTTTGATGGATTTAGGGTGTTACAGGGGGCTCAGGCACAGGCGGGGATTGCCTGTAAGGGGCCAACGAACAAGCACCAACGCCCGTACCCGAAAAGGTCCCAGGCGAGCGGCTGTCAAGAAAAAGGGCGCTGCTAAAAAGAAATAATTAATAAATCTTAGAATAGGAAAGACCTTTATGCCCAGAAAAGCACGAACCAAGAAAAAGGAAAAGAAAAATATTCCTAATGGTGTTGTTCATATTCGATCTACTTTTAACAATACGATTATTACCATAACTGATCCCGGCGGCAATACGGTTTCCTGGTCAAGTGCAGGCGTACAGGGATTCAAAGGGTCACGGAAAAGTACACCCTTTGCAGCCACGCTTGCAGCTGAAGATGCCGTCAAAAAGGCGGCGGAGCACGGCATGAGAAATGTGGAAGTCTATGTTAAAGGACCGGGTGCCGGTCGCGAATCGGCTTTAAGGGCGCTTCAGGCAGCAGGGTTCAACGTGGTGATGATCAAAGACGTTACTCCGATTCCGCATAATGGTTGCCGGCCGCCCAAAAGACGAAGAGTTTAAAATATCCAAAAAGATGATTAAATAACAATATGGAGATAAATCAAATTACTAAGTCCACTTAAGGAGGCAAGACTTGTCAAGATATACGGGTTCAGTCTGCCGGATCTGCAGGCGTGAAAACTTAAAATTATTTCTCAAAGGAGATCGTTGTTATTCCGACAAATGTGCATTTGACAGACGCGGATACCCACCCGGAGTCCATGGACAGCGCCGTCGGGGAAAAATTTCGGAATACGGCATTCAGTTGCGGGAAAAGCAAAAAGTCAAACGAATGTATGGTTTGTCTGAAAAACAGTTTCGGAACGTTTTTAAAAATGCCGACCGAGGTAAAGGAATTACCGGTATCAGGTTATTGAGTGCCTTGGAAAGAAGATTGGATAACACTGTTTATAGAATGGGCTTTGTAAACTCACGAACCCAGGGAAGACATTTTGTTCTCCACAAACATTTCTCAGTTAATGGCCATTATGTCAATATTCCATCATATGTGGTGAAAACAGGAGATGTTATCGAAATACGGGAAAAAAGCCGCAACATCCAGATAATAAAAGACAGTATGGATGCAGTTGTTCGAAGAGGAATTCCCCAATGGCTGGAACTGGATAAGGAAAATATGAGAGGGATAGTCAAAGCAGTTCCAGTCCGGGAAGATGTGACGATGCCGATTCAGGAACAGCTCATTGTGGAGCTATACTCGAAATAGTGTTAATAGAAATAGCTCGGAGATAGCAATATGCCATCAAGTGATCTGATGTACATTAACTGGCAGAACATGATCTGGCCAGAAAAGATACAGGTCAGCAGTAAAAAAAACTACGGCAAATTTGTATGTGAACCCCTCGAAAGAGGATTTGGTATAACCATTGGTAATTCCTTAAGGCGAATTATTCTTTCTTCCTTGTATGGAGCGGCAATTACATCGGTAAAATTTGATTCCGTTATGCACGAATTCAGCGTCATTCCCGGTGTGCTTGAGGACGTATCGGAGATTATACTTAATTTAAAAGAAGTACGGTTGAAAAAGAGCGATATGGAACCGTCAATGGTTCATATCGAGACCCAAAAAGAAGGTATAGTAAGAGCCGGAGACATTGTCAGCCGTGATGGAAAAGTTGAAATTCTCAACCCCGACCATTACATTGCCACACTATCCAATAATGCTGAACTCAAAATGAGTATGAAGGTAAAAGTGGGTAAAGGGTACGCTCTTGCGGAATTTAACAAAAATGAAGATGATCCTATAGGGACCATCCCTATCGATGCTGTTTACTCGCCGATCAGGAAAGTGACTTATGTGCGCGGAAATGCGCGGGTTGGACAGGTTACCGATTATGATAAGCTGACCCTTGAAGTCTGGACCGACGGCAGTATTACTCCGGAAGATGCAGTGGCATACGCTGCAAAGATTGTAAAAGAACAAATGACCATTTTTATCAATTTCGATGAGGATGTGGAACCCGAGCCCGAGAAGAAAAAAGAGAAACTCGATAAGCCCAAATTCAACGAAAATCTATACCGGAGTGTGGAAGAACTTGAGCTTTCTGTCAGAAGTGCCAATTGCTTGAAAAATGCTGATATTCATAAAATATGGCAATTGGTGCAAAAAACAGAGAACGAGATGCTTAAAACCAAAAATTTTGGCCGGAAATCACTCAATGAAATTAAGGAAGTACTTTTTGATATGGACCTTTCCTTGGGAATGAAGCTTGACGGTTTTGTGCCAAAAGAGGAAGATGTGGAGCAAGGAGAATAATCGTTGACATGAGACATCGAAAAGCCGGAGTAAAACTAAATCGAACCAGCAGTCACCGGAAGGCCATGTTCAGAAATATGGTGACTTCTTTGTTAAAGCATGAAAAAATTCAGACCACCGATGCAAAAGCAAAGGCATTGAGATCATGGGTAGATCACGTCATTAATTTGGCCAAAAGGGGTGACTTGCATGCAAGACGGCAGGTTCTATCCATTGTAAGAGAAAAAAAGGTGGTTCATAAATTGTTTGCTGATGCTGCAGAAAAATTCGGTGCCAGAGACAGTGGATATACCCGAATTACCAAAGTTGGACAAAGGCCTGGAGATGCAGCACCGGTTTCTGTTATGGAGCTGATACTGGCAGGAGAAACCAGGGAGAAAAAGACTTCTAAGAAAAAGGATGCCCCTGCGGTAGCACCTGTGCCAGAGGTTAAAGAAACCCAGAGCAATGTAACCGTTGAAAAAGATACCGAGTCGCTCCAAAAAACCGAGATATCGCCGGAAATCCAGCAGGATAAACCGGAAAATAAATAATCAACATTTTTTGAGATATAATAAAAAGCCTCCGCAATTGTTTGCCGGGGCTTTTTCTATTGCTTAGCTTTTTGGGTAACTTTTCAAATACACATGGATATACTTCTTATTCAGCCTCCGGTGCGCGACTTTTATCTGACTGCCAAAAGAACTGTTCCCTATGGCTTGATTTCTATTGCGGCATCCTTGATCAAGAATGGTTTTTCTGTCCAGGTCTTTGATGCACTTGCCACTTCAAAAAACCGTCCTGAAAAATTACCCCCGGAATTTTTCTATTTAAACCCGTTTTACGGCAAAGCGGATATCTCTCCCTTTTGTCTATTTCATCAATATCGGTACTTTGGGTATGGTTTTGAACATATCGAGAAAGTGATAAAAGGCACAAAAGTCGCTGTTGTGGGAATTTCATCTCTTTTTTCCGCGTATAGTGAAGATGCCCTTGCTGTGGCCGGAGTTGCCAAGAAAGTCCTTCCTGAATGCACGGTGGTGCTAGGCGGGCATCATCCCACAATACTCTATGAAAAGGTCATGAATTGCAAGGATGTGGATTTTGTGATTCGCGGCGAGGGGGAAGAAGCTTTCCCTGCCCTGGTCTGGGGTTTAAAAGAAAAGGCGGATCTGAAAAAAATTCCGGGGATTGTTTTTAGAAATAGTGATGGCACTTATTTTGTCAATGCTCCCGCTGTAGTCAAAAACCCGGCACAATTTAACATTCCGGCAATGGATCTGATCAAATGGTCTTTCTATCGAAGAAAAAAAAAAGGGGCCATGGTGGTTGTCAGCAGCAGGGGGTGTCCGATGAAATGCACTTATTGCTGCGTTGCCGGATCCACTATTCCATATCGAAGAAGAAGCGTTGAATCGGTGCTTGAAGAAATCGATATTGCGGTAAAAAAGCACCATGTCGGGTTCATTGATTTTGAAGATGAAAACATCTCAATGGACCAAAAATGGTTTCAGCAAATCCTGGAAGCAATCATTGAAAAATACGCCCCGCAAAGTTTGGAATTAAGGGCCATGAACGGCCTTTATCCGCCTTCCCTGGACAGGCATACCATAAAACTGATGAAGGCTGCAGGGTTTAAAGCTCTGAATTTATCAGTAGGGACCACCTCGGTTGAGCAGCTCAAAAAATTCAACAGACCCGGCATGATTAAAAGTCTGGAGCGGGTTTTGTCAGAGGCTGAAAAACACAAACTGGAAACCGTATGCTATCTGATTGCAGGAGCCCCGGGGCAAAAGGCGGAAGATAGCCTGAGGGATTTGATTTACTTGGCCCAAAAACCCGGATTGATCGGGTTGTCCATTTTTTACCCTTCACCGGGAAGTGTGGATTACAACTTTATGGAAAAAAACGGATTGCTTCCACAACATTTTTCCCTTATGAGGTCTTCAGCGATCCCTGTTGACGATACTACATCCCGGATCGAAGCGGTCACATTGTTGCGGTTGTCAAGAATCATAAATTTTATGAAAATGCTGGTAAAAAAAGGGGAGAAAATTCCTGAGCCTTTTGATTGCGAAGACCAGAACATAAATCATATTTCCGATCGAACCATGTTGGGAAGGCAACTTTTGGCCTGGTTTCTGTCAGATGGATTTATAAGAGGAGTTACTTCCCATGGCGAAATATATGAACATCATATTTCGACAGCCCTGACAGGACGATTTATCGAAAAGATTCGAAACAAAAAGATTCAGTGACTTAAAATCAAACCGGTTATAAATTTCCATAACCGGTGCAAAAAAAACCGCACCTTCAATTGCACTGTTTGAAATGCTGCTCAAATAATTTTCAAAGGACTGATCATAGGATTTGGCCTGAATACCGCAATGAGCATGAGAATCAATGATGTAAGGCTGCATTCTTTGGGTCTCTTTCGTCTGAAATTTGAAATGTTTTCATAAACCTCTGATCAATAAAGTTTTTAATGCAAAAAGCCCCTTTACCCCTATAGGTAAAGTTTTTCCATTTTAATATCCCTTCATTATTGCCCATATTGAATATGACCATATAATCATTTTGCGGAACAAAGGGTTTCAGCGGTTTTTTATCCAGAAAATTTTTCAGGTTTTCAAAAAGAACCGGATTTTGACGCACCGCGTAAACTCCGACTTTATCGAGATTTTGGCCCTGAAAGCTTATACAGTCGCCCCCGCCAAAAATGTTGGGAAAAGAAACACACTGAAGATATTCATTGACCATAAGACCACCATCCGCACCTGTCGGCAGCCCAGAGTTTTTCAAAGATGACGAAGGCAAAATTCCGGCAGCCCAAAAGGCGATATCAAAAGAAACGTTAACACCGGTATTCAATCTTGCACACTGATTTAAAAGTGTATCCACTTTGGCTTGTTCAAGCAGATTGATGCGGTATTTTTTTAAGACCGCTTTGGCCTTTGCTCTGAATGGCTCATTAAATCGATTTAAAAGCTTTTCTCCGGTTACAAGTGTAATGTCTACGGCCTTTTTGTGTTTATCTGCAAGCGCACAGACGTTTGCAGCGATTTCGACACCGGCTGCGCCACCGCCGACCACCAGCACCGCAGGTTTTTTTCGTTTCAGAAGAGAAAGTATTTTATTTTTGGCCATCAACAAATTTTCAATAGGTTTTACCGGAAAAACAAATTTTTCTTCTCTCAAAGATTTTTTCATGTCGGGAAATGGTACGTAACTTCCAATATTAAAGGAAATAACATCATAGGGTATGGATTTACCGCTTTGGGTTTGGATGGTTTGTTTTTGCGGGGATATTCCAACAAACTTGTCCTGGATAAAATTTCCGCCCTGGTCGGTTACCATCTTTTCGACATGAAAACGAATGTCTCCGGGAGCATAAGTTTCCGAAAGCATTCCGGGCCCCATGCCTGAATAGTAATGATATTTTCCCGCATTAATGACTGTGACATGGTGCCCGCTGCCTGAAAAAACGCGCAGGTTTTTTAAAATTGTCAAATGGGCATGTCCTGCACCCACCAGCAGAAGATCTTTGGCCATTACTCAAACAGCTCCTTAAACTTTTTGACTTTTTTTGGGGGCCATTGCGGACACAAAGCAGGCTTTTTTTGCATGACCAGCTGCATGCAAACATCTTTACAGGCAGGATCGCAGGGGATAATGTCCCGTTCCCGGTTTTCCCTGACTTTTTGAGGCCATTGCGGGTCGGCCCAAAGTACTCTGGCAAGACCTACTAGATCTGCTTTTCCGGTTGCTAAAATTTTTTCAGCCGTATCTCCTGAAGAAATTCTTCCTGCCGTGACCACCGGCACCTGAACAGCGCTTTTAACAGCTTGGGCAAGGTCGGACATATATCCTTCAGATTTTGATTTTTCGATGATTTCAGGAAGAAAAAAAGAATCGTAAGTGCCCCCCATTACGGATAAATAAGCCACGCCGGCATCGGCCAACATTTGGGCAAAACGGACGGATTCATCCAAATGAAGCCCGTCCGGAAGCCACTCATCTGCCAGAAAACGATATCCCACAGGAAAATTGCCTACAGCTTCCTTAACCCGGGAAAAAACTTCAAGAGGAAATCTCATGCGGTTTTCAAGAGAACCGCCATAGTCATCTTCTCTTTTGTTTGTCCGGGGTGAAACAAACTGCGCCAAAAGATAGCCGGTACCTCCATGAAGTTCCACCATATCAAATCCGGCATTTTTGACCCTTTGCGCAGCTTCGGCAAATTTTTCCCGAATCACCCCCATTTCATCTGATTCAATGGGCTTAGAAATATTGCCGAATGTGTCCACGGCCGATGGTGCCAGAGGCGGGTTTGCTGCTGCAAATCTCCCGGCATGGTTTATTTGAAGACAGGCCAGAGCCCCTTCTTTTTTTATGACGGAAGCAAGCTGTTTTAGGCCATCCAGGTTGTTATCCGTGTCCGCCCGTATGGTTCGATCGGACCCGCTTCCTGTAGGATGATCAATAGTGGCATTTTCCACAACGATCATTGCAGCACCACTTTGGGCCATCAGACGGTAATGTTCCAGAAGAAGAGGCGATATGGTTCCACCCTCCCCGGCATAACCCAGATAAAGAGGTGCCATGGTAATTCGGTTTTTTAAAGTAATCCCCCCCACTTTAATGGGTGAAAAAATGTGGGAATACATGTTGCGCCCTCCTTTTTTGAAATATATAACGGTTGAGTCATTTGATATTCAATCATAGACAGGGTGGATGTGGGTGTCAATAGCCTGGTTCCGGGGTGATGAAAATTGTCACAAGATTGGATAATTTTTTATTGCCAGTCCCCTTAATCAAGAGGAGAATATTGTCATGAAAAAAATAATTTGGATAACTTTTCTGGGGGCCTTGGTTCTTTGTGGATGTGGGGCCCCTGAAATCAAACTGTTTACCGATGCAACCGATGCACTTGAGGAGTTTACCCTTGAGGGAGACGCCAGGGAAAAAATTCTGGTTATCCCGGTTCGGGGAATTATTTCGGGTAAACCCGATGAAGGATTGCTGGTTGTCAAGCCAAGTGTTTTGCAAGAAGTCGTTTCGCAGCTGCAAAAAGCTGAGGAGGATAAAAATGTCAAAGGGGTTATTTTGCAGATTTGCACATTGGGAGGCACGGTGACTGCCAGCGATATTCTTTATCATGAAATCAAAGGATTCAAGGAACGAAAAGATATAAAAATAGTGGCGCTTCTAATGGATGTCGCTACATCCGGCGGTTATTATATTGCGCTGCCGGCCGATTTAATTATTGCCCATCCTACAACAGTGACAGGCTCGGTCGGTGTTGTCTTTATTCGGCCTGATCTGACCCGGCTCATGGAAAAGATCGGATTAAGGGTCAACGTGAATAAATCAGGTGAAAATAAGGACATGGGCGCATTTTTTCGGGAAACTACTCCTGAAGAGGAAGCAATTATTCAGCAAGTGGTGGATAAAATGGGAAACCGTTTTGTCGAGTTGGTATCCAAGCACCGTGAAATAGCAGGGGAGAAGCTTTCCCATGTGGCTTCTGCACAAATTATGATGGCCGATGATGCTGAAAAAATCGGCCTGGTGGATCGTATCGGCTATATGCAGGATGCCCTGGATGATATCAAAAAACTTGGCGGTCTCCCTGAAAATGCCAGGGTCGTGGTGTACCGAAGAAGCCATTATCCCGATGACAATTATTATAATCCACTTACCATGAACATTGGCTCAAAAACATTCAATCTGCTTGATCTGAGCATGGATAAAGCACTGGGATTGCTCCCGCCGGGATTTTATCACTTGTGGTATCAAAACCAGCATAAATAGACCCTATGGGGAGTCCTGGGGTGGAGGTGAATGATATCAAGGTTATCTTTCCCTCCCCCCAGCCCAGTTTGTCATGTGTGTGTAAGGACCAGCCCGGAGGGAGTGGAGTTTTCGGAAAGACACTATATTGCGTCGTCGTAATCTCTTGAATTTTTTCTTCTGGAATGCTTTTTTCGACCTTTATTTTTCCAGGGGTCTTCGGATTTTGGGTGTTTGAATTTATTTTTCCGGCAGTGGGGACATCTTGTAGGTTCATCGAAACCAAGGGATATAAAACGCTGTCTGTCTTTAGCATGAAATACAAAAGAATCATTACACTGAACACAGGTGATAATTTTATCTTCCATTTTAAAAATCCTTAAATAATGCTAAAGGTAACCGATTAAAAATTTATCTGCAAAGCATATTTTCTATCAGGAAAATTGAATTTTCAGCTTATATTTTATAAAAGGAGATTGTCAATCATGGAAAAGCAAAAATCTAAAAGATTTGAACGTCTGGATCTTTTTCTGCATGCTGTTCAGGCGCGATTTGATGCCGGATTGTCTCCGACGGCGTTAATGCTGGCTTATTTTGATTGGGCCATTCATCTGGCGAATTCTCCTGGAAAGCAAATGGAATTATTGGAAGAGCTTTTTGAAAAACAGGTAAAATGTTTAAAATACAGTATCAAAAGTAGTCTTGAGCCTGAATGTGCTTTGTGTGTGGAACCGCCGAGGAGGGACAGGCGATGGGAATCCGGGGGGTGGAAAGATTGGCCGTTTAACATTTATTCCCAGACATTTTTACTGACACAAAAATGGTGGCAAAAAGCCACAAGCGAGGTACCAGGTGTTTCGTGCCACCATGAAGAGGTTATATCGTTTATTGCACGCCAGCTTTTGGATATTTTTTCCCCTACCAATTATGTTTTAACAAATCCCGACGTTTTAAAGGTTACTGTGGAAGAACAGGGAGCGAACCTTTTAAGGGGCTGGGTGAATTTTATGGAAGACACCCGTCGCAAACTGGAAGGAAAAAAGCCCAAAGGTGCTGAAAAATTCAGGGTTGGAGAAAATATGGCTATGACTCCAGGTAAAGTTATATTCAAAAACGAACTGATTGAATTGATCCAGTATGAACCTGAAACCAAAATGGTCTATTCGGAGCCGGTTTTGATTATCCCTGCCTGGATAATGAAGTATTATATCCTGGACCTTGTTCCAAACAAATCCCTGGTAAAATTTTTGGTGGATAAAGGCCATACCGTGTTTATGGTTTCCTGGAAAAATCCCGGATCCGAGGATCGCGACAAGGGTATGGATGATTATCTCAAAGACGGGGCCATGACCGCCCTTGACATTGTTTCCAGAATTGTGCCCAATGAAAAAATCCATGGGGTTGGTTACTGTCTGGGAGGCACTCTGCTTGCCATTGCCGCTGCCGACATGGCCGGAAAAGGAGATGACCGTTTGAAAAGTATCACTTTGCTTGCGGCACAAACAGATTTTTCCGAGGCCGGAGAGTTGATGCTCTTTATTGATGAAAGCCAGGTCACATATCTTGAAGAGCAAATGTGGTTGCATGGATATCTGGATACCAGGCAAATGTCCCGAGCGTTTCAGTTACTGAGATCAAACGACCTGATTTGGTCAAGGCTGGTCAATGAATACCTGTTGGGCAAAAGGCAGCCCATGTTTGACCTGATGGCATGGAATGCCGATGCCACGCGTATGCCATACAAAATGCACAGTGAATACCTGAGAAAACTATTCTTGAAAAATGAACTTGCATGCGGTCGGTACCAGGTGGATGGCCGTCCTGTAGTGCTCAGCGATATTCACTGCCCGGCATTCTTTGTTTCTACCGTCAGCGATCATGTAGCCCCATGGCGCTCGGTTTATAAGTTCAATCTGTCCTCGGATGCCGAGGAGGTCACTTTTGTCCTGACCAGCGGAGGACATAATGCGGGAATCATCAGTGAACCCAATCATCCCCGCCGCACCTATCAAATTTCCACACGAAAAGAAGGTGAAAAATATATGGATCCCGATACATGGAAGAAAATAACCCCTGTTAAAAAGGGGTCCTGGTGGCTGGCCTGGTCTGACTGGCTGGCAAAAAATTCCAGCGGCAAAAAATTTCCCCCGGCAATGGAAAATCCTGAAGAAGGAATCTTTCCAATTATGGATGCCCCTGGAGCTTATGTGCGGATGCAATAAAAGCAGGGCGTTGATGTAACTTCTCAGAGTTATTAGCAAACCCCTTGTCATATAATCGAAAATATGCAAAAATCTGAAAAAACTCAAAAATGTATTTAATATATAAAATAATATTGGATAGTTAATGTATAAAATTCTTATTTTAGATGAAGATCAAACGTGGCGCACTTTTTTCTCAAAAAATTTTGGAAAATTATGGAATATTAGTTTTTGGCCCAATGGGGAAGATATTTTTAACAATCTGGGATCCCAATATTATGACGCCGTTTTTCTAGATATGGACCTTACTATTCACAATTCTTTTGATCTTTTAAATTATATTAATTCGGCACTTCCGCACACCCCTGTGGTAGTTACCAGTAAAGAGGAACGAGCGGATCTTATTGTAAATGTTATTAAACAGGGAGCTACAAACTTTGTTCCCAAACCGTTTACAGCAGAAAGAATCAATCTTGTGCTCAGCAAGGCCATGGAAAGTGGAAGCCTTAAAAAAGAAATCGATTATCACAGAGGAAAGGAATCTTTTATTTATGATTTTGACAGGGTCATTGCTTTCAGCCCAAGCATGAAGTCAGTCATAAATGTTTTAAAAAAATATTCAAAAACCGATTCAACGATTCTGGTTACCGGTGAAACCGGTACTGGAAAAAGTTTTCTTTCCGGTACGATTCACTTTAACAGCCCGCGGAAAAAAAGACCCTTTGTTCAGATCAACTGTTGTAATATTCCGGAAAACCTTCTTGAAAGTGAATTGTTCGGCCATGAAAAAGGTGCTTTTACCGGTGCTGACAAACAAAGAATCGGCAGGTTCGAGCAAGCCCAGGGAGGCACCATATTTTTGGATGAAATTGGTGATCTGAGTATCCATTTGCAGGTCAGATTACTTCGGGTCCTGGAGGAAAAGGCCTTTGAGCGTGTCGGCGGCAATCAAACCATAAACGTGGATGTCCGGATTATTGCCGCAACCAATCAAAATCTGGAAGCGCTTGTCAGGGAAGGAAAATTCAGAGAGGATTTGTACTATCGTATTAATGTTCTCTCCGTATCCTTGCCTCCCTTACGGGATCGTCCGGACTGCATTGAACCCATGGTGTATTCAATTTTACAAAAGCACTGTCAAACTTTAAGAAAAAAAAATAAAGCCATTTCAAGTGAAGTGATTGATTTGTTCAAGGCTTATTCATGGCCGGGTAATATCCGCCAACTTTCAAATACTATCGAGCGGGCTATCATTATTGAAGATTCCCCCATTATTAGTTCCAAAAGCGTTACCATGATCTCAAATCCCATTGCCCTTCCATCTCCCTGTTCAGAGCTGGATCCCGTTAACTGTATGCCTCCCCATACGGATTTGCCGGAGAGGGAAGAAAAGCAGAAGGTCCTTTCATCGCTTAAAGAAAATCTATGGATTCAAAAAGATGCGGCAAAGCAGCTCGGAATAAGTCCGCGAATGCTTAACTATAAAATCAAAAAATATGGTATCAGGCACCCAAGATGGCGAAAACATAAGTAAAGGAAGAAAGAAAGGAGGAAAAAGATGGAACCAGGTTCTTTTACCGCTTTGATATTGGTTATTATGATTCTGGTGTTTGTTTTTATGACCTTCAAATATAAGTAAATGGAAAAACTGGTAATATTGCCTTGGTTGATAGAGTACCGCGCGGTGTAAACTTGTAGGGGCGGGTTCCAAACCCGCCCTCGTTCCAAATTCCCAGGATGATTATTTCATTTGCTGATTGGCAAGAATTAAGGGATGTGGCATGAAAAAAGACCGGCTTTTAATAATCGAAGATGACCATTCGATAGCTCAGCAGCTTAAGTGGTCTTTAGGCGAAACTTACGATCTGTCTTTTGCAGGCGATGCAAAGACGGCTCGGAAACTGCTCGGTTCAGGCTCCTTTCCTGTTGCAACCCTAGATATGGGAATTCCCCCGCATCCGGACACCTCCGAGGAAGGCCTTAAAATACTTGAAGATCTACCCACCCTTGCGCCGCACACCAAGGTTGTTGTTATTACCGGTAACACACAGCAGCATACCGTCCTTCAGGCGGTGAAGCTGGGGGCTGCCGATTATTGTGAAAAACCCATAGACCCGGATATCCTGGAAATTATTTTGAGTCGCGCCTTTAAGATGCAGGCACTTGAAGAAGCAAATCGGGAGCTTTTGCAACAGACAGATGAGTCTCTCAACTTGTGCGGTATGCTGAGTGTATCACCTGGAATGCA
>SKZT01000302.1 GCA_007127235.1 Desulfobacteraceae bacterium
CTTCGTCTCCCCAATACTCTCTATTGGGGTCCCACATGTCCATATATTCAAGCCCAAGGGGTATCAGATCAAGGGCCTTCACGTCGATTCGAATCGACTGGATATCCCCGGATAGATAGGGATGTCCGCTGAAGCGCCACTGTTTTCTGGGCGTTACCGTGAGAATGGAACCGGGCACCACTTCCCAAAGGCGGGTTGAGCGCAGGGTAAGGACCCGGTCACTTTCCAGCAACCGGCACCGAACGGTGCGCTCCTTGACTGCGAGGGCAACCATTTCGACGGGTTTGCTCATGTCGATCTCATCATCTGCTACCTTGTGCTGCCGCCCGCGTGGGGAGGGTTTCTGCGTTTCAGCAGGGTAAGGTTCGAGGTTGAGCCACTTCCGGTAGGCGGCGATATAGGGTGCCCCTGCCGATGTTTGTGGCAACATGACATCGCAGACCGCCACGGCATATTCGTACCCGTCATCGCGTCGGCATCTTGCCGTCAAACCGCGTCGCTGGTTACCGTCATAGTCAACACCTATAACCGAAACCGGTTCTCCGATGACAAATCCGTCGGCAGGCAAGGCAACATTGTCCTCGAATGCATGACGAAAGGCCTGGAGCTGCTCATCATCTCCGTAAGCATCGACTGTGATTTTTTCGATCATCTTGTCCAACGCGTCTATTTTCTTAAATCCCTTGGAGCTTCGTTCCTGCATTTTTTATTCATCCTTTCAAATCCCATGGGCAGGCGTACCATGAAAATGGTTGCTATCCAGTCGGCCACATAGACATGGTCGTCGAAATAACGTTCCATCAGCTTTTCACGTTAATTTATTCGCCTTTTCAAATCAACACTTTTTTATTTCCAGCACCGTATCTGGTCTTATACGCGCTTTGCAAGGGGACTTTTGAATTTTGGAATTTTCTCGGTGCAAATGGGTGGGTTTTTAAAAATGAGAAAAACTTTCTTTTTGTCGGTTTCAAACAGACCGTATGGTTTTTTCGTGACCATGTTCTGTTTTTTAATGTATAAAAAAGCAGAAGAAAGACAAACAAGGGGGGCATTATTTCTTGCCACATCTCTTAAATCCAAGACACCCATTACAATTTTTTAATGAAAGGAGCAGATTATGTATGACAATCTCCTGTTTTTGATGAAACCATTCATATTATCTACTTATTGCCAGTCGCATAATATCACGACTCAGATTTCGCATGTTGTATCAGCAGCGTCATGGAACCATTAAGGTGGTCTGCGCCAGGCCCATGGGTATAGTTATGGATTATATGGAATTACTTGAAAAATACAATATTCTGTTAGAAGAGAAAAATCGCTTATCCGAAGAAAACAGTCATTTGAAAGCCCTTCTCGGGCTGGCGAAGCCAGGCTCTCTTCCGAAGAGTGCATCTGAGATTGAAACAAACAATGAACGCAGCGATAAACTGCCGGAAGAAGACTTCTTTTCATATGTGAACACCAGATCGGATACTTTATCAAAGATTCGCCTGTTCATGTCCCTGTTCAGATGCCGTGAGGATGTCTACGCGAAGCGATGGGAAAATAAACGCAAAGGTACATCGGGATATTCGCCAGTTTGCATCAATCAATGGCAAAAGGAGTTATGCCGCAAACCCAAAATTCCCTGTTCCAAATGCCAAAACAGGTTGTACGCCGCTTTAGATGAAGATGTGATCGAAAATCACCTGCGGGGAAATATTGTTGCCGGCATTTATCCAATGTATCCCGATGAAACCTGCTGTTTTTTGGCGATTGATTTCGATGAGACAGATTGGCAAAGCGATATCTCTGTTCTGAGAGATCTTTGCACAGAGTATAAAATTCCTATTGCTGTCGAACGATCAAGGTCCGGAAACGGTGGTCATGTTTGGTTCTTTTTTGAAAATCGCACATCCGCTGCTCTTGCCCGCAAATTCGGCACCGCGCTGCTTACTTGTGCTATGAGCAAAAGATATGAGATTAGGTTTAAATCATATGACAGGTTTTTTCCCAGTCAGGACACCATGCCCAGAGGAGGATTGGGAAATTTGATTGCGTTGCCGCTGCAAAAATCTGCCAGAAAAAATGCAAGCAGTGAATTCATTGATGAAAATTTTCAGGCCTATGATGATCAATGGGCATTTTTATCTTCCATCCAAAAGTTGTCCGAAAACCAGCTTGACCCTCTTATCACGGAACTCTGTCCCGGTCATGAACTGGGCGTATTAAAAATTGATGAGCAAGAGGAAAAGCCCTGGGAATCTAATAAACAAGAGATTAAAGTTCAAGCCTTTGACTTTCCCAGGCGAATCGATATTGTAAAAGCCAACATGGTCTTTGTTCCGAAGGCGGGGATTTCTCAAAGGGCTTTGAACAAGTTGAAAAGGCTCGCGTCCTTTAAAAATCCAATGTTTTACAGACAGCAAGCCATGCGGTTGCCGACCTATGGACATCCAAGGGTGATTTCCTGCGCGGATGAAACAAAAGAATACCTGTGTCTGCCGAGAGGATGCAAACCCGATTTGTTTCAGGAACTTGAAGGACTTGGAATTGATATCAGGTTTTTCGATAAAACGTTCGCAGGAAATCCTATTGATGTGGAATTCAACGGACAACTAAGAGATGAACAAACCATAGCTCTGCAAAGCCTGATGCAGGACGATACCGGAATACTCTCCGGCACCACGGCTTTTGGAAAAACGATTGTGGCAATCAAGCTGATTGCTGAAAAAAAAGTGAATACCTTGATTTTGGTAAACAAGGTCAGCCTGCTTTCGCAGTGGAAACAAAAGCTGATGGAATTTTTAATTGTAAATGAACCACTGCCGGAAGTGCCTGCAGCCACAACAAATAAAAGGGGGCGAAAAAAGGAAAGCAGTGTCATCGGTCTGTTTGGTGCAGGTAAAAACGCGTTAAGCGGCATTGTGGATATTGCCGTGATGCAATCGCTGAGCCGGCAGGGGCAGGTCAAAGAATTCGTGAAAAATTATGGCATGATCATTGCCGATGAATGCCATCACGCATCAGCATTCACCTATGAACAAATTCTTAAAAGGGCCAATGCAAAATATGTTTATGGGTTGACTGCCACGCCTGTAAGAAAAGACGGGCACCATCCGATTCTGTTCATGCATTGCGGCCCCATCCGTTTTCGGGATAATCCCAAAAAACAGGCGGAAAACAGGCCGTTCGACCACTTCATCGTTCCGCGATTTACCTCTTTGAGGATTCCTTTGAACTGTGACGAAAAAGAGGTGCCCATCCAGGATTTATACACCGAAATTATGGAAAGCGAATTCCGGAATCAGCAAATCATCGAAGATGTGCTGAAAAATTATCATCAGGGCAGAAACTGCATTGTTTTATCGCTTAGAACCGCACATGTTGAACTGCTTGCCCGAAAACTGAAGAAAGAAGTTCCGGAAGTCATTACACTTATGGGTGGTATGGGCAAAAAAACAACGCAGAAAGCTTTTCAGGAACTAAAAAATATTGCCGAAAACAAAAACTTCATACTGGTGGCTACGGGGCATTTTATTGGCGAAGGTTTTGATGAACCTCGCCTCGATACGCTATTTTTAGCCATGCCGATATCATGGAAAGGTACGTTGCAGCAATATGCCGGAAGGCTCCACCGTCTGTTCACAACCAAAAAGGAAGTTCGAATTTACGATTATGTTGATATCCAGGTAAAGATGCTGGAAAAAATGTATCAAAAACGGCTCAACGGATACGCCTCCATGGGATATAAAGCCAAAGCCGGTGAGTCCGTGGATTCATCCATGGATATCATATTCAATAAAGATAACTTCTTACCTGTTTTCAATCAGGATGTGCTTGCTGCCAAAAGAGAGATTGTCATCGTAAGCCCGTTTGTCAGAAAAAGACGTACTCATCAAATGACGCAGCACTTAAAAATCCAAACCCGCATAAATGTCCGCGTCATCGTTGTAACCCGGCCGAAAGAGGATTTTGCAGAAAAGGATCACTTATCCTTACAAAATACCTTGAGTTTGCTGACCAGCAACGGAATAACTATTGTCCTTAAATCAAATATCCATCAGAAATTTGCCATTATGGATCAAAAGATTGTGTGGTATGGCAGTATCAACCTGCTAAGCTACGGCAATGCGCAGGAAAGCATCATGCGCATTGAAAGTTCCCATATTGCAAATGAATTATTGAAAAGCATCGAAGAGGCGTAATTATAAAGGATTTTGGGGCGACTTGTTGAAGGAGTGCAAAAGCTGTGCTTTTGCATTTTTTTCGTTGCCATACTTTGCGTGGGAACAGGGGTATAAAAATTTTCACTGGTTACACAAATCGAATGACGCTTGAGGCAACCTAATGTATATGGCACAATCCAAAACTCGGGGAATTTGGAACGAGGGCGGGTTTGGAACCCGCCCCTACAGGTTTCGACCGGTTTATATTCTACAGATTTTCAGAAAATGGTTATGGCAAGGATAGAAGGAGGAGATTATACTTTTCCGTATATCTCCGACCGATAATTTAGAAACGGGTTTGAGTATTCATATTTTCCTCCTTCCTGTCGAACGTGTAGTTGTGCGGCGCGTGGCAGTGACTTGCGGGCTGATAGGGCCTCTTCTGCATAGCACGCCGCCCCCTCGCGCCTGCACCAGTGCATGGTTTGATGCCCTTAGACCACTTCGAGATGAAGGTTTTTACCAACCGCTTGCGCATAATTCACCAAAGTTGAGAGGCGGATATCTTCAGCATGATTTTCGATACGTGATATAGCAGATTTTTTTGAGTGCAAGGAACAGAATCGAACTGTCGACACGGGGATTTTCAGGCACCGCCTTCGGGTTTCCCATATTCCTTATTTTACCGTAACATGCTTTAAATAAAGGATTTCCCTATTCAACTTTTTCCGATTTTAACCGGTTATGGCACATTTTGAAATGAATGTATCACACAGATTCTCGCACAGATGTTGCCCTTATCTTTCCATGTGGCGAACGTACCCTTTTAACCTCGGGATTATCGGGGTAAAGACAAGGGAAATTTATGGCATAGGGCCTCATGTTAGATTTTTGTAAATATCTTTCCGGTGCCCAATTCTCTGGATTTCGATTGTTAATTCAGCGGACAGGATTGAATAGACGATGCGATACTTACCTGAGCGGATTGTGTAACTACGTTCCGATCCTGCAAGCTTGCGGCACTGTTTCGGGAATGGATTTTCAGGCAATTTTTCAACTGTCGCCAATATTTTTAAAATTGTCTCTTTCGGTAATTTTTTCAGTTCTTTTTTGGCAGAGAGTTTCCATCTGACATTATAAGATGCCATCGTTTTTGAGCTCTGCCAATAGGTCTTCATGGGAAATGGTCGGCTCGTTTTTTCTCTCGGCAATGACAGCCAAGTCTTCAAGATCTTCCATCAATTCCAGGAAATCGGAGATGGAAAGGACCACTGCTTTTTTATTACCTTCTTTGTCCGTGATGAATTCCGGATTTAATTCTTTTATATCAATCATGTTTTTCCATTTCTTCTATGGACTTTTTTTCTGAAATTTACATCAAAGTAAACCATATTTTTGTTTTTTTCAATCTGTTTTAAATTGAATGATCCGAATTCCGCTTTTTTGAAAAGGGGCGAGCTGGGTGCTGATTGTCAACCTATCCTTGACCGACATTCCGGTAATAAGCAGCGGAGAGAGTGGTACGGGAAAAGAGCTGTTTGCCCGTGCGATTCACGAGGGAAGTTTGCGAAAGCAAAGCCCGTTTATAAAAGTAAATTGCGCGGCTTTGGATGAAAACCTTTTGGAAAGGAAGCTTTTCGGCCATGTGGAAGACGTGCTATAAAACGAGTGCCCGACTCCAACGGGCTGGGTTTAAATTTTTGTGTTGACTCAAACCATAATCAGTTGTACGTTATACTGTACAATAAAGGAGATGTCATATGAAAGCTATAACATATACAGCTGCACGGCAAAATTTAGCAAAAACTATGGAAAAGGTTTGCCAGGACCATGCTCCCATTATCGTCACACGAAAAACATCCGATTCGGTCGTCATTATGTCGCTTGAGGACTATGAAGCATTGGAAGAAACAGCGTATCTTTTACGATCTCCCAAAAACGCCAGGCGACTCATTGAATCCATTGCCCAACTCGAAGAAGGTCGTGGATCCGAAAGAGAGCTTTTGGATTGAAGCTCATATTTTCAGATAATGCATGGGAGGACTATCTATGTTGGCAAAAAACAGATAAGAAAATCCTCCGCCGTATAAATACCCTAATTAAGGAAATCAAGCGTAACCCCTTTGAAGGAGTCGGTAAACCAGAGCCGTTGAAACATGCGCTGTCAGGATACTGGTCGCGCCGCATTAATGAAGAGCACAGATTAGCCTACAAAGTATCTGCCGATTCCATCCTGCTTGCTCAGCTTCGATACCATTATTGATATTACACGCTTTCTTAGGCTATGTATGCATAGCCCTTTCAGGGCAGGATTCGCAGGTTGCAAGGTAAAGGAGGCCTGAAAGGTCGATACATAATGCAGCCCAGGGCAGCGCCCTCGTCGTTATACACAAGTCTGGTGATACCCCGGCTGTACCGACGTTAAGCTAAGGGTTCAATAAACTTGTGTGGGTAAAGACCAGGGTCAGACACAGGGAGCGCCTGGAGGGGGTTAAAAGGATAACCCTGATGCTGAAGGATTAGCTGGCAGGCTTTGCGCGCCGCTTCATCTTTCTGATGGAGGTCATGGGGCGCCACGGCTCGGAAATTGGTACTCTGGAAGAGGATGATTACAAGGAGAACGGCGAGGAAATCAGGGAGCTTCTGCAGCTGGTGAGGGATTAAGAAGGAGGGGAGAAGGGGGATGGGAAAAACCTTGATCATCCATAACCCGGCAGCGGGCTTTTTGTGCGAAGTGGCCCACGGCACCGACCGCAGGCTCAAAAAAAACCTGGGTCGCCTGGCCTATTACCTGAAGGGCCTGGCGGAGCTCTCCGCCGTTGAGCCTGTAGAAGTTCAGGTGAAGGTGGACGGCGGTGAGGCTTTTGCCGGGAAAATTTTCCTTTTCATGATACTGAACAGTTCCATGGCTGGCAGTTTTCCCCGCCTGACCCCCCATGCCTCTCTCGGCGACGGCAAAATGGACCTTTTAATCATCAAGGAATTTCTGCCCCTGATTTGATCTGGTCTTTACCCACACATGACACAGCGGGGGAAACTCATGGACACCCGCAAGGAAAAAATTATCTGGTGTTTTCGGAAAGCCAGATTTCCCGGAGGGAAAAGGCTATCTAGCCGGTGGCTTTTAGCCACCGGTGCAAGTTATGATTTTTAAGTCTCGGAGGGACGATGTGTCTATCCTTGTTTTCATTAGGCAGGCGCCTATTTAACTAACGGCCAACCATCCTATCAGTGACGTAAATTAACATCGTCCCTCCGGGACTTATTTTTGAGGGTGATTCTCCGGTGGTTAAAAACCACCGGCTAGAAAACCTAACCCCGGTCGGGGATGTTTCTCGGAATTTGGAGAGTTAGTGATACTGAACGAGGGATGATTCAATGACATTAACATAAGAAAGAAAGGGTAAAGACCAGTTTACCAAAAGGGGACTTGCTGCACCTTCCCTTAGGTTAACGCCTATGGGCAGAGGCCGGAATCTAAAAGATGGAAGAACCGATGTGGATAGCGCTGAAAAGCTTCACTCCGTGCCCGGCTTTTGCCGAAATGATGTTGAGGAACTTTCCCGATATGAAATCGCCAACCTGGAAAAAGATTCCTTTGTTCTCTCTGTTTAACTTCTATCGTTAAAATACCTGGCAGTAATCGACAACGTGATTACAAAAGCAGATGTGATTGAGGCCATTTACGGCCTCAATCTCTATTTCGATGGATCAAGGGCCCTTAAATTGTAGATGGTTGCATGATCGCTCATTAAAATGAGGATGAAAATTGATTCAAAGATTA
>SKZT01000327.1 GCA_007127235.1 Desulfobacteraceae bacterium
CATCAACATCAAGACGGCTTTTGCATTCCACTGCCAATGCCACGTCATCATTTGTTACCAGAAGGTCAATTTCCATGGACTCATTGTCCCGCAAAACGTAAACATTGGGAAGAACCATGTGAACATCAAGTCCGCGTTCCCGAAACAAGCGCACCACAGCCGGACGAACCATCTCCTGAACAAACTCACCCAGCCTGTTGCCCAGCTCTCCAATTTTACGGGATATATTGTCTAATAATTCTCTGGTTTCCTTGAACTTCCGATCCGTGTCTTTAAATTTCCGATCCGTGTCTTTAAATTTCTGATCCGTATCCCGAAAAAGGTCCTTTACATCCTGAAAAAAGCCATCCGCTTCTTCTTTGGTCAAATATTCCGGCATCTTTCTCACCTCCTGAGCTTATAAACCTGTTTTCACTCCTGGAGTTGCTGCTAAAAGCTTCAGTTTTTTGGAACCTGCCCGGAAACTCTGGTGCTCCCTTTGGGCTGGTTTTTGCGCACACTTGAACTACCCACTGTGTCAAGCGTGTCCTAAGTCCCCCCTTTTCCAAAGGGTGGAACATTTGCAATAATCTTTTGTAACCTCGTTCCCACGATCTGAGTCAAAAAGAGAAATACCACACACTGTGCCAAGTGTGTACTAAGAACAGCCCAAAGGGAGAGGGGTTTTCCTTCAGACATTAAATATCCAGCATGCTGACTTCCAGTGCATTGTTTTGAATAAATTCCCTTCTTGGCTCTACTGCGTCACCCATGAGAACGGTAAAAACCTCATCGGTATCCACGGCATCTTCAACTTTAACCTGGAGAAGATTTCTTTTTTCAGGATTCATGGTGGTTTCCCACAACTGGCTTGGGTTCATTTCTCCCAAACCTTTATATCGCTGTATACCGATTCCTTTTTTACCTTCCTCAATAAGATGGGCCAACAACTCTTTTTTGTTGTCAATGATAACGGGGTTATCATCTTTGTCTTTTGGATAAACCTTGAAGGGAGGATAATCCAGGGGAAATATTTTTTTTCCAACGACCAGAGCTTTTTGATATTCTTTGGAAAATATCAAACTTCTCCCGATTTTAAAGGTATGCATTTCTTTCATGGTTTCATCGGCTGAAAAGACGTCTTTTGGTTGTGCCGGCTCGATGATAATTTCAAAAATTTCCCGCTCCGGGTTCCATAAAGGCTTTTTCGCATTAAATCCCTTATCGTTAAGTATATTAGCGAGGTTGAGCATATTCTCCTGATTCTGTAAAAAGGCCTTGCCTTCCACGCCTTCCCTGATGAGCAGTTCAGTAAGAGATGCTTTAATTCCGCCTCTTTCAAGTTTGCCGACAGACATCAAATATTCTGTAAGATTACACATAAAAAGAAACAGGTCTTTTTCGGAAAAAAATACATCATCATTGGCATTTTTGACCCGTTTAAATTCCGCGGCCCGTTTCAGGATATATTCATTGAACTGTTTTTCATCTTTCAAAAAAAATTCACTTTTTCCTTTTCCAACCTTGAACAATGGCGGCTGAGCAATGTAGAGATAGCCACGGTCAATGAGTTCTCTCATTTGTCGATAGAAAAAAGTCAATAACAAGGTCCGGATGTGAGAACCATCAACATCGGCGTCAGTCATGATAATAACTTTTTTATATCTGATCTTTTCTACGTCATATTCCTCACTTCCAACACCGGTTCCCAATGCGGTAATGATGTTTTTAATTTCTTCACTTCTTAAAATTTTATCGAACCTTGCTTTTTCAACGTTGAGGATTTTTCCTTTTAAAGGAAGAATCGCCTGAAATTTCCGGTCTCGTCCCTGTTTGGCACTGCCTCCGGCAGAGTCACCCTCTACAAGAAAGATTTCCCTCAAATTCGGATCGGCCACCTGGCATTCTGCAAGCTTGCCCGGAAGTGTCGCATCAAACATGGAACTGGCATTTCTTGTAAGATCCCTGGCTCTTTTGGCTGCATCCCGAGCTCTTGAAGCATCGATGGCTTTTAAAATGACTTTTTTTGCCACCGAGGGATTTTCTTCAAAAAATGCACCGAGCTTTTCGTTGATCAAAGATTCTACAAAACCTTTAACTTCGCTGTTACCCAGTTTTGTTTTGGTTTGTCCCTCAAACTGTGGATCTTTTATCCGGATACTGATAACAGACGTTAACCCTTCTCTGACATCATCCCCGCTTATTTTGGTTTTCAAATTCTTGATGAGTTTTTCATTGGCGGCATATTGATTGATACAACGGGTAAGAGCGGTTTTAAACCCCACCAGATGAAATCCGCCCTCAACAGTATTGATATTGTTTGCAAATGAAAACATTTTTTCCGTAAATGTCTCATTGTATTGAATCGCCACTTCAATTTGAACATCATTTTTGGTGCCTTCTATAAAGATGGGTTTGTGCAGGGGGGTATTTCGTCTATTCAGGTATTCGACAAATTCAACAATTCCTCCCTTGTACAAAAATACTTCTTTTTTATCCGACCGTTCATCTTCGATGCTGATTTGCAAACCTGCATTTAAAAAAGCCAGTTCCCGAATTCTTCGGCATATGACCTCATAGTCAAAATTATCATTCTTTAAAATGGTGGTATCTGGAAAAAACCTTACTTTTGTGCCCCTTTTTTTGGTCTCTCCAATCACTTTTAGTTCACAGGTCTTTTTTCCTTTTGCATAAGTTTGATAATATATTTTCGAATCGGTATAGACCTCTACTTCCAAAAACGACGACAAAGCGTTAACGACACTGACACCCACGCCATGAAGTCCGCCGGATACCTTATAAGAATGATTATCAAACTTTCCACCGGCGTGTAGTTTTGTCATAACGACTTCAAGAGCCGGAACCTGTTCAACCTTATGAACACCGATGGGAATTCCTCTTCCATTATCCTCTACGCTGACACTGTTATCGGTGTGAATCACCACATTAATTTTATCACAATACCCA
The DNA here is from genome assembly GCA_007127235.1 of Desulfobacteraceae bacterium. Lineage (GTDB taxonomy): Bacteria > Desulfobacterota > Desulfobacteria > Desulfobacterales > SKZT01 > SKZT01. The sequence continues at coordinate 2,947 of SKZT01000327.1, forward strand.
GCCATCGCTTCATCGATACTGTTGTCGATAATTTCGTACACCAAATGATGAAGCCCTTCCACATCGACATTTCCAATATACATGGACGGGCGTTTTCGGACCGCCTCCAGTCCTTCTAATACTTGTATGCTTCCTTCGTTATATATGTTTTCCATTAGGGCCTCATGGGCATAATTGCACTTAAAAAAGTTCTGTCATTTTCACCTTCCACAAGGCATGGCCTGTTCTGATCCGCGATTTTAGCCGTGATTTTGTCATCTTCTATGGCGTTTAAGCTCTCGATAAAAAATTTCGGATTAAATGAAATTTCAAGTGGTTCTCCTTCAAATTCAATTTCTATCTCTTCTGTGGATTCGCCTATATCCGGATTGGTGGTGGTAACTCTCAGGCGTTTATCTTCGAAACTGAACATCGCTGCTTTGTAATCCTGGGATGATAATATCGACATTCTTTTGAGCATCATTAAAAATTTTTCACGATTTACTTTGAAAATATGTTTGGTTTCAGGATTTAAAATGGACTGGTATGCTGGAAACTCTCCTTCTACCAACCTTACAATAATTGTTTCGTTATCTTTTTTAATCACAAGCCGATTATCCTCAATGCCAACCTTAACCATATCTTCTGAGTCCAAAAACTTGACAACTTCCCCCAGTTCTTTTTTGGGGATCAACACTTCTGATTCGGGAGGCATTGGGCTTTCTTTATCCATAATGTATTCAGCCAACGCCAGCCGACTGCCATCTGTGGAAACCAGGCGGATTTTATTGACCTGTTCATCAAAAATTTTTTCGAGAAAAGTGCTGCTCATATGGGCTCTGCTGTCGTTGGGATCAGAGGCAATCATCAAAGTTTTCTCAATCATTTTTTTTAGAGCCATGGATTCTATTGCAAAAGACGGAATATCTTCGGCAAAAAAAGTCTCGGGAAAATCGTCCGGGTTTGCGCATACTATCTTATATTGTACTGCCTCATTACCAATTTCCACCCATCTATTATCAAGCTCCTCAAGATGAATTTGCTCACTGGGGAAATCTCTGACAATCTCATAAAATTTTCTGGAATGAATGGCAATAACACCCTCTTCCTCCACTACTGCAGGATAACTTCCTTCAAATCCCGTTTCCAGATCCGTAGCCGTCACGGTTATACCATCGCCCGAAGCCTTAACCAAAACGTTCCGGGTAATTTCCAGATTGGTGCTTCTTCCGGTAAGTCCCTGAATTTTTTGGAGCACATGTAAAATGTCTTCTTTTTTTATTGTAAATTGCATGTCAAGCTCCCCATTGGCTCACAGTTGTCTTGCTAAGCATGAATCCATTTTTTGATTTCCGGTACCACTCCCTGTTTCCATTCATCGGAAATTCGTATTTTGACAAAATGTTTGTACAAAATATTAACCAGCCCTATCACCTTTTCAAAAAGATATATTTTTTCCAGCACCGCGCCCTCCAAATCCTCATGCGATTGAGCTGTTTGTGTTTTTGGAGTTTTCAGGTTGGAGACATTTAAACTCTCTCCTTTCAAATTGAATTGCCATTGCTGATCAGCCGCCTCAAACAACAAGTGAAGCTCGGTCACCACAGCTCCCTTCCGCAAAGAAAGCATGGCCTCTTCAAAACCGGCTTCATCACCTTTTATGGTGATAATTTCAACGCCTTCGTTTAATCTGTTTTCAAGAACAATACGATTGCCAATCTCCAGAGAGGTCAGCTCAGGAACTTCTTTTTGCAAAAATGGACGATTGTTCTCCATCAAAAACCAAAGCCAGGTGAGAAATTCATGTCCCAGAAATTTATAACGATTGTATGATACCGACACATCCAACATATATTACTCCGAAAACCGCGTGGGCGACAGTTTGTTGACTTGTTCCCTTTCCGAATCCGATAATCCCGTATCCAGATCGGCTATGGTATAAGGAAAAAGACGAATCATACTCAACTGAAATGTTTTGGAAAAAAGCGTTTCGAGTTCTTCGTTTGCGGATTTCTGATTGCTGAAAAACCACAAAAAACCTTCTTCATAGTTCCAAATGAGATCATACACTTTGGGCGTTGCAGGATATCGTCTAAGAAGAATCGAATAAACCCGGTCTTTTACCATCCTTTTTTCAGTTTTGTTCAAATATTTCCGTCCACTCTCAGAAAGCAATTTTGACATCTCAAGTGTATAGTATTTTTTCAAAACTTTAGATGGTATGCTTTTCTGATCTATCCGAAGTGCGAACACCATATAGGTCCCTATGCAAAATGAAGCCCCGTCAAAATCAGGTTCATAGGGATTTTCCAAAGAAGTCCATCCAATGGCTTTTTCAGAAACTTCTTCGTCAATTTCCATGATAGTATGCTGTTTCAGTTTTTTTTCCATGGTTTCCATCACCGGATCTTCAAGTTTTCCATCAATTTTATAACCGGTTATGGACACCGAAGAAGATAAAACTCCCATATCAATTTCCTGTTTTTTTTCTGCCCGCATATAAGCCGGCGTTCACAAGCAATATAAACGCTGCATAACCTTACAATTATACCGTTTTTATCAAACAGTTGCAAATGATTTTTTTAAATTTGCACTTATTTGGGGGGTTAAAAAAAGATGTTTTTCTAAAATTTTATAATTTATTTTTTTAATTTGTTATTAAAATATTGTTTTGTTTATATCACTAATAATTTTATAATCATTTGAATTTTAACCAAAATCTATTTTTTTTCTGGTTCGAAAAAATTTTTAAACCTGTTGATTACCCTTAGCTTTTCAATAACAGATTAAAAGGTGTTAAAAAGCTACCTTTTTTTTACATGTTTTTAACCGTATAGCTGAGTCCCGCAAACCCAAGTATTAGGCCATCTTTTGCGCCTCCGGTCTCACAATCGCCGCAGTGCAAATAAATCCACCCCCACAATTAATTATTGATCATTTCATAAAAATTTGTATATTATGATTCAGATTTACATATTGCCTGAAGGAAAACTTCCCTCCCGGTATTATTATTCCCACCCACTGAAACACCACCGGCTGGAGAGCCAATAAAAGGCTTTTCGTTCAGGCACCTCATAATGTTTTGTTCAAAGTATTTCCAGGAGGGCTAAAACCAATGCCGAATCGTTCAAACGACTGGATGCGCCAATCCCAACGGGATTTAGAGCAGGCCATTGATTCCCAAGCAGCCGGGCGACACGAATGGGCCTGTTTTGCCGCTCATCAGGCTGCGGAAAAAGCCGTCAAATCCTTACACCTTTCTCTTGGCCAGGAAGCGTGGGGACATGTTGTCCGAAAGCTGCTGGAAGAATTACCTGAAACTGTTGCTGTTTCCGGGTTAATTCTTGACAAAGCCAGGGTGCTCGATGCCTTTTACATACCCACGAGATATGCCAACGGACATCCATCCGGTGCACCGTTTGAACATTACGGAAAACTGCAAAGCGATGAGGCCATCAAATATGCCGGTGAGATCATTGAATTCTGCCATTCTCAAATGGCCTGACAAGCAAAAAGTATTGAACGAAGCAAAACTGTGGGCAAAGTCAATAGGACCCGATGATGAGAGTATCGTTAAAATCGTTTGTTTCGGCTCAATATGTACAGACACGTGGGGAGTTGGAAGTGATTTGGATATAATCATTATTCTTAAACAGACTTCCGTGCCCTTCATTTCCAGAGCAAACCTGTTTGATGCATCAGCCATTTGCGTTCCAACTGATATTTTGGTTTATACTGAGTCAGAAATAGAAACGTTTGATGATCAAAAAAGCCGATTCATGGATGATATCCAAAAAAAGGCTATTTTGTTGTACCAAAAAAGCACGCCCTAATTTTCCTTTTTATAACTCGATGTTTAAATTTGTGCGGAAAATTTCATGACCCGTATTATGTATGCAATTTTTAAATATGTTATTTAATAATTTATTGTTTTTTTAATTTTATTATTCTTTGTTTATATTGATAATAACGTTTTAACTGGCTTGATTTACATGAAAATCAAATCGATGGATTTAATAAAAAAAATAGAAAGGCTGCTGAATATCATTGGGTTTTGGAGCAGAAATAAATTGTTGTCAAAAACAACTCTGTAGTTGACAAATTTTACAAAGGATATTTGAAAACAGGCTCCTCTCCTAGCTCCATTGCACCTGAATATAAACTCTCGGTGTTTAAAACCCGAGAGACCGCGACTAATGTGTTCAAATTCCTTTTTTTATTGAAAGCAGGACCTGTATGCCCTATAGTCGAATTTGATTTGAACCCGGCCGATTTCCGGATCCGGTGTTTCGGGGTGAAAAATTCTTGCTCAGCCCTGAACCAATTTAAGCCTTTTTAATCCTTGAGCCTTTTGATAAGACATATTGACATAAAAATGCGGCAAAATATAACTTCTGGTGTTTTTCTATTCATCTTTTGTATGAGCGGCGTTTTACTATCCTATTCAGATGCAGGTGCCCAACCGCCTGCCACTTCGAGAGATGCTTCCATTCAAAATTTAATCAATGCTTTTGGCCATGAAAATTGGGAAATTCGGGAAAACGCGGTTTCCGTTGCTGCGAGGATCAGAGATCCCAAAGTGGTGGAACCTCTTATAAAGCTGGCTTTAGACGATCCTAATGACCAGGTTCGCGATCGCGCCATATGGGCCCTTGGCTCTATTAAAGATAGTCGTGCCACCGATTCTCTTGCCTCTATTTTAAAAGAACAGAATATGGTCATGCAACAAAGAGCCATTGAGGCTTTGGCAAAAATCGGGGACACGAAGGCAATCGTAGCCCTGACAGATCTGGTTTTAACGGAGAAAAACGAGATCATTCGACTTGCCGCACTGGATTGTCTTCTCAATGAAAATGTTAAGGGTTTTACAGACCTTCTTATCCCGGAACTAAAGAATCCTGACCCGTTTATCATGGTTAATGCAGCAAAAGCTTTGGGAGCAACAAGGTCTCCCCAGATGATTCCGGCTTTCAGTGATCTGGTTGAAAATAACCAGGACC
>SKZT01000038.1 GCA_007127235.1 Desulfobacteraceae bacterium
CGTTTCGAGTGTCGTCGGGCAATCGTTGAAGCGTTAAAAATGGAAGGCTTTCTGGTCAAAATTGAAGCACATCCCCATAGTGTAGGCCATTGCTACCGCTGCAAAACGGTGGTAGAACCTAATTTATCGCTGCAGTGGTTTGTCAGCACAAAGCCACTGGCAGAAAAGGCTCTTGCAGCAGTTAAAAAGGGAAATACCAGAATAATACCGGAAATGTGGACCAAAACCTATGATGATTGGCTGGAAAACATCCGGGACTGGTGTATTTCCCGGCAAATTTGGTGGGGCCATCAGATACCGGCATGGTCCTGTGAAAATTGTCAAAACCTCATTGTAGCCATGGAAGACCCCACAAAATGCAGTGCCTGTGGCTCAAAAGATCTGGTACGGGAAACAGATGTTTTGGACACATGGTTTTCCAGTGCACTCTGGCCATTTTCTACCATGGGCTGGCCGGAGCAAACGGCTCTTTTAAAGACCTTTTATCCTACCAGTGTTCTGGTCACCGGTTTTGATATCCTTTTTTTCTGGGTTGCCCGCATGATGATGATGGGTATCCATTTCATGGAAGATGTGCCGTTTAAAGATGTTTACGTTCATGCTCTGGTGCGGGATGAAGACGGTAAAAAAATGAGCAAGTCCAAGGGCAACGTCATTGATCCGATCGTGGTAATCGATAAATATGGAACCGATGCTTTCCGTTTCACCCTGGCCGCTTTTGCAGCTCAGGGCCGGGATATCAAAATGTCCGAAAAACGGGTGGAAGGATATCGCCATTTTGTAAACAAACTTTGGAATGCAGCTCGTTTTACCCTGATGCACATAGACCGGGCACCTGACAGTATTCAACCTGAAAGTCTCCCGGATCGGTGGATTTTGTCCCGCCTTTGTCGTGTCACCGAAACTGTGCAAAACGCATTGGATAACTATAAATTCAACGAAGCGGCAAGTGCACTCTACCAATTTATCTGGCACGAGTTTTGTGATTGGTACCTGGAAGCTATCAAACCGGTACTATACGGAAAAATGGGGGAAGACGCTAAGGAATCCACCAAAGGTATCCTTTGGCAAATCCTTCGAAATACATTGATAATTCTTCATCCTTTCATGCCCTTTGTTACCGAAGAAATCTGGCATAAACTTCCGGGCACAAAAGACTCGATTCTTAATGCGTCATATGAACCAGAAAAACAGGATAGCAGCTTTATCAGACCGGATGAAACCGCCGAATCCGATATGTCCCTTGTAATGGATATTATAACCGGCATCCGAAATGTTCGGGGTGAAATGAACATTACACCGTCTGAACCACTATATGTAAAAATTCAAGCACAGGATTCAAAAATCAAAAACACCATTTTGGCCTACCAGGATATAATCAATGATCTTGCCAGACTCGAATCACTGTCGGTCCATGAATCCGAAAATCGCCCCAAAACAGCTGCTGCCGCTATTGTTGACGGTGCTGTTATCTATGTATCTTTGGAAGGCATCATTGATTTTGAAAAAGAAACCCAACGCCTGGAAAAAGAAATCAACAAGCTTTCCAAAGAATTGATTTCTGCTTCCAAAAAACTCTATAATGAAGATTTTTTGAATAAAGCTCCCCAGGATGTCGTAGATAAGGTAAAAGAAAAGCATGAAATGCTTATAGAAAGACAACAGAAACTGGAATCAAACTTGGAAAAAATCCATGCACTACAAGAGGAATGATTTTTTGCTCTGGCTAAACCCAGTTCGAAAATCGGGTATGGTATAATGCACTCAACCGGCGAACTTATCGACATTGCTCTCAAAGAAGATATCGGCTGCGGGGATATTACAACGGATTCAGTCGTATCCCCCCATCTTACAGGCCTGGGAGATGTTATGGCCAAGGATGATTTTGTCGTCGCAGGCCTTGGTGTTGCCCGCAGCGTATTCATCCAACTGGATTCCACGGTTGATTTTTCTACTGATTTTAAAGATGGTGACTTCATCAAAATCGGCCAGGTCGTATTTTCTGTTCAGGGAAAACTTGCCAGCATTTTAAAAGCAGAACGAACGGCGTTAAACTTTATTCAGCGATTATCGGGTATTGCCACCTTGACTCATGCCTATGTGGATCGACTCAAAAACACCCATGTACGAGTTGTTGACACCCGAAAAACAACACCGGGGTGGCGGGCACTGGAAAAATATGCTGTAAAAATCGGCGGGGGCTCAAACCATCGTATGGGGCTTTATGACGGTGTCTTGATAAAAGACAACCATATCGCTGCATGTGGAGGTATCCTGGCAGCAGTGGCCCGGGCACGAAAAGAGGTCCATCATTTGGTTAAAATCGAGGTGGAAGTCACTAATCCGCAAGAGCTTACTGAAGCCCTTTCTGCCGGTGTCGACGTAATTATGCTTGACAATATGACACCGGAACAAATCCACAAAGCAGTCAAACAAATTAATGGACAGGTATTGGTGGAAGTTTCCGGGAATGTGACTTTGGATAACCTGAGTCAATTGGCCGAAGCCGGAGTGGATTTCATTTCTGTCGGAGCATTGACCCATTCAGCAAAAAGCGCTGATATGAGCATGAAAATCCGGAAACAGTAAACTCAATCAACAGAAGGCAAGTTATCCGGTAAAAGTAAATGTTTCCTATTCGAGATACCATACCCTCAAGAAGCTATCCGGTAGTCACACACACCCTTATCGCCGTCAATATTCTTTGTTTCCTGATACAACTTGCACAGGGTCCGGGTTTCGACCGCTTTGCCTACACATACGGCCTTGTTCCCGCCCGATACACCGTTGAACAAATTGCCGCCCATTTCAGTCTCGGTCAGCAAATTTTTTCATTAATTTCTTTCATGTTCCTCCACGGAAGTTTCATGCATATTATCGGTAATATGTGGTTTCTCTATATTTTCGGCGATAATGTGGAAGATCGTTTGGGTCCGTTCAGATATCTGGTCTTTTATGTTTTGTGCGGCTTCCTCTCAGGAGTTACCCATTTTTTTCTTAATCCTACGCTCAATATTCCAACCATTGGGGCAAGCGGTGCAATCGCGGGAGTTATGGGTGCTTACCTCATTCTCTATCCGGGTTCCAGGATTCTAACACTGGTGCCAATAATAATCTTCCCATTTTTTTTTGAAATACCCGCTTATTTTTTCATAGGTATCTGGTTTTTATTTCAATTCATCAATGCAGCCACAACTCATGGTCAAATCGGTGGTGTGGCATGGTGGGCCCACATCGGCGGCTTCATTTTTGGAATTATCCTCTTGAAACTTTTCCGTGCGTTTCCTTCCACCGGTCTTTCAGAACATTTCAAAAATGCAACGAAAAAGAAAAAAACATTCGGCCTACAGGTAATCCGACCCAGGGGCTCCATGGATGATTTTAGTTTATATGGGGAAATTTACATTTCACCCTATGAAGCTCAAACAGGAACCAAAAAGCTGGTCAATATTCCCCGCGGATTTCAAAAGCGCCTTTATCGGGTGGTCGTACCACCAGGAGTCGAGCCCGGGAGTAATCTTCGATTAAAAAATCTGGGTAAAATCACACCGGATGGCGATCGGGGAGACTTATATCTCAAAGTACTTATCGATGACAGATGAATCACATATCAGAGCTGGAAAGCTATAAGAAAAGGAGAGCCCGATGAATCAGAATATGCTGGACGATGCCGGAAAACAATTCTTATTGCAGCTGTTTAAAGAATCAAATGCAGATGTATCTGCCAAGGTGTCCATGTATGAGATCGGAGAAGCCCTGGAAATGGATCGCGGGCAGACCGATTTTATCATCTCGGAGTTGATCTCATTTGATTATGTGGAGATAAGAACATTGAGCGGCGGCATCGGAATAACCGCGCAAGGAGTTGATGCAGCCAGAACTTTGGCCGGAAAAGATGAAAAACCAAACCAGAGCTCCCGCCTGGGTTCCGATCCGGTATTGAACGACACCGCCAAAAATGCATGCGACATGATGGCAGCAAACATTAAATCGGGGCTTTCAAAATTGAGACTCGATTTCGATGCCATGGCGGAAGTAATGGCTGACTTGAAAACCATCGATGCACAACTCAACTCACCCAAACCCAAAACGGGAATCATAAGGGAATGCTTCCGTTCCATATTGTCGGTGCTTGAAAACGCAGGAGATAAAGAAATTTCACAAAATATCCATGAGTTTATTGGATAAGGAAGTTAAAGTCTGTGACAAATCAATATACGGAAATAATCTCAAAAAATCTTGAAAAGCTCTATCAAAATATTCCCGAAGATTTCGAGCAGGCCCTTTTGGCCAAAAAATCGGGAAAAGAATATTTTTTCAAAGCCTTCGGCAATACCTGCCGGATCAGTCCTGACGGTATTTATTTAGGTGAAGAAAAACAGACCGGGGTTTTAGGCATACTCATTTCATTATATGCCCTTTATGCCAATATTACCCCCTTTAAGGCCGAACCCTTTAAGGCGTTCAGGGAAATTCCCGACAGCATGCCATACACCGCTGCATTTTCAACCCACACGGAACAAATTCTTGTATCCAAAGTGCATCTCATTAAAAGGTATCGGGATAAAGTAATCGAAAAACTCGATGGACAAGATGCACCCCCGTCAGTTCCCGGTGACTTTTCAATGCTGCTGTATCCCCTGCCGAAGGTTGCCTTGTGCTACATCTTTTATGAGGCAGATGATGATTTTGATGCCGGGGTCACCTGCCTGTATTCAAATAACGCTTCCAATTTCATGCCTGTTGACGGTCTTGCCGACGTAGGCGAATATACTTCAAAAACAATACTTGAAATCATCGGACAGGAAGCTTGATGTCAAAACGTAGAAAAAAAGTACTGATTGCAATTGGTCTTTTTGCATTTTTTCTTTTTCTGAGTTTGCTGGGTATACTTTTTTATGTTCATACAAACCATGCCGGCCGCCAGATTATGGGACAGGTCAATGCTCGAATACCTGGCGATATCATGTTTAAAGATTACGAGCCGGCGCTGCACAAAGGAAAAATAGAACTTGGAAATATCCTGGTAAAAGACCCTGAAGGTTATATGGTTGCCGGTATTGATCGGCTTGTGATCCAGGTTTCATGGTTACAGCTGCTTTACCGCAATATTATGGTGGATGCTGTTTTGGTCAAAAATCCACAGGTAAATATCATTGTTGATTCTGACGGCAACATCAGTCTGGTACGCGCATTTGTTATACCGGAGGTAAAAGAAGACATTTTGCCGGAAAAAATTGACGAAAAAACACCTTTCTTTAACCTGATACTAAATAAATTTTCCCTGGAAAACGGCCTGTTTTTTTTTGAAAATGCACCAAAAGGTATTCGGGCCAATTTGGAAGGGATTCAACTGAGCAGTTCCGGTAATCTCGAAAAGCAGATATGGCAATTGGATTTATCTGCTGACAAAGGATTTCTGAAAACTCCCCAGGGTCAGGCTGACCTTGAGATGCTGAAACTATCTGGTGCCATTGAAGAAGATCGGGTCAGCAAATTGAATTTTGACATCAAAACACCATCATCGAGTCTTTCCATAGTGGCGTCAGCCCGGGAGATCTTCTCCGAACCCTGGTTGGATCTTGCCCTGGATTTTGGAATTCATTTACCGGAAGTTCATGAGGCGTTTTTTCCGCAAACTCCCTACACCGGAAATCTTACGGGAAAGCTTGCCGCAAAAGGCAATGTTTCCAATCCCGAAATACTTCTCGAAACGGTTTATTCGGGCGGTGAGCTGGCCGGCCTTAATATTGACCATATCACGATTCAGGCAGTACTTCAGGACAGACTTTTTGATCTATCCCCGGTTCAGATTGAATTTCCAACCGGACATGCGGCCGCCCAAGTTACCGCCAACCTCAAAAAGGTGTTCCCCAAAGGTTTTCTATCCCCACCGGAGAGTTTTGAACAGCTTTCTTACAATATAGAAATGACAGTAAGCAATTTGGATCTTGAAAAAGCCCTTGGCGAGGATTTTGAGGGAAAAAGACGATTAGAAGGAATTATATTGGCTAAAGGAAAGGGAATATCTTCAGAAGAAGCGGTGGCTGATATTCAGATCGATCTTGAAGGATTTGACATAACCACCGCTGCCATTACTCCCATTGATCTTATTATAAAAGCAGCAGCATCCTTAAAAAACGGTAAAGCCATCGTCGAAGACCTCAAGGTAAAGGCCGGTCCTGCAGAAATTCAGGCTGACGCCTATTTCCATATGATATCGAGAGAAATTGAAGCAAACATCAGGGCCAGTTCAACAGACATCAAGGCCACTCTCAATCCATTGGGAATTGAAGGAGCCCATGGTGCTTTTAACCTTGAGGCAAAAGCCACAGGTACTCTGGAAAAACCATCCGTTGATCTTTTTTTCGAAAGCGATGAAATTTACTTTGAAAATTTCCACCTTGGCAATATCGATGTAAGAGCGACTCTTTTTGAAGGTGTTCTTTCGATTCAAAAAGCGGCAATTAATAACAGAGATTCTGAACTGGAACTTTCGGGAACAGTCGGGATATTGGAACGGACCGGTTTAAAGCTTCATGATGATCCGCCGGTCAATCTTGAATTAAAGGCGGAGCCCCTTTATCTGGAACATTTTGTAAATCAGATGAGTGCAAAAATTTCAATGAACGCCCAAATAGAAGGGACTTTAAAAAACCCTACAGGCAATTACAAGATTCAAGCGGAAAAAATCGATACAGGCATTCAAAAACTGGAAAGTTTTTTGGTTAAAGGAGATCTTAAAGATAACAAACTCTATTTTGAACCTCTTCAGATTCTTTTTGCCCCCGGACAATCTATTGAAGGCTCCGGCTGGATTTGCACCGACAAAAACTTCTCCCTGCTTATGGCCTCGGAAGGCATTGATTTAAATAAAATCGATAAAGTTAGGGAAGAAAATATCGCAGACGCCATGCTGGTTATGGATATTTCAGGATGGGGAAATCTTGAAAATCCTCAAATCCAAGGCATAGTGTCTCTGAAAGATCTTGTGGTCAACCAGCAGGATCTGGGAACTGCGCGGATAAATATACAGCTTGCCGATTATCAGGCACAATTGGAAGGTCGGCTCAACTTTGACTTTTCTGCCGCCTATCACTTGAAAAACCAGAATTTTAACATAGACGTTCATTTTGATGATACCAATTTATCCCCTTATTTCGATTTGGCCGGCTTGGAAGACTTTTCGGGAAAAATATCAGCAACATTAGAAGCCTCCGGAAATACAGAGGAAATAAAGCAAGCCAGGGCATCAGGACAAATCTCGGTGCTAAACATTTTTATGAAAGAACAAGAACTGCTTCATGCTGAAAATTTCGAAGCCATATTCAAAAACCAGCAGCTTTTAATGCCCGATCTCAATCTTCGCCTGTTTGACAGTGGAAACCTGAGAATTGAAGCCAGTGTTGCGCTTGAGGGTTCTGTGAATGTAAAAGCCGATGGAAATATCCCTCTGGAGGGGCTTGCAATGGTTACCCAAAGTCTTCCAGACATTACCGGCGGTGTTCAAATATCGGCCACAGTGGATGGAACAACCCATAATCCCGATATTCACGGCGAGTTTATTTTTGACCAGATCGGTTTTACAATCCCCGAACTTTATCAAAAACTTCACGGTTTAAGTGGACGAATAGCGATTACTCCTAAGGCTGTGAATATCGAAAAATTAAAGGGAAACCTGGATACTGGCGGTTTTGAATTAAACGGAAAGGTTGGGCTAAAGGATTTTTATCCGCAGCAGATTGAACTGGAACTGGCTGCCCGCAGCGTTCCGTTAAGTGTACCCGATACTCTGAATGTTTTGCTGCAGGCCGATATGAGCCTTTCAGGCACTCCTGATAAAGCCTTGCTTGCGGGAGAATTGCTTGTCCTGGAAGGAGTTTACTACAAAGATGTCAATATCAACCTTGTAGATGGCATCACCCAACGAAGAAGGCCGGTAGCCCCAAAAATGGCGGAAAAACCCCATCCGTTGCTTGAAAACCTGAACCTCGACATTGCCATCAAACGCAGAAACCCTTTCTGGGTGGATAACAACCTGGCCAGTCTCAACATCAACCCGGACCTTCGCATCGCCGGAACCGCCAGCCAGCCGTTAATTGAAGGCAGAACCACCATAGAATCAGGCACGGTAACATTTCAGAAAAAAACATTTACCGTCCAAAAAGGAATCATTGATTTTGTAAATCCTTACGAGCTGGAACCTTCAGTGGATATTGAAAGCGCGGTAAAAATACGAAAATGGACGATCACCCTGACAATCAGGGGAACCCCCGAAAATCTTTTGCTTACACTTAAATCAGATCCTCCCGAAGAAGATGGCGACATTGTTTCTCTTCTGGTACTGGGAAGAACTACCAGGGAATTAATCAGGGGGGAAGGCGGCTCATCCCGATCCTCTGAACAGATGGTGGCGGAACTGGTCGCTTCCACTTTCGGCGAGGACATCAAGAAAATGACCGGATTGGACTTTCTCGAGGTGGAGACGGATAATGAATCCAACGACGAATCCGAGGGTGTCAAGGTAACTGTAGGAAAGCAACTTTCAGAAAGGCTTATGGTCAAATATTCGGCGGACTCAAGAACAGGAGAGATGATCCAACGTGCTATTTCCGAATACAAGCTATTGGAAAACATTATCCTCAGTGCTTTCCAGGACACCGGCGGAATATTTGGCGGAGAAATCCAGTATCGCCTGGAATTTCGATAGAAAAGAAATCAGACAGAAAAATGGCGCATAAATTGTTTATTCGAACGATTATATTTTTAAGCTTGTTCATAGTTCCTTCTTTTTCTTTGATCTTCTCAGCCAAATCAGCAGATGTAAACGATTCAGTACCGACAGTTGCAGAGATTGTCATTCACATTTCAGAAATCGGAAAAGATAAAAACACCCTTGCTGAAATTGCTCAAAACCTGGTTTATTTAAAAAAATCCAAACCCTTCTCTCCGGAGCAGCTCCAAAATTCCATTACGGCACTGAAGCTGAGTAAAAGATTTTCCCACATCGAGGTTGATTCCAAAGATACTGCCGAAGGCCTGGTTATAAAATTTTTCCTAACCCCCTTTCGCTTCATTAAAGACATCCAATTTACCGGGGCTTATCCGGTATTTGAACAAAGGCTTCTAAATAGCATTGCAATTTATATCGGCGATGCTTTCTTATCTGATGAACTCCAAAAACAGGCACAATTGATAGAAAAGGTTTTTATCAATGAAGGTTATATAGATCCTGATGTCACGATCGATGTCCGAAAAGATCCGGAGGATGAAAATGTCATTTTGACATTCGACATTCAAAAGGATCACTTTTGGCGGCTGAGCCAAATAGATTTTGAAGGCAATCAGCGCATTTCTTCAAAAAGACTGAAGTCAAAGATGAAAACCTGGCGACATTCTTTTTTACCGGGACATCGCGGCCGGTTCATAGAAAATGAATTAAGGGAAGATATCGAAAAAATCCTCGAATTTTACCGAAAAAAGCAATATGCAGACGTCCAAATTGACTATAAGATTGAAAAAAACCCTGAAAACCAAGAGGCTTATGTGGTGATAGTAATTGAGGAAGGCCCCCGTTATCATGTTAAATTCCATGGTAACAGGCACTTTCGTAACTTCACCCTAAAAAGAGACCTGGTTATTTTCCAGGAAGGAAACCTTCATGACCTGGGTCTTCGAAAAAGTGTCCGCAAAATGAAAGAAAGATACCGGGAAGCCGGCTTTCTGGAAACACAAATCAATCTGGAGCAGGACAGTGAGCTGCAAGAAGATGGTGAGATTCGAAATGTTATGTTTGTCATCAACGAGGGACCCCGTTTCACAGTAAAAACAGTAGAAATTTCCGGGAACCGGCACTTGGACGATAAAACGATCCAAAAACAAATTCTTACCCGCCCCCCCGGCGTTATTCGTTCCGGCTATTATCTGCCAGAAACGCTCGAACTGGATACTCTGGCGATTAAAACCTTATATGCTCAGGAAGGTTATATGGAGACTGAGGTTACCGAAACTACCCATCTTGCCGGAGAAAAAAAACAAGAGGTTTCCATATCCATTGATATTGAAGAAGGCCCCCAAACGTTAGTAAATAACGCTCAAATCAGAGGTCTGACCGTAGTGAGTGAACATGTAGCCTACGAAGCACTGACTCTCAGGCCTGGTGAACCTTTCAGAAAGTACATGGTCCGAAGTGATGAAAATACCCTCTCCGGTCTTATTTCTCAATATGGCTATCCTCATGTAAAAGTCACAGGAAAGGTTTCTTTCAGTCAGGACATGTCAAAAGCAGACGTGGTATTCGAAGTAGATGAAGGTCCTTTTGTTAGAATGGGTGAAATCTATTACTCAGGAAATTTTCGCACCAAAGATTACACTCTGGCCAGAGAAGTCAATATGCAACCGGGAGAGCCTTTTTCTTTAAGGCGCATGCTTGAAGGACAGCGGGAAATTCGCAATATGGATATTTTCGACTCGGTTCAATTTAAAACCATCGGTTTGATGGAAAAAGCCGAAGATGTTCACCTTTTCGTAGAGATGGAGGAAAAAAAGCCGTATTTCATTCAAACAAGTCTCGGATACCAAACCGATCTGGGCGCCTATATCAGCTTGAGGGCCGGAGACAGAAATTTTCTTGGAAAAAATAAAGATGTCTGGATAGGCGGATCATTGAGTGA
The DNA here is from genome assembly GCA_007127235.1 of Desulfobacteraceae bacterium. Taxonomy (GTDB): domain Bacteria; phylum Desulfobacterota; class Desulfobacteria; order Desulfobacterales; family SKZT01; genus SKZT01. Next base: position 10,674 of record SKZT01000038.1, read on the forward strand.
AATCGGGCACCGGGTGGAAGCCTGGTATTCAGATCCGTGGTTGTTTAACACAAAAATTCCCAACAGCTTTGGAGTTTTTACCGAAAGAAAGGAAGAGTTCAACAAAAATTTCGGAGTCGATATTCATGGAGCCTCCCTTGCTTTTTCCCGAATATGGACATCACACCTAAGCTCTGCCCTTGCTTTTCGATATGAAAACCGAAAAAAATTTGACACCAATGGTTTCATACCGGGCGAAATAGCTGATGATGATGACAGGGATCAATTTCGCTCACGAAATATACTCGTCATAACGCCATCCGTGGTCTATGATACGAGAGATTCGTCCATTAGACCCGGAAAAGGTCTGCTGGCAAGCGCTTTTGCAGATATTTCCCAGGGAATAGATAACGATTTGGACAGCTTTATCAAATACGGGCTGGACGGTCGTTATTTTACCACACCTTCAAGCATCCCATGGTTAACAATGGCTTGCTTGGGCCGTGTTGCATATATAGAACCTCTGGGCAGCGTGAAAGATATTCCCAGCGATCAGCTTTTTTTTCTCGGCGGCACTACAGATGTAAGAGGATTTAAAGAAAATATGCTGCTGTTCGATGCCGGTAAAAATCCCGTAGGAGGCCGTTTTTCCATGGTTGGCAGCCTGGAAGCCAGAATTGACCTGGGAGGTAATCTCGAATTGACCACTTTCCTGGATGCAGGCACTATCAAAAATCCGGAAATAACCGTGGATGACACCGATGTGCGCATGTCGGCAGGAATGGGACTTCGCTATATCACCCCCATCGGTCCCATCGGTTTGCTATACGGACACAAGCTTGACCGCAAGGATGGAGAAAGCCGTGGCAGAATCCACTTTTCAATAGGTTACACTTTTTAACAAAAGTATTACCCGTTTCTTCCAGCCCCAACCCACAGGCAATAACCTAAGGAATCCTTCAACAAGTCCCCCTTTGGAAAAGGGGGATTTAAAAAAACCCCAAATCCCCCCTACCCTCTTCCAAAGAAGGAAACGATTGCGATCATCTTTTTAATATTTGCTGATTGTAGCGGGTTTGGGGGTTAGGGGGGTGTTAAAGGAGTGCAAAAGCTGTGCTTTTGCATTTTTTTTCGTACCCATGCTCTGCGTGAGATGCAACCATGACTCTGCTATACTAGTTAGTGCCTGTCCGAAAACTCTGTTTCTCCCTCTCCCCTTGGGGGAGGGTCGGGGTGGGGGTGAATGATATCAGGAGGTTACCTTTCCCTCCCCCAACCCCTCCCGGAGGGAGAGGAGTTTTCGGACAGGCAATAGTTACGACTGCAGGAGCGAAAGGTCTGCCTGGGACCTTTCGAGGCAACTTCAATTATTGCTGCTTTCGTATGCATTCCCACGCAGGGCGTGGGAAAGAGGGTAATACAAGCAACTGATGGCTGGCGTTGGCGCTATTAACAAAGCTTGAAATAGCATGTTAACCGTGCTATTGTGTTTTTATGATACAGACTTTTAAAAATCAAGCTACTCAGGATATTTTCAATGGCAAAGCGACCAAACAGGCGTCAAAAATATGCCCAAGAAATCTTTGGAAAATAGCCTCCCGTAAACTTGATCAGCTTGATTCCGCGTCTCTACTTGACGAACTACGAGTACCTCCAGGCAATCAACTCGAAGCACTTCAACGAGATCGCAAAGGTCAATATAGTATCCGTATTAATGATCAATACCGCATTTGTTTCAAATGGTCTGAAAATGGACCATCAGATGTTGAAATTACAGATTATCATTGAAACATTATTAGTAAAGGAGTTTTCTATGATTCGAATCCCAACACACAGAGCACCCACTCATCCCGGGGAAATGCTTCTTAAAGAATTTTTAAAGCCGATGGGGCTCACACAAAAAGAGTTAGCCGATTCGATTCGGGTGCCCTATCAGAGAATCAATGAAATTATTAATGGGCGTAGAGGTGTAACACCAAGCACAGCGCTGCGACTTTCGAAATTTTTCGGGGTTTCCCCTGATTTCTGGCTAAATTTGCAATTACGATGGGATCTTTATTTTGCGCAGCAATCTGAAGCCAATATTTTAAAAACAATTAGACCAATTTCACCTGAACATGAATATGCGCATTGATGCGTCAACCAGCCAGTCCATCGGACGGCAACCAGCCGCCGCCAGTGACCGCCGCGTTGGGCAAACAGTCTCCACCTCACCTCCGCTAATGAATTGTACTGGCGAATAACAATCGTTTTGATTAATTTTATCAGATTGATTATTCTATAACTGATGGAAAAGCGAAAGCCCCACTACAGACTATCCGAGGTGGAGACATTGGTGGACGATCCGGCGAGTCAGCCTTTACAGTGACCGCCTTACGAAATGGACTCGCCTTGGGCCTGACCGAAAAGGAAATGAGGCAGGTGGTGCTCAATCTTTCCAGGCGTGACTTTTATAAAGCGATGACCTCGCATGCCAACTATCAGGTATGGCAAGATGTTTACCACGGTATGACCGAGGACGGAATAGCCGTTTACATTAAAATTAGTGGCTTTGAGGACGGCCGTTCGCCAGTCATCCAGTTCAAGGCCAAGTGAGGTGAGATCATGAAATGCCCAACTTGCGGCCAAGCTGAAATGATATCTAAAACTTGCGATGAAATGCTGTCTTACGGCAGCCAATCACTCACGCTTCATTCTATGCATGGCGAATTCTGTCCGGTATGCAACGAAGGCGTGTGGGATGAAGAAAGCTATCGTCGCTATACTGAAGCTCAAGCGGCATTGGTCAGGGCTGTGAAAGGAGATGTGGGCGGTGAAATCCGGCGCATCAGAAAAAGCCTGAAACTTACTCAGGCTCAATTGGCTGACGCGTTTGGCGTAGGCAAGGTTGCATTCTCACGTTACGAACGGGGAGAGACCCGGCCACCCGCACCGTTAGTCAAGCTCCTTAAGTTGCTGGAGCGACATCCAGACCTGCTAAAAGAGATGCGTTCTATGTAAAATCAGGTCATGGTGAGCAAGCCCAACCCATTGAACTGACCTGCCAAGAAAGCGTGACAAATTAATCCGGAGTCTGATGGCAGGTCGGATTCAATCCATTGTTCAGGAAGCCCGGCATTCTGGCACGAAAGTTTCTATAGGGGGAAATGCTTGCGAAGGGCCGGGGACTGTTGCCCCGGCAGAACAGAATTTGTCCCCAAAATGATGATGATCTTTGAAATTTTTCAAATCCAAAATGGATTTCAATCAGGCCTTTGATATCAGCCAGAGAAACTGAGCAATTTGAACTCATAAAACCGTAATGACGAACTTTCATAAATCCTGTGGGTAAAACATGCTGCAGATATCGTCTTATAAATTCGTGGGCTGTTACGGTAATTCGTCTATCTCTATTGCTTCCGGTTTTTGTGTAACGAAAGGTGACCTGGCCATTTTCAAAAGCTTCAACCCGATAATCCGATATAGCAACTTTAAAGACATAGTGGGAAAGGTATTTAATTTAAAAATCTCTTGAATAGCGCCCTTGTTAAAACCACCCTCATGATGTTGTTGACAATATTTGCGGCATCTTCATGACCTTTTTGAGTCAAATGCAAATACACCATGGTGGTTTCCAATTGGGCATGTCCCAGATATTTTCACAGACCTGGAGGTAAAGAACTTCTTGCAGCCTCAAGCCACAAGAATAGACGGTGGTGAGAAAAACACGATTGTGGAATGTGCGGACATTTTTTAAAATGAGGTCAATTTCAGATTTGCTTAAAACACATGGCAACTTCTTTTCCGGGCCCGCTTCGAATCCGGGCGTGAAGAATGTCAAAGAGGTGCCAATTGCGTTGCAAAACGTTGATAAAAAAAATTTAATTCCCGAATAGCAAATTCTCATGGTATTGGAAGCCCATTTGCTGACATTGAGACGATGGAGAAAACCTGGAGTTCATCTTCGGTAATCAGATCCGGGGTTTTGTCATAATGTTGTACAAGCATTCGTACCGAACGAGTATAGCACTGCTGAGTACGTTTGCTCATGCCGGCCAATTGAAGAGCTTTGATGGACTTTGTGTAATAGTCTTTCATGATACCTCTCTTTTTTTTAAAGTTAGTATTAAATTTATCAAAAAGAGGTATTTCACAATTTTATTGATATTTCAATTGCTTGGTTAAAACGAAGCAACGGTAGGCTCAAAAGAAAATTATAGGAAGGATGCTCGGTAAACACTGTCGCCTTGAGGCTTACTTGAACCAGTTGGTTCAGCCGACCTCGTGAAATCGGCGGCTGACCATAGTGTTATGTGCATAAAGACAGGAGGTAATACCTAATGAACACAGCAAAAGATGAAGTAAAAGCAATTTTGGACAAACTCCCGGACGATTGTTCGCTTGAAGATGTTCAGTATCACCTCTACGTGGTGGAAAAAATCCACAGAGGGATCGAGCGTGCTGAGAAGGAAGGCACGATTAGCCAGGATGAGGCGGAGAGGAAATTCAACAAATGGACCTCGAAGTAAGGTGGTCACCGGAAGCAACCGAGGACCTTGAAGCCATCGCTGAGTATATAGGGAGGGATTCTGAGTATTATGCTCGGGCCGTCGTCTCAAAGATGTTGTCGGTTTCTCGGAACATTGTTGAATTTCCCCACATAGGTCGCGCTGTTCCCGAAATAGGTGATGAAAACATTCGAGAGCGATTCGTCTACAGCTATCGTTTGATATATCGGATTGAGCCGAAGAGCATCCTGATAGTAGCAGTGATTCATGGAAAGCGACTACTTGAAAACGTTTCAGATCGGTTCGAAGAAAGCACATAACCCATAAGGATTGAACTGACCTACCAAGAAAGCGTGACAAATTAATCCGGAGTCTGATGGCAGGTCGGATTCAATCTGGGGTGATGAAAATCATCCAGTTTTGGGGTCTGTTTTATTATCTCGAATCTATTCCGAAAATTAAATGCCAGGAAATTTGGTTTCAGGTTTCAGGTGTCAGGTGTCAGGATATGGAGAACACAAATCGCAGATACTTGACACCCGAAACCTGACACCTGACACCTAAGGACTCTGCAGCAAAACAAAACTCAGAGGATTTTTCATGCCAAGCCTGTGACAATTTTCATCACCCCAGATCTATACCACATGGCAGCTTTAAGGCGCAAAAATCCGTCGCGCCGTTTGGCGTCTTTTTTTGATTAAAAATTCTGAAACCGGTTTCGATTGCCGTTATTTCGGCCCCAGCCCGTTGCGTCTCGATCCGGCCCCGGGTCAGTCCGGCGGCCAGGTCGGCGGCGAGATCATGCTCAATCACTACTGGCGCCAGGATGCCAGCTTCGACGTCAGGCTCATCTGCCTGAAACGCCGCCGCTACAGCGGCCGCTCCAAAATCGACGCCGATAGGCTGGTCTGGGAGCAGGCGCAAACACCCTATGGATAGTCCCGGGCGTGTGGCACCAGCCTGCGCTTCTGCTTTGACGTGCCGGCGGGCATGCCCGTCACCAGCGAGAACGACACCAACCGCATATACTGGAACCTTATTCTGCTAGGCGATGTCGCAGGCCAGCACCTGTCCCGAAGGTGGTTGATCCCTGTGGAAAAAGGCACCGCGCGCTGCAGCCGGCCGCTGCCCGAGGGCCATGCGGTAGCCGATCAGCGCCGGCGCGCCCGGCAAACCCTGAAAACAGCCGTAAAGCAGATCCGGATCGAACCACACAGCAACGGCGTTCGACTGATAAGCCTTGCCGGGCGCAGCCTAAGCATGAATATCGGCTTGATGATCTTTGGCGCTATTTTTACCGGCGGCGCTACCAGCCCCGTCTTGCTGAGCATAGACAGCAGCAGCCGCAGCATCTTCGATTACATAGCTCAGATAATCCGGAAAAGGGACGCCCCTTAAATAGCTCTGAAAAGTGCCCCATATTTTTTTTAAAATGTTTAAATATTAAGGGGCGTTCCCAAAAAAATAAACCTTGACTGCCGGAACGTTTTGCTCTTATGATCAGACTTTTTTTAAAGCCTGTAAATTGTTTGTAAAATGTACTCTATTTTCAAAAATGGAAGGACTAAGCGCCGCGTCGTGTTAAATCAACCGAATGCCAGCGTCGGCAGAGAAGAAGAATCAGAAAGCGTGTACCTTTGCCAGGTGGGAGATAGGGTCTCCTGCGGGGCCTGTTGCGGCCTTTACAATGTGGCCAATCTGTCGCAAAAGCGCCTTGAAACCATCCTGTACGAACGAACCGAAAAGTTTTCCTCGATCCCCCGTACTGTGGACGGAATCGATAGTTTTCGGCGGGCTATCGAAGGGTGGACACCGGAGGATCGACCCTTTCGCCAGTTTCACCATTGCCCCTATCTGGGGCTGATCGGCGAAAACAGGGAGCGGGTCGGCTGCCTCCTTCACCCGGCGGCGACGGGAAAGGAGGGGCTGGATTGGCGCGGGCTGAGTTATTACGGCGGTCTGGCGTGCCGCACCTATTTTTGCCCCAGCAACCGCCTGTTGCCTGAAGCGTGGCAAGAGACGCTCCGGCAGTCGATGGACCACTGGTACCCCTATGGCCTGATCGTAACCGAGCGTCATCTCCTTACCGCTTTTTTTGTCGAATTAGAAAAGCGCCTTGCCCGCCCAGTCAGCGCATCCGATTTTGCGCCGGCATCCAAAGCCGCCGCTCTTTTTCGGGAATTCGCAGGGCTCAAAAGCACCTGGCCTTATCGCCGCTTACGGGCGCCCGGTGCGTGCAATTACTTTTTTGAAAACGGGCAATATCTCCGCCCGCCGGTTCATCGATCGGATGCTGGGATTCGGATGTCGCCCTACGAAACGATCCTGAAGGAACTGGACTCCGGATTTGCCTCCGCCGATGACCTTTATGCGGCAGAATCGGTGCTGGATAGGCTTTTTTCGCAGTTGACCGAAGCGGTGGCAGGATAGATTGAACCACCTTACTAGCGGGCTTATGGCACAAGCATTTCTTTTCCGGGCACTTCTTATAGCTTTTCAAAAAATGTTTTTGGCAAGGATAGAAAGAGGAAATGCACCTCCCCTGAGCAACCCTTTGTGAAGGAGAAATGAAATGAGAAAAATGATGGATGTCTGGGTCAGTGTGATGATTATTGCCAGCTTCGCCTTTGCGGTTGAATCCCACGCCTGCACGCGTGTTGTATACATTGGGCCTGACCAGACGGTTCTTACTGGCAGAACCATGGATTTCTCTATTGATATTCCCGCTAACCTTTGGATCTTTCCACGCGGCATGGAACGAAACGGCCAAGTGGGACAGAATTCATTAAACTGGACATCACGCTATGGCAGCATCATATCAAGTTCGTGGGACATTGCGACCCCCGACGGGATGAACGAAAAGGGACTGGTAGCAAACTTGCTTTGGCTTGTACAATCCGAGTATCCGGTGTTTGATATGAATGGAGAAAAAAAAGGGATGACTATCGCCGCGTGGGCACAATACGCGCTCGACAGTTTTGCGACCGTTGCTGAGGCAGTTGAGTCATTACGACAAGAAGAATTCGTTGTAGTTACCGACTTTATTCCCGGCACTGACAAGTTCACAACCGTTCATTTGTCGCTATCGGATGCCACCGGTGACAGCGCTATATTCGAGTATGTGAATGGTAAACTGGTTATTCATCATTCTCGCACTTATCAAGTGATGACCAATGATCCAGTATTTGAGGAGCAACTTGCCATTAAGGGCTATTGGGATCACATACCCGGCACCCTGTTCTTGCCTGGCTCCAATCGTGCTGCGGACCGGTTTGTACGAGCTGCCTACTACCTACGTGCCATTCCGCAGACCGACGACCCTCATGTTGCGGTTGCCATCATGTTTAGCGTCATTCGAAATGTCTCCGTGCCCTATGGAATATCGACAGAAGGACAACCTCACATTTCGAGCACACGTTGGCGGGTTGTGGCAGACCAGAAGCGCTTGGTTTACTATTTTGAGAACGTTTTGACTCCTAATGTGCTCTGGGTGGACATGAAGCAAGTGGATTTTTCGGAGGGAGCGCCAGTCAGGAAGCTTGCTCTGGATGCCGGGCAAGTCTATGCCGGCAATGCACTGGAACACTTTATTGAGTCCGCGCCTTTTGAATTCCAGGGACTGTAATTTCACAACAATAGGCGGCACCGTACATCGCTAAAGCGCTGCTGGTAAGCCATGGATCTTCGCTTGGCAAATATTCAGCTTTGGTCCAAACTTTCTTCCAGTTATCGGTTCTCAAGCTGATCCAGGACATATGTCACGTAGCGGGCGGCAACATCGATGCCCCATGCCTCTTTGAGCCCCCGAAAACCTCCAAAAGCCGAGACTTCAAAAAATACAGGACCATCACTGGTCAGAGCCACATCGACACTTGTAAAATCCAGGCCAAAGGCTTCTCTTGCCCGATCGGCCAGCCGGATCACTTGGGCAGGGGGATTGAACGCGAAGTAGCTTCCTCCGGAGCGTGTGGTGGTATCCCAGGCATCCTTGCCTTTGACGCGGGCGTAGGTTCCGAGGTATTCGTTGCCCAAAAAGGTCACGGCGAGATCATAGCCAGGGAGTTCGATTTTTTTCTGCAAGTAGAGCAGACGATGTGAAGCATGGAATTTTCGCAGTTTTTCCTCCAGATCAGGATCGTCTGCACCGAGCAGAATCATTCCCTCTGCCTTGGTAGAGTACAGGGGTTTGCAAACAACCACATTATAATTTTCAATGGTCTTAAGAGCCGCATCAAATGACTCTGTGATACTGGTTGGAGGCATGGGAAGTCCGGCTTTTTGAAGGATCATGGTATTGGCCAGCCTGTTGTAACAGGCCGATACCCGTTGAGGCTGGGGAAAAAAGCGCACACCGGCATGCTCAAGAAACTCCAACAGATCCAGGCGCGGTGCAAGGGAAGCTTCATAGGGATGGGATATCTTTTTTATGATAACGGCGTCAAGCTCACGCAGGTCAAACTCTAGCCGGCCATCGTGAAAAAACAGTGTATTTCTCTGTGAATCGAATGATATCCGGTGCATATCAATGAGCAGGGAAAAACCGGTTGCCTCGCCGATCGTCTGTGCCAGATGAAGCGATGACCAGGCATCCTTAATACCAACCACGCCGATTTTTTTTATCACTGATATATCCTGTTACTCGTTTTGGAATTTGAAGTCTCTGGTCGGCAAAAAAAGAATTTCTTTCTTTAATCGAAAAGGATCTGTTTCAACCGATTTCGCTTGTGCCATTTTCTTCAGGAGCTCAAGACCCCGTTCGAACATGGTTCCTGCGAAGTATTTGTTGGTTGAAAACCGGCTTGAGGTAATAAACGACCGCGCCAGACCGAGGGCCAGGCGCAGATCGAATGTTTCATCTTCGTTTTCGCGGGCATAATCTCTGACGAATTCGTACATCCTGTCGATCATATGATTCAATTGCCTTCGCAGATCCGGTTCAAAGACCGGCACACGAAAATTCGACACCATGAAAACCGTGGCATCCTTGACATAATCCCCCATACCCGAGCGGTGTACATCGATAAAGTGGATGGTTTTGCTGCGGTTGTTGAAAATGACGTTATCGATATTGAAATCACCGTGAAGCAGTACCTGAAACGGGTGTTGAATGTTTTTTTCGACTTTCTTCACCTGGTCGATCAGGTCGTAGACACTGGTAATATGCCGGTTTTCCAGTTGGATGTCTGTCTTTTCGAACTCTGGATGAACTATGAGCACCTCCTTAAGCCTCTTTTTAAGTTGGTTCATGAACCCGACCGAATAGCGGCCCGGTTGCCGTGAGGAGTCCCACAACTCTCTGAGCGTTTTAAACAGGGCAGCGGCAGCGGCCTTATACAGATCGGGATTACGACGGTGCACAAGGCTTTTCAGGTCATAACCCGGCAAAAACTCCATTACAACTGAAGCATTGCGGTTTTTCTCCTGATAGTTGATAACGCGCGGGGTCAGACCCGGATAGAATTTATCCCAGAAAAGAAGTTTGTTCATTTCAGCCGATATCTTCGACTGAATACCTTCTTTGAAAATCACCTCACCGGATGGTTCGGAGGATTCGCAGACCTTGTCGATCCGGCAGCCCGAGCGGGTCTCTTTACCAAGGAGCGTCTTTTTCATTTCGTCGTTGAACACAGCCAACTCGATTCTTTTAATTCCCTTTAAACTGCCATTTACACACATACTTTTTTTGTTAAACAATGTCATTGGTTCCAAAATAGCCAAATACCAACTACTATTTTATATTATTCAGCCTTTGGAATCAAACCTTCTAAAATGGTTGTTTGGGATATCTGAATCAGGAATGACCGAAAAAGCATTGCTTATGTGGCTGATAAAAATATCAATAACAGGCTTGCGGGAACCCAGGCCTTCCGTTTCCAGAAAAACATCAAACCCGTGATCCTCGAAAGCTGTTTTCCAGGAGTCTTCGGGGCCGGCAAGATCCTCTTCAAAATGCACGCCGGCCACCAGCATGAATGGCACCAGACGTACCCGGCGAAAACCATCGGCTTTGATTTTTTCAATGAGAATATCCCTGTCCGGGTAGTCTTCCTCAATCATTCCGCCATAGGCACGTTTGCCGTACATTTCTCGCAGTCGCTGGTAGAAAGCCGGATACACGGTCCAGTTGCAATGGTCGGTGCCATGGCCCACTAGGACCACGGCCTCCTGATCATTTTGGGCAAAAACGGGTGCCAGCGCCCGGGCAACAGCATGGTGATCCTCCTGGCTGCAAAGAAGCGAATGACCGATACTGACCCGGCAGTGTTCATGCTGAACCTCATCAATCAGACGGTGAAACTCATGGCCGCATATCATGTTGAATGATTGCACGATGGCCCATCGGTGCCCCTGATCGGCTAAATCGGATATCATCTCTGATGGAGGTTTTATACGGATGCTGCGTTTTTTCAGGTGGTGCCGGACAATTCGGGAGGTAAAGGCCCAATGAATATCGTGATGGACAAAATGCTCTTTCAGACGGGCATCCACCTGTGCATAGAGGCCGCGGGCTTTGCTGGTGGTGCCAAAGGCGGCGATAACAATCGGGGGATTCATGTTTGGATATCTCCTTTTTGATGTTTTACTGATAGTGTCTCTCCATTTGCCATACAATGTTATTGACTTAACAAAAATATTCCTGTTTGCAAAAAGGATGGTTAAAAGTTCCCCCTTTTTGTAAAGGGAGCCAGGGGGATTTCCCGATGGATAAACCCTTATTTTTTACCAAAGTCAATGAAATTGAATTGCCGTAAGGTCAGATATATATCACATGCCGTTATTCCTTTTATGTTCCGGTTATAATAAATACGGCTGGGACAGTCGCCGGAACAGATTTGTTCAAGAATACAAGTGCTGCATTCGGTGTTATCCGGTTTGCACTGTTGAAGGGTTTTCAGGTTTTCCAATTCCGGGGCCCAGACTGTTCCGGCAGCAAATTGTTCATCCCCCAGGGTCTGGCCGCAGGGAAAGATTTTCCCGTCAGGACTTACCGCAATGCTCTCGGCAAGGCAGGCATGGCAAAAGGTACCCCTTCTATTCTTTCCGGCTGTTATCAGCAGGTCCCGTAACCGGATGGGGATATTTCTTTCTGCATTGAGGGCATCCAGTGTTTTAAGCATGCTTTGCAGTCCTTTCTGCAAAGATGGCAGGTCCGCTGTAGATACGCCGCCTGATCCTTTAATAGTTCTTCCTTTGGCTACCAGAAGGTCCAGACCGATGCCCCGGGCACATCCGAATCCGGACAGGCTTAACACCGGACGATCCAGGAAAGGCACATTGTCTTGAGTAACTACAGTGGTTACCCGAAAGGGGATGTTTTCCCTTTCCAATAACTGGAGTCCCCGAAATGTCTCGGATGCTCTCCCCCGCTGTTGCTCATGAATCGACGGAGGACCATCGAGGCTGACTCCGACTTCCATTTGGTATTTTTTGATAATCGCGATCAGATCGGAAGTCAGGCAGGTGCCGTTGGTCTGAATGCCGATACTGAAGCATTCTCCGGCATTAAATGCCAGGGAAGCTGCTTCTTCAACCAGTCCGGGTACCAGGGTCGGTTCACCTCCGGTAAGCTGGAGATGAAAAGGCTGTCCACCTGAAACGGCCAGGGATATCGCACGGCGAATTACGTCACTGGTCATGTCATTTTCGAAATATTGTTTCCCATAGTAACAATAGCGGCATCGCAGATTGCAGCGGGTGGTCAGGGCTAAAATGAGATAGCGTATCGGTATCACGTTATTTTCAGAGTAAAACAGTCAAAAAAAAACCCGAATCGACTACACGATTCGGGATATCCCTTTTTTTATCCGGCGTGCCGGAAAGCCGGCTTATCCGGGAAGCCGATCTTCCAGAGGTTCAGGCAGGTCTTCTGACTTGCGGATCATCCTACCGGCTGCGTCTTCCCATCCTGATTTTTCAAGACAGTGGCGCCGTGCAGCTTTCGTCCCCGATTACAGCGGCGGGCCCGTCACCGATTTTCACGGTTTTCCCTTTTGGTGATCCTTTCCGGCACGAATTTTTTCGCCCGACCATATCACACCTGAACCAGATATTTCTTTAACAGGGACAAATACCGGAAAGTTTTTAATTTGTCAACCATCGATAAACATTCTCAGCCTATTCCATTGTATGTAAAAGGGCATAAATAAATACTGCTTATAAGGTATTTGGGGGGATTGGTTGGTAAAGCACCCTGGAATGTAAATTTGTATGGGCGGGTTCCAAACCCGCCTTCTTTCCAAATTTCCCGGATGTTGGTTTGTGCCATATATATTGCGCGCCTCAAAACGATATTCAAAGAGTGTAACCATTGAATTGTTTTTACATCCTCAAATCCCTTATAATCAGACCAAGGCCCATCAGATAATGATATGATACACCTTCATGGCATTCCAGTTATATGAAAAACGGTGCTCTTATACTTCCGGGTAGAGCCGCCGGTTACCCGAGCGGCTCCCCCACAGATCCGGACGAGCGCAATTAACGCATCCGGTTCCTCAAATCACGGTTTCACTGCATAGATTGAATGTACCACCCTGAC
>SKZT01000111.1 GCA_007127235.1 Desulfobacteraceae bacterium
AGCCTTGAAAGTCTCCGGGATTTGCCATCGGAACAGATCGTGTTATTGCATGTTCGGGAATCCGGCTTTAAGGGTGTGTCCTTTGCCGCCCTGAAAGTGATGACCAACACAGCGGATAAGGTTCTTGAAAATATTCTTCAGCAGCATCTTTCCAATCAGCAACTTGTTATTGTAGACAGAGAAAATCGGATATATGTGCATCGGGATACCCTTAACGATTTGAAAAAACAGACCTTGAATTTATTGGAAAACTACCATCGATCCAATCCGCTCAAGGCGGGCATGAGCAGGGAGGAACTCAGAAGCAGATTACCTTCAAAAGTGGGTGGCAAACTTTATAATCTTCTGATCAATGTGATGGTCAAGGAGGGTGATATTGTTCAGGAAGAAGAAAACATCAGACTTTCCAGCCATAAAGTTTCCCTTCAGGCAGATCAAACTGTCATTAAAGAGAAACTTATTGGCATTTACAGAGAGGGCGGATTGACCCCCCCAAACTTCAAGGATTTGCCCAAATTATTAAATGTTGATTATTCCGCAGTTAAAGATTTACTCATGTTGCTGCTCAAAGAGGGTCAACTGGTCAAAGTAAGCGAAGAGCTCTATTTTGACGCTTCAGTTATAGAGCAACTGAAAAAACAACTCGTGGAATACTTAAAAAAACATGGTGAAATCAGTACCCCAGATTTTAAAAATATGACCAAGGTATCAAGAAAATTTGTTATTCCTTTGATCGAATATTTTGATGCCAAAAACATTACCATCCGGATCGGGGACATCAGAAAGCTCAGGGGCGGATAAGCAAAATGGAGTGCGAAAGTTGCACTTTCGCCCGACCGGCTGTAAACCGGGGTGATGAAAATCACCCAGTTTTGGGATCGGTTTTATCATCTCGAATCTGTTCCGCATATTAAGTGCCAGAAAATTTGGTGTCAGGTGTCAGGTGTCAGGATATGGAGAATATAAATTGGAGATACCTGAAACCTGAAACCCGAAACCTGACACCTGGTATCTAAGAAGTATGTAGCGGAACAAAACTCAGAGGATTTTTCAGCCCAATTTTGTGACAATTTTCATCACCCCGGCTGTAAACCGGGTCATAGTGCTCCTACAATCAGATCACAAATACTGTCATGAAAACGCATTCCTGGTGCAGTGAGTGCACACCGGGTGTCGGACAGATACACATAGCCCTTATCTGCCATACCTTCTAATAGTGCCGGCAATAATTGAAAAAAACCTGCGCCGAATTTTTGTTCAAACCTTTTAATATCAATTCCTTCGCTGGTTCTAAGACCAAGAAAAATCGATTCAATCATTTGCTGTTCCGTACTCAGAATTTCCCTGGTTTCCACGGGAGATCGCCTGGATTCAACAGCATGCATGTAACCATATAAAGATTTATGATTCCAAAAACGCACAGGGTCCACATATGAATGGGACGATGGCCCAAAACCAAGATATGGCGCAAAATGCCAGTATTTTTGGTTGTGTCTGGATCGATATTTGCCGGAAGTCTCAGGATCACGCCTTGAAAAATTGGAAATTTCATAAGGAACGTAGTTTTGCGACAATAAAAATTGCCATGTAAAAGAAAAAAGATTTCCCTCCAAATCGTCATTCAGAGGCAGGATATCCCCATTTTTCCTTGATTCATATAAAGGGGTATTTTTCTCATAGGAAAGCATGTAACAGGAAAGATGCTCCGGAAAAAAAGATAAGGCTGTTTCCAGATCTTTTTGCCATTTTTCCAGACTCTGTTCAGCAAGACCGTACATCATGTCGAATCCGATGTTTGAAAAACCAGCGTCTCTGGCCAAATTTATTGCTAAACGGGCATCCCGGGAAGAATGAATTCGTCCCAGAAACTTCAGATTGGAATCATCGAAAGACTGAATCCCGAAATTAAGCCTGTTTATGCCGGCATGGGCATATTGGCAAAAGTTTTTATACCCGACCGTCCCCGGATTAGCCTCGAGAGTAATTTCCACATCCTCGTGAACCCTGAAAAGCCTATGGATTTTATCAAGTATTGAAGAGATTTCTTCGGCTGTAAGAATTGAAGGCGTACCACCACCGAAATAAATGGTGTCGAATATGAGGTCACACCCCCTATACTGTTCCATTTCCATGAACAGCGTTTGGAGAAATTTTTTTTTCAGAAGGAGGTTTGTTGTGGAATAAAAATTACAATAGCCGCATTTTTTTTTGCAAAATGGAATATGGACATAAAGACCGGCATTATTGCTGATGTTATCAAAAGATTTATTATCATTGTATAGATAAACACCTGGTTTCGGTGCTACTTCAGTGGCCACCGATCCACTCCATGGCGTAATCTTCTGCCAAATTCATGCCCAATTCCAGGGCTGTTTGATTCATTGAAAGAAATTCAGGGTTTATTCTGGTTTCAAGTGTTTTCATGATGGATTCGGGCTTGACCAAATGGGTAATTTTAATGACAGCACCCAGCATGGCGATATTCAAAACAATCGGTTTTCCGATTTCTTTTATGACGCTTTGATAGAGAGGGAGTTCTATTTGCCGAGAATCAACCTTTTTCCAAGTTTCTACATAATGGCTATCGGTGATCAAAATACCACCGGGACGGGGGATGGTATAAAACTTGTTGTAGGCTTCCTGGGTAAGACATACCAGGACATTGGGCTGGGTGACCTTTGGAAAGAAAATTTCGGACTCGCTGATAATAATATCGCTTCGTGTAGCCCCACCACGGGCTTCAGGACCATAGGACTGTGACTGAACCGCAACAAGGCCTTCATAAATCACTGCGGATTCTGCCAAAATAATGGCTGCCGTAATTACCCCCTGCCCTCCTGAACCTGAAAAAACCAGTCTGCACCTTTCCATTTTTTTACCTCTTTTTTGTCTTCGCTCTTTCAATAACTTTGTCGTATTCGCGGCTATATTCCGGCAAGTCTTTTTGTAAAAAAATGCCTCGCTCAATTAAATCGGGATTCTGCTCTTTGGCCTTGGAACCAATTTGTGTGGTGTTGTTTTTAAAAGATTTTATCATCTCCACAGCATTTCCGGCTTTGTTTTTTCGTCCAAAATAAGTGGGGCACTGAGTAAGGACCTCGACCACCGAAAAGCCTTCGTGTAAAATAGCTTCCTTGAACAGCTCACTCATTTGTTTGGTGTGATAGGTTGTGGTTCGGGCCACAAAGGTTGCTCCTGCAGCCATGGAAAGCCTGCTTATGTCAAAGGCATGATCGATGTTGATAAATGGGGCTGTAGTTGCCAGTGTTCCGTACCCTGAAAGCGGTGAATACTGACCCCCGGTCATACCATAAACCCGGTTGTTCATCACAATAGCATTGATATTGATATTGCGGCGGGCTGAATGAATAAAGTGATTTCCACCGATCGCAAGAGCATCTCCATCACCCATGGGTACAATGACATTAAGATCGGGGCGGCTCATCTTGACACCGGTGGCAAAGGCAAGGGCACGGCCATGTATAGTGTGCAATGTGTGAACATCTACATAACCGGATATTCGGGAAGAACACCCGATGCCTGATACCATGACGATCTCGTTTTTGCTGATACCTAAGGATTCAAAAGTATGCAGCAGCGCATTTAACACCATGCCGTGCCCGCAGCCGGGACACCAGATATGTGGGAAAAACCTTTCTCTAATCCAATCTTTTATTGCCATGGTCTATACACCTCTTCCCTGAATCAGCCTCAGCATGTTTTTGATATCTGTAGGCGTAATAAAAACCCCGTCCACACGATTGGCCAAAAAGACGCGCTCAGGACGATCTACTGCCATTTTGACCTGACGGTATAATTGTCCAAGATTCATCTCCACAACCACAATCAGTCGGGCGTTTTTGCATTTTTCCCTGATCAGCTCTCCATGAAAAGGCCATAATGTTTGAAGTTCAATTAGTCCTATGTTTTCCCCCCGCTTGCGCCGGTTTAAAACATGATGAAGTGCCGATCTGGCCGCAGATCCGTAAGATATTAAAACCGTACTGGAATCTTCTAAATAGTATTCTTTAAATTTGGTAATAACATGAACATTGTTTCGAATTTTGTCGGTCAAATGATGAATCAGACCATCCACAATGGCAGGTGTTGCAGTGGGAAAACCCCACATGTCATGGTAAAGACCGGTCACATTGTACCGATGGACCCCTCCGAAGTCCGACATGGGAAGCCGGCCGTCCTCCCGGGGAAGATACGGGTGGTAATCGACACCTTCCTTGACAGAAGTTTGGAGGCGCTCAACAAGGGGAATTTCATTTTTTTCCGGCACAGTCAGACGCTCCCGCATATGGGCGACAACTTCGTCAAAAAGAAGAATCACCGGCGTTCGATAAGTTTCAGCCACATTGAATGCTTCGATGGTAATATTGAATACATCCTGATTGTTGGAGGCAGTCAAAACGACAATGGCATGATCGCCATGAGTTCCCCATCGTGCTTGCATAACGTCACCCTGGGCAACCTTGGTGGGAAGTCCGGTAGATGGCCCGCCCCTTTGAACGTTGGCAATAACACAGGGTATTTCAGCCATAATCGCATAACCCAGGGCTTCCTGCATCAGCGAAAAGCCGGGGCCGGAGGTAGCCGTCATCGATTTGCTTCCTGTCAAAGAAGCGCCTATGATGGCGCACATTGAGGCGATCTCATCTTCCATCTGAATAAATTTCCCCCCAATCTGCGGAAGTTTGCTTGCAAGCGTTTCTGCGATTTCAGTGGATGGTGTGATTGGGTATCCTGCAAAAAATTGAAGCCCCGCATAAAGGGCGCCTTCTACACAGGCTTCATTTCCCTGAACAAATTTTAAAGTACCAGTCATGGTGTTAATCCGTATCGGTTTCTGTGGTGATTTTATGTAAGTTCAGAGCTTTCTTCCTTAGCCTTTTCCGACTCGACTTCGATGGCCAAATCCGGACATCGAAGTTCACAAAGCCTGCAACATATGCAGTCTGTGGGGCGTATTGACACCACTTTATCCTTTTTGTCAAGCTCCAAAACTTTCCTGGGGCAAAATTCCACACAAATGCTGCATCCTTTGCACCAGGCACGATTAATATGATGCTGTTTCAGTTTTGCTTTTGCCATTGGCAAATCCTTATTTTCCTAAAATGATTTAAGACCCTCATACTATAGCTTTTCAGAAAATGTTTTTGGCAAGGCTAGAGGGAGGAGATCATACTTTTCGTATATCTCCGACCGATAACGCAGCCAAAGACATTTTCTGGAAAGCTATATATTCTGAGTTGATTTTATTACACGTGTACCGGCTATTCTGTCATGAAGGGTCCTTCTTTCAACGTCAACTATGGCCATCAGATATCCGATACCAAAAATCAGGCTGCTGATAATTTCGGCGAAATACCTCAAACAGGCCTGACTATAGCTGATTTTTTGACCGTCGGGTGTAACCACCCTCAAATGACAGACCATTTTTCCCGGAGTAGCGGCATAGGTTCCCAAAAAGTAAGTGGTGTAACTCACGGCAATAATCAGCTGAAACATATTTATTAAAACCGGGAATTCCGCAGGCACCTCAGGATCATAAGTTGGAGATATAAAAACACTTAAAAATGAGGTAACCACAATGCCAATGGCCCACAAGATTGCGAAGTCGATAAGTTTTGCGCCGGCCCTTACCCAAAAATCGGCATAGACCATATCACGGGAAAGTATTGCATCCGCTTCGCTTTTTTCAGAAAATTCCGATCTGCATGAAGCGCAGATCCAATGATCCTGTTCATAAGTCATATCCTTCCCGGCAACTTTATTTCCACATTGTGCACATATGTCTGTAACGTCTTCTGAAATATCGCTGATATCCTTAATAGTTTCATACTCAGTGTCAATTTCTTTTTCCGTTTTGGAATCCTGGATATGCTTCGTTTCCTTGTTTTCCTGGCTGCCGGCTTCAGGCTCAGCCTTCATCTCCTTCTTGTTTTCAGTCTCAATCTCAGTCTCAATCTCAGTCTCAGCATCAACCGTGGAAGGTTCAGGAATTGAGATATCGGACAGGGGCTTCCATTCTTTCATCCCGGGCTGCCAAACCAGCATTTCAGCCAAAATGGTGCCGTTTTCAATCAGCTGCAGAAATTCATCTTCATCAACAGGACCCACAGGTTTTTTATCAATCGCATAATACCATTTTTTTTCCATATACAGTTCCTCGATTCGCTATCAATTCAGTTTACCGGTATAAACAAGGCGTATTTTTATATTTGATCTTAATTTTGAACAATCCCTAATCCTGGGAACTTACAGGGATAGGAATCTTGATGAAATTGACACCTTCTTTTCGCAAAGTTTTTTCCTCCTCATCAGAACTCACTCCTCGGATATTTCTGGGTTCACAAACGCCATAATGTATTTTCAAGGCCTCTGTGGCAAAGTTGCTGCCAACATCTTCAAAATTTTTTTCAAGATAATTCATGATCTGCTTCTGGTGTAAAGCGGGTATATTTTTAGAGCCGGGGTTATCGGTTGAAGGATGGGAATGCTTGATAGAAAAAGTGGAAAGAATTTTGGATACATTTGTGTCATTACAAATTGGACAAGAAATAAGCGCTGTATTTTTCTGCTTTTCGTAACTTTCACTATTGTCGAACCAGCCCTCAAACGTGTGTCCCTTGCCGCACTTTAAATCATAGGCAATCATAAAAATTCAAAATTCCTTGTTAACCCAGGTTCAATGTTTTGGAGTACGAAAGCTGTGCTTTCGCAAAAAATGCAAAAGCACAGCTTTTGCACTCCAGGAAAAAAACCGTTCCTGAATGAGACCGCCATCCTTAATCTTTATGGGTAAAGGTAACATAATCAATATAAATTTTAAAGAAATTATTGACAGAATTGGTCTTTCGCCTCAAAATAAAAAATTTTGGGCGCTTGGAAAATTTGGCAAACAATGGATTAATTGCTGCTATAAGGACCATGGCATAAAAGGATTTTTTTAAATAAACAAGGTCAGCCCTACAGGAATATTTGCAGCATTGTTTAGGATTCGAGGAAAACGTCATGAAGGTAAAAACGGATTTTTTAGTACTCGGCAGTGGAGTGGCAGGTCTTACTTTTGCACTGAAGGTGGCGGAGCACGGCACGGTTGCAGTTGTTACCAAAAGAGGTATCATGGACAGCAACACCTCTCAGGCACAGGGTGGAATTGCTTCGGTTTTTGGAAAACTCGATTCCTTTGAGCTTCACATTCGTGATACCCTCATGGCCGGTGATGGGTTGTGTAACCGGGAAGTGGTCGAAATGGTGGTCCGAAACGGCCCTGATTGCATTCGTGAACTTATCGATATGGGAGTTCGTTTTAACCTGACCGAAAACCGCAATCCTGAGAATGGAGAATTGGATCTCGACCTTGGGCGGGAAGGCGGCCATTCCCAAAAGCGCATCGTTCATGCTGAAGATATGACAGGAAAGGAGCTGGAAAGGGTTTTAGTCAACCATGCCAGAAAACATAAAAACATTACGGTTTATGAAAATCATATTGCCATCGATCTTATCACCTTCTCGACACGCATGAAGCGAGGTCAGGTCACCACAACACATGAGGATTTTTGCTGCGGCGCCTATGTACTGGAATCCGAGACCAACCAGGTCAAAACGTTTGGCGCACAAATCACCCTTCTGGCCACAGGTGGATCCGGTAAAGTCTATCTTTATACGAGCAATCCGGATATTGCCTCCGGCGACGGTATTGC
>SKZT01000106.1 GCA_007127235.1 Desulfobacteraceae bacterium
ATGAGGTGCAATCAAACCGCTCTGGGTAACCCGAACAGGTCCAAGCCGTTTTTCCGAGTCGATGTGATTGACAAAATCAAAATAGTCATTGGCCAGATTGACGGTGATTTGCAGAAGCAGACTTCCGGCCAGGCAAGCCATGGCAGGAATAAAAGCAAACATCTGGTCGCCCGCAGCTGCGGCAGAGCCTACGGCTACCGGCCCTACTGCGGCCGGAAGGGTTTTCGGGCGGATAGCTATTATCCAGGGGTTTATTTTAAAAAGAGTTCTTTTCGGCATGTTTAGTTATTTTTTTATGTGCTCAATGATCAAGCTTTATTTTCAGTCCCCTGATTATTCAACATACATATGCTTGCTCACCTTCAGCTCGATGGCATAGATGGCAAAATAGAGCAGCATTCCCAGAAGCCCCATCCCCATGATACCCGTGTACATTTCGGGATACATCAGCACCTGGTAGGTTTCAATGACGATGTAATATCCCAGGCCCCAGGTGGTCAGGGACTGCTCGGCGATAAAAAGTACTGCCACTGCTGTTCCCACCGATACTCTCAGGGCGGTGAGCACGCCGGGAAGGGAAGCCGGAAGATAGACATAACGAAACAGAGCCCGGCGGCCTGCACCCAAAGACTTTACTGACAAAATCAGTTCCTTTTTAAGGTTTGAGGCTTCATCCCGAACTACCACCAGGATCTGGAAGAAAATAATGATGGCAATCAGCATCACTTTTGAAAAATCGCTGATACCGATTACCACATAGATAACCGGGAGAAATATAATCTTTGGAATCGGGTATATTATGGCAATCAGGGGACTGGCGATGCTATCGATTCTGGGCATCTGACCCAGGGCAAGGCCGAGGGGGGCGGCAAAAACCGTGGCGACAAAAATTGCGGCCAGAACCCGGGTAAAAGAGGCAAGAAAGTGAAGTCCCAGCTCTGCGGTCATATTGTTTAAAAACAGCGGCACTACCACCACCGGCGATGGCAAAATGGGGCGATTGACAGCCAGGGCCGCCAGTTGCCACAGGCCGAAAAACATGATGGTTCCAGATAAAGTGCTAAGAAAGGTGGCTTTTTTCTTCATTTCCGGTCAATGCTCTTTCAAAGGAGGACTATTGGCACAGACCGCAAGAAGCTCCCGAATTTGTGAGCATTTCATGATAAAATCCGGATCTGAACGTTTACCCACCGCTCCCGAAAGGTCATTGGGGACAATTTTTGGAAACCGGTTGCAGCAGTTGTCAAGAACAAGAATTTTTTCCCCGAGAACCACTGCCTCTTCGATATCGTGGGTGACAATAAGGGAGGTCATCTTTGATTGCTGGTGAAATTGGAACATCACCTTCTGCAGCTCTTCTCTGATGGGAGCATCAAGAGCTGAAAAAGGCTCATCCATCAGCAGAAGGTCAGGTTCAAGAACCAATGTTCTTGCGATTGCTGCACGTTGTCTTTGACCTCGGGACAGCTGCGCCGGATACATATTCTGCAGGCGACCGATACCCAGCCAGTTGAGCCAGTAATCAATACGCTCCTTATTCTTTTTTTCATCCATCTGCATATCAGCCGGGCTGTGTTTGCCATCAGGGCCGTAAAATTTTCGTATTTTGAGTCCCAGGCGGGTATTATCAAGTACGGTTGCCCACGGCAGAAGACCATGATCCTGAAGAACCAGGCCGGTGGATGGTCTCGGGCGGGTGATTTTTTCACTATTGATGCGAATTTCTCCTCCGGTGGGCTTGTTCAATCCGGCAATAAGATACAGCAGGGTAGTTTTGCCACAGCCGGATGGACCTATAACGGTCCAGGCTTCCCCTTTTTCAACGGTAAAAGAAAAATCGGCAAAGAGGCAGGATGCTTCGCCATACCCGAAATAAAGATTTTGTACCTCAATCATGAAACCGCATTTTCATTGTGGAAGAAATTCCGGCGTGACACTGTCTTCATAGGCCAGGGGGGCATCAAGAAGCTTTTTGTCGACCATCCACGTCATAACATCCTCCCACTGGACCCTTGTGGGAAGCGCCTTTCTCGGAAAGGGCGGAACCTGAAAATCCGCCTCAACATTTTTGGGTACCCGGATATTTTTGAGCAGGATCTTCCGGAATTTATCGGGATTTCTGTTGATCTCGACCACTGCTTTGTCCCACGCAACCATAAAGTCTCTTATGGCTGCTGCCTTTTTTTCCAGAGAATCATTGGAAAAGGTGATCACACTGGCGCTCAAATTGCCCAGGGCCGCATCATTTATGATTTCCACAGCTCCTTGACGGATAGCACTTGTGGCCAGCGGATCGGGAAGAGTCACGGCTCCAAGTCGTCCGGAGAGCAGCAAATTCAGACGCTCGGGCAAAACCGGCACCGACCTGTAAACAATTGCCTCTGCCGCCATGTCCTCCGATGAGAGCAGCCGGGTGGTGATGTATTCAATGACGGTGTTTTGGGATATTCCGATGGGAATACCCTCCAAATCGGAGACTGTTCGCAGGTTGGCGCCCGGAGCCCCGAGAACCCTGAACAGAGGTGAGTTATCAATGGGAAAGCGAGCAATGGAGATGATTTTCACCCGGTTTTGGAGTCTGTTGAAACTGGCGGCCCCGGAAATTTCATTGATCATCCCGTCAATTCTTTCTGCCTGCATCAGCTGGTCGCGTTCCAGGGCACTTCCTACCCGAAGAATATCGACGTCTATTGCGAGTTGGGCAAAGTACCCTTTATCCCTGGCTGCATATACCGGCAGGACATCCGGCACGGGAAGAAGTGCCACGCGAAGGGATCTGCTGTTGTTTTCGGCAAATACCGGGCCACTCCCATGGCAAAGGAGCAGAGTAGCGAATAAAAAGAAAGAGAATATTTTTGTGACCATGTTTGAATTTTCGGATTTTTCACGTTGATATTTTTCATGATGAGCTCAGACGGAAGGCGGCCAACTAATACCGGAGCATTGGCTTTTTTTCACTTCGCCAGAACCTTTAATCCAAAATCTATAAATGGGAACTTGCGTTCTGTCAATGAAAATACCCACACTTCAGGATTTTTGATCTCTGGAAAATTGCTGGTTATAACGGATTTGGGGGGATGGGTACCCATTTGTTTTTCAGGTGAACCGGCTTGCAGCCGGTCAGGCGAAAGTACAACTTTCCCACTCCGGTTTTACGGATTTTTGGTTCATTTCACACCAGCACCATCTTCGATGGGGCCTCTTGTACTCATTGCGGACATCATAGTGGTAAAGGCCGGGATGCTTCGGATAGTCAATTCATTTTGAAATGGGATTTATGGTGGCTCAACAGAAAGGGTAACCAGCGACTCCCGGTTGGTCTAATAAATGGCCGCACTGCTCGGCATCTGGTTGACCGAACGGAAAATTTTTCGCAAACTCAAATATACATTTTTTTTAACACAAAAAACGATAAGTTCAAAATTTTGAACCTATTGCCTTTCGGGGTATATTTAATAAAAAACAAATAGTTATGGATGTTTTTCCATTTCGTGATTAAAAATTTTGAACTTTCGGATGGGTTTTATTTTGTTTGTGGGGGTCGGTGGGATGGTTCTGTGAACTTTGTCTTGATATAACCTTTTGAAATTAATAGAAAAAATTTTTTTTGTTTTTTTTGTTAAGTTAAAGAGGTGTTTGGCAAATAAATTGCAATAGCAATGAATAAACCTACTCCTTTCTTCATCTGTTTTTCTCCTTAATGGCCGATCAGGCACGAAGCTTGATCGGCCATTTTGTTTTTCAAGGAAATTAAATAAAAAAAGTCTCATCTGGATGGTGAGGATTATTAAAGGATTGACCTGAAAATTCATTTCGCTTATGAATGAAGACTCGGGCGCCAAGGGAATCTTTTTAGCGCTATCCATTTTGGTGGGTATCTCTCCGGTTGGCGGCTATATTTCCGGCATTTTGCCGGAGTGATGGATATTTACAGGAAAAAAAGCTCGGATTGAGCATATGGCAATTTTAATGGTGGTTTGGTTCAATGAAAGATAGAAAAAGAGATAATGATCAACAAAAGCAGGCGGAAAATGATGATCCTGTGTATAATTTCTGGCAGGATCATTCGGAGAAGTTTTTGAAAATGGCATTAAGGGTGGATTATCGTGAGAGAATTGCCTATCCTGATGCTCATGGTAAAAGAACCGGGGATTGTGGAGATACTGTGGAATTTTTCCTGATGTTTGAGCATAATCGTATCAAGACAATCACCTTTGATGTCCACGGGTGCATTAATACAAATGCGTGTGCAAATGCTGTGGTGGAATTGACAAGGGGTAAATCACTGGACGAGGCCTGGAAAATGAAACCGGAGGATATCGCATTTTTTCTGGAATCACTTCCGCCAGATCACAGGCACTGTGCGGAGTTGGCGGCCGGTGCTTTTTATCTTGCCTTGGCCAATTACCGGGAATTAAAAAAAAATCCATGGAAAAAAATGTATTTCGCAAGGTGAGATTTAGGGGCGCTGCAGAAAGAATTATTTCTTGTTATCGCAGCTAAAGTTTGATGTTTTTTTGTTTTATTGTTGACATCAAAATCCAATTTGATTATAGGTTGCCCCGTAGATTGTTGTTGTAAAATTTGGAGTCAAAGTAAAAAAAACAGGCGTTTGATGGTCAAGTATTTTGCAAATTATTTAGTTTAATGGCATGGGGGATTAAAAACTTTTGGGCACCTCGTTTAAACAGTTGTTGAGCCAAAAACGTTCGTTAATATTGAAAGAATGGTTCTACCTGGTTGTGGAAACTTACCCGGAAGAAACCGCCAAATTCCTGAAGCGTCAAAGCGACCCTTTTAGCAACCCGGTAGGACGAACAGTTCACAAGGGTGTGGGAGACCTCTTTGATGAGCTGATGCTGGGTCTGGATCATGAAAAAGCCCATGCTTGCCTTGATTCCATGATCAGAATCAGGGCCCTTCAGAATTTTACCCCATCCGAAGCTGTTGGCTTTGTTTTTTCCCTGAAAACGGTGATTCAAAAAGTATTAGGCCGGGATATTGCGGAGAAAGGCTTGTCCGAACAGGTTCATGAGTTTGAGTCCAAAATCGATGAGCTGAGCTTGATAGCTTTTGATATTTATGTGAAATGCCGTGAGAAAATTTACGAAATTAAGGCAAATGAATTTAGAAACCGC
The DNA here is from genome assembly GCA_007127235.1 of Desulfobacteraceae bacterium. GTDB lineage: Bacteria > Desulfobacterota > Desulfobacteria > Desulfobacterales > SKZT01 > SKZT01. The sequence continues at coordinate 5,139 of SKZT01000106.1, forward strand.
CATTATAGTGCTTTTAGGCGGGCGGGTTTGATTTCTGAGGTTTCGGATGATCCGTTCCTCAAATAACAATTAATGTTACGAGGCTTTCGTGTATTTCGGGAGGGACAGTTTTGCATATCCCAAAAATTTCAGGTTGGTTTTCCAGGCATAATTGATCCCGGGATTTATGCCGGTGGATAAATCATGTGGAATTTTTAGTATTTGCCCAATTGGATCCTCGTGTGCGCCGAAGCCGAAAAGTGAGGTAATGGTCAATGAATGCGAATTACATGTATTCCCTCATAGCGGTCATCATTCTCTTGCTGTTAGCCTATGTGGGCGTTGCAGGAATGCACCTTGAGGTGCTGTTTGGAGTCATTATTCCATATGCCGCCATTGCGATTTTTATTGGTGGGTTTATCTACAAGGTGGTGGACTGGGCAAAATCACCTGTTCCGTTTCCCATAACAACCACTGCCGGACAGCAAGCATCTTTACCCATGGTTTCCCCGGCTTTGATCGATAATCCCAAAAACAAAACCGGAGTGGTGATAAGGATGTTGCTCGATATTCTTCTTTTTCGCTCCCTTTTTCGAAATACCAGGTTTGAGGTCCGGGATACGAATAAATTTTCCTACGAACTGGAAAAATGGCTTTGGCTTTTTGCTCTGATATTTCACTATGCTTTTTTGACGGTTGTTGTTCGTCATCTGCGGTTTTTTACTGAACCAGTCCTCTTACCGGTGCAGTTGCTTGAAAAACTCGATAGTTTTTTTCAGGTTGGTCTTCCGGTGTTATATCTGTCCGGTGTAGCCCTTTTGGCTGCCAGCATCTATCTTTTTCTCAGACGTGTGTTCATACCGCAAATGCGATACATTTCACTTCCTGCCGATTATTTCCCTCTTTTTCTGATAATGGGAATAGCGGGATCAGGGCTTTTAATGCGTTATTTTGCCAAAGTTGATATTGTAAGTGCCAAAGAACTTACCATGGGCCTGGTGACACTCAGGCCGACGATACCTGAAGGAATCGGTGCTATTTTCTACGTACATTTATTTCTTGTGTGTGTGCTTCTGGCATATTTTCCTTTCAGTAAGTTAATGCATCTTGGCGGTATATTTTTCAGTCCTACCAGAAATATGCCGGGAAATAACCGGGAAGTAAGACATGCAAATCCGTGGAATTATCCTGTGAAAATTCACACTTATGAAGATTATGAGGATGAGTTCAGGGAAAAAATGATCGAGGCAGGACTCCCAGTGGAGAAAATGCCGGAACCCAAAGAAAACCTTGAGGAAGGAAAAAAGGAGTAGATAAATGGCAGATGAACTTCCGAAATCAGAAAAATTAATCGACGTAGATTACAGCCCGCCTTCAAGAGGGTGGATGGACACGCCGGTGAAAATCAGGAAAGGCATGTACTGCTATGCAGGCAATCCTAAAAGCCTGGAGCTGCTCGGTGCTCCTAATCCCAGACAATGGAATCCACTCGATGAGGACTGGAAGTTGCCGGATAATTGGAAGGAGATTGTTTTTGAGGGACTCAGGGAAAGAATAGACAAATTCCGAAGCTTCAAAGTATTCATGGACATATGCGTTCGTTGCGGGGCTTGTTCGGATAAATGCCACTTCTTTATCGGATCCGGTGACCCTAAGAACATGCCTGTCCTTAGAGCAGAGCTGATTCGCTCGGTATACCGGAACGATTTTACAAAAGCCGGTAAAATATTGGGACGCCTGGCCGGTGCAAGGCCCATGACTCTCGATGTTTTGAAGGAATGGTGGTATTACCTGTTTCAGTGCTCTGAGTGCCGCCGCTGTTCTTTATATTGTCCTTATGGCATCGATACTGCGGAAATTACGATTATCGGCCGTGAAATTCTGAACCTGCTGGGGTTAAACATCGACTGGATTGCCACACCGGTAGCCAACTGCTATCGAACAGGAAACCACCTGGGAATCCAGCCTCATGCATTCAAGGACATGATGGAATTTTTCGTGGACGATATCGAGGAAATAACCGGTGTCCGGGTTGAGCCCTCATTTAACAGAAAAGGGGCTGAAATTCTCTTTATTACCCCATCGGGCGATGTTTTTGCAGACCCCGGAACGTATACGGCCATGGGGTATTTGATGCTTTTTCATTACTTAAAGGATCTGGGACTGGATATTACCTGGAGTACCTATGGTTCAGAGGGCGGTAATTTTGGCTTTTTTACTTCCCACGAAACCATGAAACGCCTTAATGCCAAAATGTACTACGAAGCCAAAAGACTTGGTGTCAAATGGATATTGGGCGGCGAATGCGGGCATATGTGGAGAGTTATTCACCAGTATATGGACACCATGAACGGACCAGCTGATTTCCTTGAAGAACCTGTAAATCCTATCACGGGTACCCGTTTTACCAATGCAAAAAGCACTAAAATGGTTCATATCGCTGAATTTACCGCTGATTTGATTTATCACAATAAGCTGAACCTGGATCCAAGCAGAAATGACAATCTGAGAGTCACTTTCCATGATTCATGTAATCCATCCAGAGGGATGGGATTATTAGACGAGCCCAGATATGTGATCCAGAATGTTTGCAAAAATTTCTATGAAATGCCGGCCAATACCATAAGAGAGCAGACTTTTTGCTGTGGAAGCGGATCTGGGCTAAACGCCGGCGAGAACATGGAGCTGAGGATGATGGGCGGTATGCCCAGGGCCAACGCCGTTAAGTTTGTAAAAGAAAAGTATGATGTCAACATGCTTGCCTGCGTGTGTGCCATTGACAGGGCTGCCCTTCCGGCGCTTATGGACTATTACCATCCGGAAGTGGATGTAACCGGGCTTCATGAAATGGTTGCCAATGCTTTGATACTGCCCGGTGAGAAAAAGAGAACCACCAATTTACGCGGGGAGCCCCTGCTAGGGATGGAGGATGAAGATGCCGAATAACAGTAAAGGAATGTATAACAAAAATCTGGTTATTGCGGGCATAGTGATTTTTGTAATTCTGGCCGCATTTCCTTTCTGGTTCAACGTTGGTAGATCCGCGCCGGCTCCTGAAATTATTCTGACCGAAAAAGCCATTGCTGCAGAAGATTGTGTTCGTGATAAAGAATACATGACATTAGAGCATATGCAGCTTTTGGATGTTTGGCGGGACGCTGTGGTGCGGGATGGAAAAAGGATATATGTAAATCCCAAAGGGGTAGAGTTTAACATGAGCCTTTCGAATACATGTTTGGATTGCCATTCCAATAAAGAAGAATTTTGCGACAGGTGCCATGATTATACTTCGGTATCCCCTTACTGCTGGGATTGCCATATTGATAACCCTCAAGGAGATTAGAGAATGAAGAGCAGTAGACGGAACTTTCTCAAAATTGCGGGGATTGCGGCGCTCGGTGTCGGTGCAAAGCCAGTATTTGATACTTTTGCAGCCGTCGGAGGGCATGGTCCCACAGAGCCGGCGCCTATTTTTAAAAGCAGTGAAGAGGCTCTGACTGCAAACCATTGGGCTATGGTTGTCGATACCCGGAAAATTAGATCAGAAAGAGATGTGGCACCTTTATTTAGAGCATGCCACCAGGTCCACAATGTGCCGGACATGCCGCTGAAAAGGCATGAAATAAAATGGATTTGGGCCGAGAGTTTTCATCATGCATTTCCGGATCTCCATAGTGAGTTAATTTCTGATAAGATAGCTCGTACCCCCTTTCCAGTGCTGTGCAACCATTGTGAGAACCCTCCCTGTGTCAGGGTCTGCCCTACCAAAGCGACCTTTAAACGGGAAAGTGATGGCATTGTTGTTATGGACTATCATCGGTGCATTGGGTGTCGATTCTGTCTGGCAGCTTGTCCCTACGGAGCCAGGAGCTTTAATTTTTTCAACCCCGATGACTACATCAAGGAAGTCAATCTTAAGTTTGCTAAAAGAACAAAAGGAGTTGTTGAAAAATGCAACTTCTGTGAAGAGAGGTTAGCGGAGGGAATTATACCTGCTTGCGTGGAGGTCTCAAATGGCATCCTGACGTTCGGAGATCTTCGGGATTCGAGATCTTCAGTCAGAAAGCTCATTGCTGAAAACTTTACTATCCGGCGCAAGGTTCACTTGGGCACCAGCCCGGCAGTTTACTATATAGTGTGAGGTGGTTATGCTAGAAAAGGCATTTAAAGGATCTAAGTTGTATTATGGTTGGATGCTTGGCCTGCTTACGATTATTGGCATAAGTTTCGGCTTTTATTTGTGGCAGTTCAATGCCGGTCTTGGTATCACCGGTCTGAGCCGGGATGTCTCCTGGGGTTTTTATATCGCTCAATTTACCTTCCTTGTGGGGGTTGCCGCATCTGCGGTAATGGTGGTTCTTCCATATTATTTGCATGATTACAAGGCTTTTGGAAGAATTACCATCATGGGGGAATTTCTTGCCGTATCCGCAGTGACCATGTGTTTGCTTTTCATTATTGTGGATTTAGGCCAGCCCATTCGTGCATTGAATGTTTTGCTCTATCCGTCACCCGGCTCAATCTTGTTCTGGGATATGATTGTGTTAAACGGCTACCTGCTGCTGAATATTGTCATTGGCTGGAAAGTGCTGGAAGCTGAAAGGCACAATGTTCATTATCCCATGTGGGTCAAACCCCTTATTTACCTGTCAATCCCGTGGGCTGTCAGCATTCACACCGTCACCGCTTTCCTGTACTGTGGTCTTCCCGGAAGAGGTTTCTGGATGACCGCCATTATTGCTCCACGGTTTTTGTCATCCGCTTTTGCCGCGGGACCTGCCCTTCTGATTCTTCTTTGCTTGTTTGTGAGAAAAATCAGTAAGTTCGATCCCGGCTGGGAACAGATTCAGACATTGGCAAAAATTGTGACGTATGCAATTATTTTGAACGTATTTTTCCTACTTTGTGAAATATTTGTTGTATTCTATGCCCAGATACCCGAGCATATGGATCATTTCAAGTATCTGTTTGTAGGACTTCAAGGGAAAGGGGCTCTTGTTCCCTTCATGTGGACATCCATGATTTTGATGGTTTTGGCCATCGCTTTGCTGATTCCTTCACAGTTCAGACAAAATGAGACGGTTTTACTCATTGCCTGTCTCGCCGTATTCGTTGGTACATGGATTGACAAAGGGCTTGGGTTTATTTCAGGGGGTTTTACACCTAATCCGCTTCATGTTGTAAATGAATACCTACCCACTGGACCTGAGCTAATGATTTCTCTGGGTGTATATGCTACAGGAGTCTTCATTTTATCGGTGCTCTTTAAAATTGCACTCACTATTAAAGAAGAGCTTTATGCTTAAATATATCAGTATTGATATAAGATTTATTTTAATGCATGAATGCGCAAGCATTTGGTTTAATAGGATACGGTAAATAAAAGCATAATTTTTGAATCATTAAAAAAAGGCTCATTGATAATAATGAGCCTTTTTTTGTTTGACGTTACATCTGTAATGAGATCATAACAAGTCATTCGAAAAACAAGGAGAACCTTTTGACTGTGAAACGAATCGGGTTGTTTATCAAAAATGAGTTAAAGGCCCAAAAAAAAGCTGATGAATTAGAAAGTTGGCTGAAAAAAAAAGGTTTCGACGTTCTCAGAAAAGAGGGATGGCCCTCAAGCTTGAACATTGTCGGGGAAACTGTAGAGACAGCACCTACTGACCTGCTATTTATTTTTGTTCTGGGAGGAGATGGTACATTTTTGAGTGCAGTTCGCTGGATAGGCGATCAGTCCATTCCCATTCTTGGAGTTAAATTCGGTGAAGTTGGCTTTTTGGCTGAAATTGCCGAGGAAAACCTGTTTTCGGTTGCCGAAAAAATTATTGACTGTGAATTTGCAACCACCCCCCGGATGCGACTTCAGGTGGAATTGGTGCGTGGAGGTAAGGTTTTTGTTCGTGAAACGGTTCTAAATGATGTGGTCATCAATAAGGGTGCGTTGGCCAGGTTGGCCCATATCCGAACTTACATCAATGGTCAGTACCTGACCACATACAAAGCCGACGGACTCATTGTGTCGACGCCTACCGGCTCAACAGCATATTCCCTGGCTGCCGGCGGACCGATTCTTCACCCCGAAGTACCCGGGGTCATTATGACCCCGATTTCTCCTTTTACCCTTACCAACAGACCTCTGATTATTCCGGATACGGCTTGCATAACCATCAGGCTGGAGGAAAAAGCTAGAGACATCCTGCTTACTTTCGATGGCCAAGCAGGCTTGGAGATTGACCAAAAGGATATCATCATCGTTCGAAAAGGAAAATATCCCACGCATATGATTACATTCTCGAAGCATGAATATTTCGATGTTTTAAAAACCAAACTCAGGTGGAGTGGCGGCAAGATTTGATTGACCTACATTTCATAAAGGGTTTCATCCCGTTGGGGCGGGTTGTGAAAGGGCTTTTGTAGGGCCTTTTTTTTCCCGGGGATGATAAAGGGATCTTCATTATCAAGCATGTCTCCCATTTCTGCTTCCAGTTGATCAGGATCCTCTCCTTTTTCCATGCGTTCAAGGGCTTCGGACATTCCCGCTCCCATTTCAAGACCTGTCATATCTGAAAGTTTGCGCATCAAACGGGCTGCCTGCCGCGGGTCTTCCTCATTGATACTTTCAACTTCTTTGGCAAGGGTTTGCAAGGCCTTTTCCATCTTGGCATCATCGAATGGCAAATTATCCATGTCCTCATTTTCTTTTGCCCGTCCGGTTACTGTGAACAGTGATAATTTTCGGGACAGCCGCCTATGTCCGCATCTTGGGCAGACCGGGCAAGTGGTGGTGTTGATGGTTTTTGAAAAAAAGTTGAAAATAACATTGCAGTCCTGACAGAAAAATTCGTAAATAGGCATTGTGATTTCCTTGTGTTTGGGTTATCAGATCGGATAAGGTTGTTTGTCATTTCAGCTACGGAACATGACATAAAAATTTTATACCCAATTTGATTTAATTTTTCAATATTGTGTTTCAAATGATGGAAATAATTCGAAAAGTTTATGTGAGTGCGCCTTTTGGGCTTTTGATCGAAAAATACCTGAAACGCTTTATCCGTGAGGGTATTAATCCTGAAATCGGTCTGGATACCGAAGTCTTGGATCGGTATTCAGCCGATGACTTTTTACAAGCTGCAAAGAAACTTCATGCGAAAAACCTGAGTGTCAATTTTCATGGGCCTTTTAACGACCTTTCACCGGGTACTTTGGATCCATTGATCCGGAATGTAACCCGTTACCGATATGAACAGGTGCTCAGACTTGTGCCTGTATTCAGGCCCAGGACACTGGTGTGCCATGCGGGTTATGATTGGAAAAGGTACAATTTCTATCGCGAAGAATGGATCGAAAAGAGCATTGAAATGTGGTCCTGGCTGGCAACTCGCCTTGAAGACGAGGGCACTGTGCTGACCCTTGAAAATGTTTATGAATATTGCCCGGAAGATATAGAAATCATCTTTAAGGAAATGGCGGGGAAAAATGTTGGATTTTGTTTTGACATCGGCCATCAATCTACCTTCAGCCGAACATCTGTACAACACTGGATTGAAGTCTTAAGTCCCTACCTTCACCAGCTACATATCCATGACAATGATGGCACACAGGATCAGCATAAGGCCCTGGGCAAAGGTTCCATCGATTTTTTATCATTTTTTAGACAGCTTAAAAGCCTTCGGGAGACTCCCCCTGTGGTTACACTGGAACCTCATCGGGAAGAAGATCTTGTACCCAGCCTTGAATATCTGGAAAATATCTGGCCCTGGTAGTTAGTGCCTGTCCGGAAACTCCTCTCCCTCTGGGAGGGGCTGGGGGAGGGAGCATAGGAATTTTCGGAAAGGCATTAGTTATCTTTCAAGGCTGATTATTGACCCCTACCTGAAATATTGTTCCGCAACAGTTCTGAGTGGCAGCGAAAAGTTTTGTACTGCTTTGCTGAAGCGCCAGACCGACTTCGGCTAAGGCTTTTTCAGGAGTGTTATTGGTCTCGCTCAGGTGGGCGAGGATCACATGGGTGAGATTTTCGTGGAGAAGTTCTTTTAACAGCATTCCTGACTCATTATTGGACAAATGGCCGGTCCTTCCTTTGACGCGCTGTTTCAATGGCCATGGATAGGGGCCCTTGATAAGCATGGATGGATCATGGTTTGCTTCTATAATCAGAGCGTTACATCCTTTAAGGTGTGATTTTACCATTGAAGTGGCAATGCCTAAATCCGTGGCGATGCCGATTTTGACGTGGCCATTTGAAAACGTGAATCCTGTGGGATCGGCTGCATCATGAGACAGAGAAAAGGGCCGTACGGTAAGGGTATTGATATTAAAAGCATTTCCACACCGGAAATGAATGGTTTCGGGTATATTGCCCATTATATGCTCCGAAGCTTTTAGGGTCTCCGCAGATATATAAACAGGAATTTTGTAGCGTCTTGCCAGGATTCCCACACCTTTTATATGATCAGAATGTTCATGGGAAACCAGAATGGCGTCAATTTTTTCCATACCTTGTGCTGTGCTTTTCAATCTGCGTTCGATTTCAATGCCGGAAAGTCCTGCATCCAAAAGAATAGATGTTCTGCCATCTGAGATATGGATGGCATTTCCCTTGCTTCCTGATGCCAGCATGCAGATGGACAGCTTTTCTTCATTTTTGTTTTTCCCGGTGTGCAAAATCTCCTGTTCCATCAGATCCCTGTGTGACCGAAACCTCCGGTGTTTCTGTCGGTTTCCTCGAGAGTTTCTACAAGATTGAATTTTGCCTGATATACTTTCTGAACAATCATTTGCGCGATACGATCGCCTCGATGGAGATTGAACGGCTTTTTGCTCAGATTGATTAAAGGAATCATGATTTCACCACGATAATCGGCGTCTATTGTGCCTGGGGAATTGATGAGCCCGATGCCGTATTTGGCTGCCAGGCCGCTGCGAGGGCGGATTTGAACTTCAAATCCCACGGGAATGGCCATGGCAAATCCAGTAGGGACCATGAATATCTCGCCCGGACCAATGGTATAATGGGTTTCAATGGCCGCACGGATATCCATGCCTGAAGATTGGGGGGTCATGTATTGAGGAAGCGCAATGTCCTGGTCCTGATGTACTCGCAACCGTTTTATTTTGATCGTAAGCGAAAATTTATTTTTCATTTATTTTACAGGACTAAAAGGTCTTCGTATGGAGCCTTATCGGTTATTGGCCCAAGGAGTGTAAGAGCTAACTGATCGGCCTTGAACAGCTCGTTTGCCAGATCCTGTATCTCTTCAGGTGTGACCGCATCAATATTTTTGACCACGGATTCGAGAGGAATATACTCGTTATAATGCATCTCATTTTGTGCCAGTCGCACCATCTGGTTGTCAATACTTTCAGATGCCAGAAATAGACTTCCTTTAGTAAACTCCTTGGCATCATCAAGCTCGGCTTGATCCACCTGTTTTTCCTTCACTTTTTTCAATTCTTTTAAAACAAGTGCAGTGGCCTCAACAGCCCGCTTGGGATCAACACCTGCATAGACTCCGAACATTCCGGTGTCCACATGGGGTGATGTAAACGAATATACTGAGTAAGCAAGTCCATGGCGCTCCCGTATTTCCTGGAATAATCGGGAACTCATGTTCCCTCCCAAAATTGTGTTCATCAGTGAAAAAGCGAATCGTTTTGGATCAGTGATGGACAGTCCCGGCGTTCCGGCACAGATATGGGTTTGTTCCAGCTGCCGGTAATGGGCTTCCACAAGAGATCGTCCATTCGGCGGAAAACGTTCAGGAAAACCCTCTCCAGGTTTTATTGAGGAAAGCGCCGGTCCCATGAGTTCTACTAACCGGTTATGCTCGATATTTCCTGCCGCAGAAACCACCATGCGGTCCGGTTGATAAAATCGGTGAAAAAATCCTTTAAGATGATCCGAGTTGAAGGCTAAAAGCTTTTCCCGGGCCCCCAGTACGGATCTTCCCAAGGGATGATCTCCCCAAAAAGTATTTCCCGAAAGAATATGAATATGCTCATCGGGTGTGTCTTCAACCATACCGATCTCCTGGAGTATGACCGTGCGTTCTCTTTCAACTTCGGCAGCATCGAATACCGAATTTAAAAAAGTGTCCAAAAGAATGTCGGTCATGGTATCCAGATGGGTATCCATGACCTTTGCATAGTAGCAGGTGTTTTCCATGCTGGTAAAAGCGTTGTTTTGACCACCGATGGCATCAAACTCTTTGGCAATCTGATAAGCAGACCGCCTAAGGGTGCCTTTGAAAATCATGTGCTCGATAAAATGTGACAAGCCATTTTCAGTAAGGGTTTCATCCCTGGCCCCCGTATTGACCCACATTCCCAGAGAGACACTTCGAACATAGGGAATTTTTTTGGTGACGATTCGAATACCGTTTTTAAGAATTGTTTTTTTGATTTTGTTCATTATTTTCTTCCAGAACCGCCTTGTGACTCAGACGGATTTTTCCATCGCGGCTGATTTCCAACACTTTAACTTTTAAGTTATCACCTTCTTTAACTACATCGGTGACGTTTTTTACCCGTTTTTGAGCCAGCTGGGAAATATGCACCAACCCATCTGTGCCTGGAAGTATCTGCACAAAAGCGCCGAAATCTGTAGTTTTAACAACGGTACCTTCATATGTGGCGCCCACCTCCGGCACCCTGGTGATCTCCTGGATACGTTCAAGGGCGGCATCGGCGTTCTTTTGGGAAGTGGCTGCGATCTTGACGGTACCGTCATCCTGAACTTCGATCTGGGTGTCGGTTTCAGCCTGAAGCGCCCGGATTACCTTTCCTCCAGGGCCGATAATTTCCCGAATCTTGTCAGGGTTGACCCTGATAGTGACCACTTTGGGGGCATATTGAGAAATGTCCACCCTGGGTTCCTCGATGGCGTCGATCATCTTTTTCAGAATATGCAATCGACCTTCACGGGCCTGGTTCAGGGCTTTTTCCAAAACATGGCGCGGAAGTTCATGGATTTTGATGTCCATTTGGGTTGCAGTAATACCTTCGGATGTTCCTGTGATTTTAAAATCCATGTCACCGACATGGTCTTCATCACCGAGAATGTCCGATAAAACCACCACATCGTCATTTTCTTTGACAAGGCCCATGGCGATACCCGATACCGGTGAGCTGATCGGAACACCGGCATCCATCAGGGCCATACTTCCGGCACAAACTGTTCCCATTGAAGACGAGCCGTTGGATTCGAAAACTTCAGATACCACCCGAATGGTATAGTCGAATGTTTCTTTAGCCGGCATGACCCTTTCAAGAGCCCTCCTGGACAGTGCCCCATGGCCGATATCCCTTCTGCTGGGCCCGAGCATTCTTTTTACCTCACCTACTGAATAGGGTGGAAAATTATAATGAAGCATAAAAGGACGAAACTCTTCCCCACTTAACGTTTCCAAGCGTTGTTCATCCGGGCCTGACCCTAAAGTTACCACGCCGAGCACCTGGGTTTCACCCCGTGTAAAAAGCGCTGAGCCGTGGGTTCTGGGAAGCAGCCCCACCTGACAGGATATGGGACGAACCTCGTCGAATGTCCGCCCATCGATTCGAAGGCCTTCCTTTAAGATAAGATCCCGGCAAATGCGCTTGTGAATATCATTAAATATGGCGGAAATTTCACCTTTTTGCCCTTCGTATTCTTCCTGAAGGTCTTTTTTGACTTGATCCTTTAACTCCCTGAGCGCCTTGCTGCGGGCAACCTTTTCGGGAATAACAATGGCTTGTCGGATTGCGGATGCCGCTTTTTCTTCGACGATTTTAACCAGCTGGGGATCCGATTCAACCGAAACGATTTCTCTTTTGGGTTTTCCAGCAGCTTCTTTCAATTTTTCCTGCAGTTCGATGACCGGCTGAATTTCTTTATGGGCAAAAAAGATGGCATCTATCATCTCCTTTTCACTGATAAAATCAGCACCGCCTTCCACCATTATTACCCCGGTTTTGGAGCCGGCCACGATGATATTGATATCGCTTCTTTCAAGTTCCTCAATGGTGGGATTGGCTTTCAATAAGCCGTCGATCCGGCCTACCCGCACAGCAGCAATGGGACCGGAGAAAGGTATATCCGAAATTTCCAGTGCAGCAGAAGCTCCGATCATCGCCAGCACATCAGGGTCGTTTTCCTGGTCCATGGACAGCACGGTTGCAATAACCTGGATTTCACAACGATAGTCTTTTGGAAAAAGCGGACGAATCGGTCTGTCGATCAGGCGGGAGGTCAGCGTTTCTTTTTCACTGGGTCGTCCTATTTCCCGCCTGAAATAATTACCGGGAATTCGCCCGGCTGCATAGATTTTTTCCTGATACTCCACCGAGAGGGGCAGAAAATCAACCCCGGGCCTTTCTTCATGGGATGATACTGCAGTTACCAGTATAACTGTTTCGCCATATTGAACAATGACCGATCCGGAGGCCTGTCTGGCAATTTTCCCGGACTGGATGGTCAGGGGATTACCCCCGAACTCCGCCTTAAACGATATTTCCATTTTTATCTCCTAAAAAATCCGACACTCTATGTCTTTCCGCCGGAACTCCTGTACCCCTCATTATGAGAGACAATTTAAGGCCGCCCGAAAAGAAATGATTAGAAGTCCTTTTCATTTTATCTTCGCAGTCCCAGTACTTCGATGATGCTCCGATATCTTTGGACATCTTTGTTTTTTACATAATTAAGCAGGCTCCGGCGTTTGCCGACCAGCATTAACAATCCACGACGAGAATGATGGTCTTTTTTGTGTGTTTTTAAATGCTCGGTCAGATAAGAAATTCGTCTTGTGAGAAGCGCTACCTGAACTTCGGGGGACCCGGTATCACTTTCGTGTAACTTGTGCTGCTCGATAATTGCCTTTTTGTCTGAATTTGAAAGTACCACTTTTCTTTATACCTCCTGTTTTTATTTTTTAAAGCACAACTTTATACAAATTCCAATATCCATATTAAATCGAAAAAACACAACAATATTTATAAAAATCTTGATTTTTTTCAAGGTTTAAAACAGCAAGAAGCTCGCCATAAGAATTGACAACTTTGATATAATTTCCAACAGGTTGTTTTTCCCTTTGGGCCATCCCGGTAAAGCTTTTAACATGAATTTTTTTTCCGTCCAGAATACTTTTTGCCATGGTTTTATCAACAATGATTTCCGGCAAATTTTTTAAAGCTTTCCTCATGGTAATTAAGTAATTGTAAACCCCTTGTGGTGTATCGCCTCCCCCAATCTCAGCCATTTTTTCCAATTTTTGAAGGGATATGGCCTCTTCGATTTTGAAGCCTGCATTTTCAGTCCTTTTAAGGGTTGTCAGGTGTCCGCCACAGTCAAGGATTTTTCCGATATCGGAAACAAGGGTCCGGATGTAGGTACCACCTGAACAGTTTACCCGGAACTCGATTTCCGGAAGACGAATATCCAAAACAGTAAGCTCATGAATGTGAACCGTTCTGGGGGGTTTTTGAACCGGTTTTCCCATGCGGGCCAGCCGATATAAAGGGGTTCCATGATGTTTGAGAGCCGAAAATACAGGCGGAGCTTGCCGAATGGTTCCTTTGAATTTTTCAAAAGCGCGGATAATCTCCTTTTCAGTGATACTCATGGGATCACCAGTTGCGGTAATGTGGCCTGTTAAATCCTGAGTGTCTGTTTCTATGCCCAACTTCATTATTCCTGTGTAGGTCTTTTCTTCGTGTAAAAAGAACCTTGCAAGTTTCGTCGCTTTGCCCAAACATAGCAGCATAACACCTGTGGCAAAAGGGTCAAGTGTGCCGGTATGTCCTGCCTTTTTTACCCTGAGCAGTTTTTTTACTATTGCTGTCAGCCTGGCCGAGGTCATTTCCGGAGGTTTGTCGATCACAAGTAGCCCATTGATTTCTCTGTGCATGGAATTGTTAAAGCGCTTCTGCCAGTTTGAAAATGGACTTTTTCAAATGGGGCAGCCGGGACTCGGTGCAAAATCCGGCTGCAGTCACATGTCCACCACCACCGAAAGATATGGCAATATTGGCCACATCTATGGAACCGTCACTTCTCAGGCTTACATGATATCTACCTTTTTCTCCCGTGGGAGGATGACCCTTTTGGTACTCCTGAATTAGCACGGCCAATTTGATATTTTTAATCCGCCGTGCATAATTTATCATACCGTCGATATCCTCGTTTTGCGTGCCGGTCTCCTTTAACATCTTATGGGTAAGTGTCATTAAAGATAATTTGCCGTTTTTGGAAATTTCCAGGGAGTCCAATGCCAGGTTCAGCAATTTAATTCTGGCAAGGGAATATTGGCCGTAAACATGTTTTGCGACATCATGGGGATCGACACCTGCTTTTACCAGTTTCTGGCAAATTTCAAAAGCTGCATGGTTGGTGTTGGTAAGCCTGAAAGAACCGGTATCCGTTAGAATACCGGTGTAAAGGCAGCGGGCTATGGGCTGGTTTATGGTGACTCCTATTTCATTTATCAGATAATAGATGATTTCCGCTGTAGCACAAGCCTTTGTGTAGACATAATTGATGTGGCCGAAATAGGTATTGGTAGAGTGGTGATCAATATTGATAATAACAGGAATTTGCCGCACCCATTGGGCTTCCTTTCCGATCCGCTCTAATTCTCCACAGTCCAAAATAATGGCCGTTTCATATTTTCGGTGATCTCCAAGGATCCTGCATACCCGGTGAGACCATGGTAAAAAACGATAAAGGGGGGGAATGGGACTTTGACAGAAAAGTTTAGCCTCAATTTTTAATTTCTCAAGAGCCAGTCCCATGGCAAGTAAAGAACCTATAGCGTCACCGTCAGGGTTGACATGGGTTGCAAGCAGTACGTTTTGGTTATTATTCAACCTGGAAATGATCTGATCCATCATTGGTTTTAGTTAATTTCAATAATTCTTCAATGCGTGAACCGTAATCGAAGGAGTTGTCATAAAAGAAACTCAGTTTCGGCATATATCTCAATGTTAGTTCTTGTCCCAATATTCGCTTTAAAAAGCCGGTGGCCTGGCCAAAGCCATCCTTTGCCTGTTTAATGCGCTCCTTATTTCCGGACAATACGAAGTAAACTTTTGCCTCTTTTAAATCCGGAGACATTTTTACCTCGGTGATAACCACGGTCTTTATCCGGGGATCTTTTATCGTTTTTATGAGGGTTTCCCCTATGATTTGCCGGATCAGTTCACCGACTCTGTCTGCACGGGAGTAGGGTCTCATATATTAAAAATCTCCATTTCGGTATTAATGATATCGGCCAAACCCAATTTTTCAGTCATATTGAATATTTTGTCGATTTTGGCATTGACTACCTTACGATCATTACCCACTATTGAAAAGCCGATTTCAGCTCGTTGGTGAACATCATTGAGCCCGGTTTCCGCAATCGATGCGTTAAAGTTATTGCGAAGTCTTGCAATGATTGCCTTGATAACTTTTCTTTTTTCTTTCAGGCTATGGCATTCGTGGAGCCTGAATGTAATAATGCCGATACCAACCACCATATTTTTACTTTATTTCAGGTCTGATTTCCTCCATGTAATAACATTCGAGGATATCACCTACTTTTATGTCGTTATAGTTTTCGATACTGATTCCGCACTCATAACCGGTATTGACTTCCTTTTGGTCATCCTTGAAACGTTTGAGAGAACCAATTTTTCCTTCGAATATGATAACACCGTCGCGAATCAATCTAACCTGTTTATTGCGCTCGATTTTGCCGTCCGTTACATAGCAGCCCGCAACGGTCCCGACTTTGGGCACATGGAATATTTCCCGAACTTCGGCTCTGCCCAAGGTTCTTTCTTCAAAAGTGGAATCCATCATTCCCACAATGGCATCTTTGACATCTTTTATGGCGTTATAGATGACATTGTAGAATTTCATATCCACGTTTTCTTCCTGAGCGTATTCAATCACCTTGGGCGATGGTCTCACATTAAATCCGATAATAATGGCGTTGGATACGGCGGCCAGGGAAACATCCGACTCGGTGATGGTCCCGGTGGCCGCATGGCCCACATTAATTTTGACCTCTTCGTTGGAAAGTTTGATCAAAGAATCTTTTAAAGCCTCGATAGAGCCATGAACATCGGCCTTAATGATAAGGTTGAGTTCCTTGACTTCGCCTTCCTGCATTCGTTCATAAAGTTTTTCCAGGCTTAGCCGGCTGGTTTTGGCAAGTTCCACAGAGCGCTGCTTCTGGGTACGGTGCTCACTGACCTGCTTGGCATCCTTTTCATCGCTCAGAACCACCAGCTCATCTCCAGCATCAGGTACGCCGGTTAATCCCAGGATTTCCACAGGTGTAGACGGTCCGGCGGAATCTACGAGCTGGCCCCGATCATTGAGCATGGCCCGGATTTTTCCATAATGAACGCCGCACACTATTGGTTCACCTGCATGCAAGGTACCTTCTTTGACCAACACCGTGGCTACGGGTCCTCTTCCGGAATCGAGCTTGGCTTCGATAACATTTCCGGTAGCCAGCTTATCGGGATTGGCGCGAAGCTCAAGCATTTCAGTTTGAAGTAGAATCATTTCCAGGAGGTCATCAATTCCAATATTTTCCTTGGCGGAAACCTGCACATAAATGGTATCCCCCCCCCATTCTTCGGGAACCAGGTCCAGTTCTGCCAGTTGGCGTTTCACACGATCAGGTTCCGCATTGTTTTTGTCGATTTTGTTGACAGCAACAATAATGGGGACCTGGGATGCTTTGGCATGGTTGATCGCTTCGATTGTTTGCGGCATAACTCCGTCATCGGCAGCCACTACCAAAATGACAATATCCGTTACTTTCGCTCCCCTGGATCTCATAGCCGTAAAGGCCTCATGGCCGGGGGTGTCGAGAAAAACAATCTGTCCTCTTTCTGTATTAACCTGATAAGCCCCAATATGCTGGGTGATTCCGCCGGCTTCAAGTTCTGTGATGCGGGTTTTTCGGATGACATCCAGAAGTGATGTCTTCCCATGATCCACATGCCCCATGATGGTAACCACCGGAGGTCTCCAAGCCATTTGCCCAGAGTCATCCTGTTGAACTTTCAAAATGGCTTCTTCCTCAAATGATGCTTTTTCAACTTCGTAGCCGAATTCAGCCGCAACAAGTGCGGCCGTATCAAAGTCGATGGTCTGATTGACGGTGGCCATAATCCCCAATCCCATGAGTTTTGCAATCATTTCACTGGCTTTGATACTCATGCGTTTAGCCAGCTCGGAAAGCACGATAGCCTCATCGATTTTAATTCTGCGCTTAATGGCTTTGGGAGTGGTGATCTGGGTTTTTTGCCCTTTAACAGCCTTTGCTTTGACACCCTTTTTACCTTTTCGAGCCCGTTTG
Organism: Desulfobacteraceae bacterium; assembly: GCA_007127235.1. GTDB lineage: Bacteria > Desulfobacterota > Desulfobacteria > Desulfobacterales > SKZT01 > SKZT01. The sequence goes on from SKZT01000106.1 coordinate 22,457, forward strand.
TTGGTCTCGTATAGGTCAGCACCTTCCACCACTTCTTTCCGCTGAAAAGCAGCTTTCTTTTTGAAGATTTTTTTCTCCGGTTCCTCAGCCGCTATTTGCTTGGCTCGTTTCTTCTTTTTGTATTCTTTTACCTCGGTTTCGGGTGCTGGTTCAGGGGCGGGAGGTTCAGGAATCACCTGCTCATCCCGAGCCGCAATTTCAATCTCTTCCTTTTCAGGCGTCAGCTCCTTTTCAACCGGTTTTTTGGGTAATTGAATAATTTTCGCCGGGGTTTCTTTTTTAACTTTTTTCTTCTTGGGCGGTTTCTGTTTTGGTTTGGTTTTAACCGGCTTTTCCTCCACAGCAGGAGTTTTAGGCTTTTGTGCTGTTGAAACTTTCAGATCTGCCTGCTTGGTTTCCAGGTGCCTCTTTTGTTCCGGTGCGGTGGTCACCTCTGTTTTTTCTTCTATTTCATAAGCGGCTTCAGGCTCAATTTCAGCACTATATTGCTCATCCGTTTTGGACTCGGGGGTGATTTCTGCCGGCTCCGGTTTTTCTTCTGGAGACAAATCCTGCTTTTCCTCAATTATTTGGGGTTCCTGAGTTGCTTCCGGCGGTTTTGCCGGTTCCGGTTTACTGATAATTCTGGCTGTAAATTCGCCCTTTTTTTTCTTCTTGGATGGTTTACCGGAAATAGCTTCCGGAACATCATCTTTTTTAAGAGCTTCGGGTTTTTGAGCATCTTCAGAGGCTTCAGTTTTTCTGGAACTCTCTGCCGGAGCTAAGGCTTCATCCTCCTTTAGCTTTTCCGTTTGTTTTTCATCCTCCCGAGCTTTGGTTTCTTTTAGTGCCAGTGTCTCTTGGGAATCTGCCGGTTGTTCTGCAGGCAATTGTTTTTCACCCGCTTCCCGGGTTTCGGAAACAGGAATCTCATGCTCATCCAGGGGCTTTTCTGGCAATACTTTTTCATCAGCAACTATAACTTCCTGACCTTCTTCGGATACCACCTCTGCCTTAGGCTGTTTTGCCGGCTCTGTTTTTTCAACCTTTTTTCTTCTCCGGATCACCGTTGGCTTCACGCGAGTCACTTCAACGGCACCTGAATTTTTTTTGGCATAGATATTTTCTTTTATTTCGGCAACAGTATCGTCATCCAAAGAACTCATATGGCTCCTCACCGTAAGATTCATTTCTTCAAGTTTATCTAGGAGCTCTTTGTTCTTCATGTTCAGATTCCTGGCAAGTTCATAAACTCTGATCTTTGCCATTCAACCCCCTTAGCTTCATAATTTTAGAACAAGCGAGCTTATATTTCGTTGTCCTCAATTTTTTTCGGTTCTTCACCAGAGCTGTTAACTGGTGAGTCTTTGTTTACATCTGAATTTTTTTGATCCGAAACCGATTTTGTATCAGACCCACTGTCTTGCAGATCATTTTCGGATTTTACTTCAATAACTTCTTTAAAGGTTTCGGAATCATCCTGGTTACTCTCAGCATTATCAGGACCATCATTAATTCCAAAGTTTTGCTGGTCTTCGGTTTCTGTCTGAGGCGTAATATTCAAAAATTGCCTGGCCGCCTCCAAAATACTTATGGCTTCGTCTTCCTCAATACCTGCAACCTGATTTAAATCCTTTATGGAGGTCTTTGCCAGTTCTTCTACGGAGTCAAGCCCCATCTCGTAGAGCATTTCAGCTGTTTTAGGGCTGATTCCGGGAAGCGAGGCCAAATCGTCATAGCTTTTTTTCATGGCCTCATTATACTTCTTTTCACTGATAACATCCAGACGCCATCCGGTCAGCTTGGACGCCAGACGAACGTTCTGGCCGCGTTTCCCTATGGCCAGGGAAAGGGAGTCCTCCGGAACAATGACCTCCATGGATTTGTTGTCCTCATCGATGATCACCCTTGTTATTACAGCCGGAGCCAAAGCGTTGCATACGAACTTGGCGGTATCCACATGCCATGGAATAATGTCAATTTTTTCACCCTTTAACTCTTGCACCACATTTTGAACCCGGCTTCCTTTCATGCCCACGCATGCGCCTACCGGATCGATATCAGAATCAGTCGAGGCCACAGCAATTTTTGCTCTGCTGCCCGGCTCACGGGCAGCTGCCATAATGGTTACAATACCCTCACTGATTTCGGGAACTTCCGTTTTAAAGAGGTTTATCAGAAAGGATTTATGTGTTCTTGACAATACAATCTGGGGACCTTTTCCCTCATATTTAACCTCCAGGATCTGGCAGCGGATCCTGTCTCCCCGTCGGTAGTTCTCACGAGCTACCTGCTCCCTCACCGGAACCACCGCTTCGGTTTGTCCGAGGTTAACGATGATATCTCCCTTTTCGAAACGTTGCACAATACCGTGTATGATTTCACCTTTACGGTCGATATAATTTGCGTAGACTGCATCCCGTTCAGCATCTTTCATTTTTTGAATAATGACCTGTTTTGCCGATTGCGCTGCAATTCTCCCAAATGAAGTGGTATCCATTTTTATGCCGAGGCTGTCACCTATTTCGCACTCAGGATCAAGCTGGCGGCCTTCTTCGATACTCATTTGAAAATCCGGCTCCGTGATTTGTTCCACAACCTCCTTGAACTGAAAGACTTCAATTTCTCCGACTTCATCGTTAAAATGAACCTCGATATCTATTTTATTGCCGAACTTCTTTTTAGCAGCAGACTTTAAAGCTTCTTCGAGGGCCTTAATAAGTATGTCGCGATCAATTCCCTTGTCCCGACTTACTTGATCCACGACACGTTTGATATCACCTACGAACATGAGGTTTCTCCACTGAAATCGACTAATCGGGCCTTGACAATGTCTGCGAAAGGAATTTCCACAATTTTATTGTCAGGAGCCTGAAGTTTTATATTTTTATCCAAAACTCCCAAAAGGATGCCCTTGAAGTTTTTTTGCCCATCGATGGCCCGCGCTGATTTTATTTTAACCATATTTCCTTTGAATCTTTCAAAATCCTGTAGACGTCCCAAAGGACGATCCGTACCTGGAGATGAAACTTCCAGATTGTAGGGGTTTTCGTTATTCAGATAAATATCCAGAACATCATTGAGCTGGCGGCTGATATATACGCAATCATTTAAACCGACGCCACCGGGTTTATCTATGTAAACCCTGAGTATCCTTCCTCCAGGTTCTCTCTGGTATTGAACATAAACCAGTTCCATTTGTTCCGCTTCACAAATGGTTCCTGCAAGCTCCCACACTTTTTCCACAATCCGTTTTTCATGTTCCTGATTCAGCCTGGATTGTACGTGACTTTTTTTGCCTTGATCAACGTTTCCAACACTGCCGGATGTTTGTTTCTTAAACTTTCTTTTTTTGTGTTTTTTGGTCATAAAAAAACAAAAAAACGGGCTTTCGCCCGCTTCATGAAAAAAACAGATAGACCTTTTGCAGAAACTGTAATTCTATTGAATCATCTTAATATTAACCACAAAAAAATCCAATCATTCACTGACTCAACAAAAGTCCTATCCCAATGGGCCCTTCCTTCCATAGGGGCGATCATCCAACTGGAGCGGGCAACGAGATTCGAACTCGCGACACCAAGCTTGGGAAGCTTGTACTCTACCAGCTGAGCTATGCCCGCTCTTCAAAAAAACTAAAAATATTACAAATTAAAGTATTTGTCAATATTATTCAGCAATTTCAAAGGACGTTCTTCTTTTTTTATTGCTCATTGTTTTTACTTTTTTAATTCCTGCCAATTTTGATAAATTTTCGATACATTGTCAACCACATCAATGGGATTTTTTCCTATAACGCGGATCATAGGTTCTTTGCCTATCTCTCCAATGTCATAAATACAGTGGGGGTTATGGGTTAGTGTTTTGATAGCTTCGGCGGTTCCCCATTCCAGTGTGGAACCTTCCCTTTCCTTGATTTTAGGGGGTTCGGTTCCCCTGTTGAAAGATGCTGTCCGAAGCCCTGCTTTGTGGCAGGCGTTGATAATGGAGGGCGTATAACGGATGTTCATGGCCGAGCGTATATCCGGGAATTTTGCCATAACGGCCAAAACAACCCGGGCAACGTGACGGCTTGCTCCGAAATCCGGTTCGCGGCAATAGAGGATATGGTCTCCGACATTGGTAATTCGTCCGGGGATTGCAGCTACATCGTCATAACCGGTGGCACTGGTGCAGGCATATGCGAGGTTGGACCGGCATTCAGGTATGATTTTTCCCGCATTGAGAGAGGATAGCCGGTGCAGGGCTTTTTTCAGCTCATTTAGAATGTCTTCCCGCTCAATCTTTGCAGCGACATGTGAATAGGGATTTGTGGGACCCTGGCCGCTACCAATGGCAATGCCCGATAAAATGGCTTTGGTAATAAAAGTTTTGGCATGGGCTATGGCTTGTTGGATAGGCATTCCCTGTGCGAGAAAAGTTGTCAGGGCAGCGGAAAAGGTGCACCCGGTGCCGTGGGTGTTTTGCTGTTTCAAGCGAGGTGCTCCATAGGCCTGGAATGTGCGACCGTCATATAAAATATCCACCGGTGCGCCCTTGAGATGACCTCCTTTGATTAAGACATTTTTTGGGCCAAAGTCGTAAATTTTTTTAGCTGCCGCCTTCATATGGTCGGCATCTTTGACGGTAAATCCGGAGAGAATTTCGGCTTCCGGAAGGTTGGGGGTGACCACAAAAGCCAGGGGGAGCAGCACTTTTTTGATGGTTTCCCGTGCATTTTCTGAAAGCAAGGACTGGCCGCTTTTGGCCACCATAACCGGATCAACAACCAGAGGAGCGATTTGATGGCGGCGGATTCCATCAGCCACCTCTTCAACAATTTCCGCCGAGGCGAGCATACCGGTTTTACATGCGTCCGCGCCAATATCCGATAGCACCGAATCCATCTGCTGTTGAATAAAGTCTTTGGGGACAATATGCACACCTTGGACCCCCAGGGTGTTTTGGGCTGTGAGTGCAGTAACCACACTTGTACCAAAACCTCCTAGAACCGTTATGGTTTTTAAGTCTGCCTGAATGCCGGCACCGCCTCCGGAATCTGAACCGGCGATAGTCAATATTTTTTTCATTTTTTTTTGCTCCTTATATTAATTTCCATAATTTCTTAAAAAAATCCGGGCGCCATTTATTTCTCTTTACAATCCCGTTTCCCAGTGAATAAATATTGTCAAAATTGCAACGGATACAATCATGACAGCATAATCCAGGAATGCAAGTCGATAATCTTTTCTAAACGATCGATTTTTGCATCCGTATCCCCGAACCTCCATGGCCACGGCCAATTCGTCTGCCAGAATAAAGGACTGGACCAGAAGTGGTCCCAATAACGCCATAAAATTTTTCGTGTTTTTAACTTTCAGCCTCAAATCAATTCCCCGGGACATCTGAGCTTCGCGAATACAGCGAATTTTGTTTTGCATCAAAGGTACAAAGCGGACTGCTGTGGTGAGCAAAAAAACAAATCCGAAAGGTATTTTCATTTTTCTAAGCCCGCCTGCCAGTTCTTCAGGGGGAATATATTGAAAAATTAAAAAGGAGGATATCAAGAGATTAAACAATCGTATGGAAAGCATTAAGGCGTTATATGAATCAAAAGAAAGCCAGGAGATAATAAACACAAAAAAGATCATGGGGACAACCATTTTTAGAACATGAAAAAAGGGTTTTGCTTTTTTCAGTAAAAAAATGGCAGATAAAATTAAAGTCAATTGGGAAAAAAGACTTACGGGGCTTTTGGCTGCAAGAACGCCTGCAATGATGGCTGCCCCCAGTAATAATTTGGTTCTTGGATCAATTGGTTTCATTGTCTATTAAGGCAGTTTTGTTGGTCATCTGTTTCTGATTCTCAATTTATCCGATGGATACCGGCGGGCCATCTTTCACAATTTTCCCCTGGTCAAGGATAATCCAGCGGTTGGCCACTGCCTGTGCAAATTCAAGGTCATGTGTCGCCACAATGGTGGTTAGTCCTTCCTGGCTAAGTTTCTCAAGGATCTTTGCAAGCATTTGTTTGGACCGGCCGTCCTGACCCGCGGTGGGTTCATCCAGAATCAAAAGCTGAGGTTTCATGGCCAGAATTGAGGCTATGGCCACTCTCTTTTTTTCTCCCTCGCTGAGTTTAAAAGGTGAGCTGCGCAGTAACCCTTGAAGCTGAAAAAGATGACAAATCTGCTCCAGCCACCCTTGATAATCTTTTCGGACCATGCGAAGACCTGTATTAAGCTCATCTTCTACCCGGTTTTGAAAGAATTGGTCATTGGGATTTTGAAAGGAAATCCCAACCATGGCGGCGATTTGGGAAGGGTCTTTTCCGATAAGGCATTGGCCGTTAAAATTTATTTTACCCTGTTTTGGCTGATAAAGACCGTTGAGGTGCTTAATCAGCGTGGTTTTCCCGGAGCCGTTTTTTCCAAGCAATGCGACGCTTTGACCTTTGAATATGTCAAAAGAGATATTTTTGAGAATATTTTTTCCATTTAAATCACAATAAAGCTGATTTACACTTAAAAGTATTTCAGAGTTTCTGTAAAGGGTCCTTGTTGGGAAATCATTTTTTGGGGTGCGTTTGGGATATTTTGGAATCAGCCCTTGGGAAACCAATATTTTTTGGGCATTTCCGGGTTTACCGTCAAAAATGATTTTTCCCTGCTCAACCACAATACACCTTGAGGCATCTTTGAGATATCCGTCGACCCGCTGTTCTATGAGCACGATTGTCAGGCCGGAAGCATGAATTTTTTTAAGGCTCCTGCTGACTTTTGATATGCCCTGCTGGTCGAGATTGGCATAGGGTTCGTCAAGGATAAGTACGGATGGCTTGATGCACAAAATCGATGCGATTCCGGCGATTCTTTTTTCACCTCCTGAGAGTTTGTCCGGGGGTCTTTTCAGCAAATGTTCAATGTCGAGCATTTTTGCAGTTTCTACAATTCGATCTTCAATGTGTTTCGGGGCAAGACCTAAACTTTCAAGCCCGAATGCCAGTTCATCTTCCACCGAACTGTTAAAAAGCTGAGCATCAGCATTTTGAAGTACCAGACCCACGTGCGGAAAGAGTTTCGAGATACTCATTTTTCGGGTGTCGGACCCGAAAACAATAACGGACCCTTTAAAGCTGCCCCCAAAAAAATGAGGAATCAAACCGTTTAGCAAATATCCGATGGTTGATTTTCCTGAACCGTTGGCTCCGCAGACAAACAGAAACTCCCCTTTTGTGATGGTAAAATCAACGCCTTTCAGGGCCTGCCGGCCTCCGGGATAAGCATATTGAGCATTATTTACCTGGATGCAGGCTCCCAAACCCCCCCCTTTTTCAGCAAGTGCAGGGCAACAATGCCGATGATGCTGCCTCCGATAGTGCTGACACTAAATGCGATCATAAGCGTTCCCACTGCCAGGGTTTTTCCCAAGAGCATTGGACCCACGATATATATGGCGGCAAGCGAGCCGATAATTCCCGTGCCCAGAATCTCTCCCAGTCCTGCGGCATAAATGTTGCGTGTGCTTTTGTAGAAGATTCCGGCTAAAAGTGCTCCGATCATACCTCCAGGGAAAGCCAGTAAAGTCCCCAAACCCATTATGTTTCTAATAATGGCTGCGGCCATGGCTATTGCAACGGCATAAACCGGACCCAGAATCACTGCGGCAATCACATTGATCATGTGTTGGGCAGGAAAGCATTTGGATATGCCGACGGGTATGAAAAAAGGTGACAGGGCCACGGCCATAGCCACTAAAATAACTGCTTTTGAGATGTTTTTCGATTGCATGTTCAAACTCCTCAGTTTGTGTTTCTCCGAAAAGAAATAGGGGCCTCAGCGGATTTTTACCCGAAAAAAAATTCAGTGGGTAGTCGGCAAACATAAAAAGCCGTTTCCAAAAGGGAACGGCTTTTTTCTTGTGATGACAAGAATGTTCTCAAACGGTTCCCTACGCTGGAATTACCCAGATCAGGTTCGGCGGGTTTAATCTCAGGCTTTTTCAGCCACCCCGATTTGGCTTAGGAAATAGAATATTTTCAATTGTCTAATATAATTAATGCATCCACAGCCATCAACCCTTTTTTAGTGCCTAGAATTGGATTGATGTCGACCTCTTTTATCCGGGGAAAATCTTCCCCCAGCTGCCCGATTGTAACCAGCATATTTGCCAGTTGTTTACGATCAACCGGAGGAAAGGCGCGAAACCCCTCCAGCAATTTCTGGTTTTTAATACGGGCAATTAAATCAAAAGCTTCAGCTTTTCTGATGGGTGCCACCGCGAATTGGATATCTCCGATGATCTCCGTCAATACACCACCCAAACCGCACATAACACAATTGCCGAATCTTGGGTCGCGAATCATCCCTACGATCAACTCAATGCTATTGGGAAGTTGATGCTGCAACAGGATTTTGCCGCCGCTTTCACTTTCAGCTGTTTGTTTATGCAGAAAATTGAATGCATCGGAAACATCTTCTGGCGTTTTAATATTCATGCGCACAAGGCCGGCCTCGGTTTTGTGAAATTTTCCGGGTGAAATTCCTTTCATGACTATTGGAAATCCGATTTCATCTGCTGCGGCAAGCGCTTCATTTTCATTATGAACCACTTTTTCCGTTACGCAGTTGATGCCATAAACCGACAATATCTGTTTCGATATATGCTCATCAAGAAAGCCGGTTTGAGTTGAGAGGATATCTTTCAAAGAGTCCGGGAGCAGTTTTTTTTTCGATTTTTCAGGTTCAAGAATTTCCAGAATGGATGGTCTTTTACGAAAAACGGCTTCCATGCATTCGACTGCCCTGTGAAGATCCCGGAACACAGGGATTCCCAGATCCTGGGTACGTTCCTGAAAATTCCTGGCGGCTTCACGCTCTCCCAGAAGCCAGCAAAATAATGGTTTTCTTGCCGCGGTAGCAATACGTCCGATTTCTGCCATGTCCAAGTTAAGCGCATAGCCGCCGCAAAAGGCATGACAGAGGATCCCGCCTACTTCGGATTCTGAGCAGACAGCTCTCATGGCTGTACAGAAGGCTTTTTGAGCCCCGTTTATTTCAACTGCAGGCCAAAGATCCACCGGGTTGGAGATGGGCATCCATTCGGGTGAAATGGATTTGAGCTGATGAAGTGTTGACTTGGAAAATTCGGCGAGTTCGAATCCATTTTGTTCCAATAAATCGGAAGAAACGATTCCGGCACCGCCACTGTAAGTCAGGACCGCAATTTTAGGCGGCTTTTGGGTGGCTAATTTGGGATATCGGGCAAGGCTCCTTCCCAAGTCTGTCAGCTGCCTGAAACCCACTGCTTCAAAAACCCCTGTCTGGGCCATGGCACCCATAAGAACCGCGTTGTCTCCTGCAAGGCTGGCCGTATGGCTCATGGCGGCAGCAGCTCCTCTTTTGCTTTTTCCTCCCTTTAACAGCGTCACAGGCTTGGGTGATTTTTTGCAAAGATTGAAAAAACGCCGGCCGTCTTCAATGGATTCCAGATACAAAGCAATCGCTTCGGTTTGAATATCCTCAATAAGGTATTCTAAAAGATCGCACTCGTTGATATCAACCTTGTTGCCGATAGAGCATACTTTGCTGAGTCCCATGATACCATGGGTCATCAGATCAATTGGAAAAGCTCCAGATAGCATGCCGCTTTGAACGATCATGGAGACTTTTCCCGGTTTTAATCCATAGTCCCATATCAATGGAGTAACAAACGAAAAGATGTGGCCTTTGACCGCATCCACCAAACCCATGCAATTGGGGCCCCAGATGCGGATGCCGGATTCCCGCGCAATTGATTTTAATGAATCCTGAAAGGATTTGCCTGATTTTCCAGTTTCCGCAAACCCTCCGGATTCGATCATGACCCCCGGGATTTGACGTTGGGCGCACTCCTGGACCACCTGTGGGACAAGGGGGGCCGGGACAAAAATAATGCCCAGGTCCACCGGATCGGGTACTTCCAGAACAGAGGGATAACAGCTCATCCCTTCAATCTCGGCATAGCTTGGATTGACAGGATAGATACCGCCTTTAAAACCAATCCTTAAATTTCTCAGGATTGCATGCCCGCCTTTCTGGGGGTTTGGGGTGGCACCAATCAGTGCAACTCCTTTGGGGTTGAAAAAATTATCCATTGGATTATCATCTCCTTGATTTTTGAAAAAAATGCTTTTATTTTAACGAAGTTTGAGCCTTTCTTCCAATAAGGTAAATCTTTTCTGTGTTTTATCATTTTTGATGCCCAACGCCAAGGCCTTAGATGTGCCGACCATTACAGCCAGGTTTTTTGCTCTCGTAACTGCGGTATAAATAAGGTCTCGCTGTAATAACATATAATGCTGGGTGACAACCGGAATGACCACGGCCGGATATTCGGACCCCTGAGCTTTATGAACTGAGATTGCATACGCCAAAATAATTTCATCGAGTTCCGAAAAGTCATAGGTGACCAAACGCTTGTCAAACAAGATATACGCTTCCCGTGAATCAATATCTATATGTTTGATTCTTCCGATATCTCCATTAAAAACTGTTTTGTCATAATTGTTGCGAATTTGCATGACCTTATCATTGATTTTGAATTTGCGAGCCCCCAGAACCAGAGGATTTTTTTCGGGATTCAATGATTGTTGAAGTTGGTGATTTAAATTTGTCGCACCCACAACACCCCGGTGCATGGGGGTTAACACCTGCACCTGGTCGACAGGATCAAAGCCGAAGCGGTTGGGAATGCGCTCAACAATCAGATCCAGGATAACATTGAGTACCTTCTCAGGATCTTTTTGTTGGATAAAATAAAAATCACCAAGGTCATCAGAGCTGTTTTTGGAAGGCACCAGGGGAAATTTTCCGCTGTTAATGCGGTGCGCATTTACAATAATCAAGCTTTCAGCAGCCTGGCGAAAGATCTCGGTCAATTCGACCACAGCGAAAACTTCCGAAGAAATGATATCTTTCAATACATTTCCGGGACCCACCGAAGGCAATTGATTGATGTCTCCTACAAGGATGACCGTGGCCGAAGGTGGAATCGCTTTTACCAAATGATGCATCAATACCGTATCGATCATGGAAGCTTCATCCACAATAAGAACATTACAATTTAGTGGTTTTTTTTCGTTTTTTTGAAAACCGCCGCTTTGAAAGCTGAATTCAAGAAGCCGATGGATGGTTTTGGCGGGATACCTCGTGGTTTCAGACATTCTTTTGGCAGCCCTTCCTGTGGGAGCGGCCAAAAGACATTTTGCACCCATCGCAGTGAATATTTTCAACATGACATTGATTACGGTGGTTTTCCCGGTGCCAGGGCCACCGGTTAAAATCATTGCTTTGTAATTCAATGCTTTACGGATGGCTTCAATCTGGCTTTCAGCCAATTGGATTGATAGTTCTTTCTGAACCCATGCCAAAGCCTTTTCTGCGTGGATTGTTCTCAAAGATGTGGGTGAGGAAACAAGATACTTAATGCGCTGGGCGATTTGCTTTTCACAAATGTAAAATTGGCTGAGATAAACCGCTTTATGGTTCGGGATGAATTTAGTGTCCCTATTGTCAATATTTTCAATTGTAATTTTTCCGGATCCCACCAGCATTTCAATGGCTTCAACCATAACACCGGTATCTGCCTGAAGTATTTCAACACTTTTTTCCAACAATGCTTCATAAGGATAATAAACGTGACCTTCATCGGCCATTCGATTGAGTACAAAAAGCAGTCCGGCTTGAGCCCTGAGCAGGGAATCTTTTGAAAATCCGAGTTTTTCCGCAATTTTGTCAGCGGTGAGAAAACCGATTCCAAAAATATCCATGGCAAGACGATAAGGATTTTCCCTTACCACAGCAATGGAGCGATCTTTGTATTTTTTATAAATTTTGGATGCATACGCCGAACTAATCCCGTGGCCTTGAAGAAAAAGCATGACTTCCCGAATTTCTTTTTGATCCTGCCATGCCTGCCTGATCATTTCGATGCGTTTTTCACCGATACCTTCCACTTCGGCCAGGCGATTAATTTGGCTTTCAATGATATCAAGGGCATGTTTTCCGAACTTTTTGACAATCCGCTTTGCCGTAACCGGACCGATACCTTTAATAAGCCCGGATCCCAGATATTGCTGAATACCATATGCAGAAGCCGGAACCACGGAATCGTAATAAATCACTTTAAATTGCTCTCCATACCTGGGATGATTGTCCCATTCTCCCTTCATATTGAGCACTTCCCCGGGCGTAGGTGACATAAGGTTGCCCACCACGGTCACAAGCTGGGGCTTGCCGTATACTTTTACCTGGGCAACAGTATAGCCGGTTTCCTCATTTTTGTAAGTAATTCTTTCGATCTGCCCTTTGAGTTCTGCCAGCATTTCAGCGTTCTAATGATGTCTCTTTAAATAAAAAAAGCGCTCCATTTTTAAATAAAAAAATAGAACGCTTTTTGATGGTTTTATGAAAAACTTATTCCACAGTTACGTTGATTGCCGCAGGCCCTTTTTGTCCCTGGGTTATATCAAATGTAACCTGGTCGCCTTCATTTAGAGATTTGAATCCGCTCTCATTAATCCCTGAATAATGCACAAAAACATCAGGCCCATCTTCTTGTTCAATGAAACCATAGCCTTTGCTGCTATTAAACCATTTTACGACACCTTTTGTCATCCTAGCACCCTCCTTTCTTAATAAATTCTTAGGTCCCAAACTGCAGGATGCCACTTTGACAAATGGTATTTCCTTTCAGTGAAACCAGCACACTCTAATTGATCAAATCCTGATCGAATCAAATTGGACGCATTATAGACGGTTAAAAAGTAAAGTCAAGAAAAATATGACTTGTTAAAATATTTTCTGAATATAACGGATTAGGGGTGATCTGATTCTCATTCTATCTCTCTGACCTGGGCGGACTTGTGCAGGTATGCTTTCGATAGCAAATACGACATGGTTTTGTTCATATCGTTTTTGGTCTCAATTTTAATGTGAATATGAGCGGCAAGTTCTGTTAAGGGCTCGAAGTGTTTTAGAATTTCGGGAAGATGTTGAATTCGGGCGTCAGACAGGCCGGTAAACTTTTCGCGTTCTTTGAGACGAGCCTCAATGGTTTCAATATCGCATTCACATTCTATGAATATCAGGTTCGTGTCCATATCCGAAGCGAGCTGAACCACTTCTTCCCGCCATCTGCGACGGGAATAGGTTGCATCCAAAGCAACCGATTTGCCCTTTTTCAGCTTTATCTGGGCCAATGCCAGCATTCTGCCATAAACCCGTTGGCGCCTTTCTTCAGTATAGATACCCGTGCCATAGGCCACTATTTCCTCCCGGCACTCTTTTTCTTTTCGGACAGCATCGGAACTGATAATTGCCATGGGGAAGGTTTTGACCAGCCTTTGAGCCAGAGTGGATTTGCCTGAGGCTGGAAGTCCGCTGAAAACCCAAAGGGTGGAGCGGCTGAAAAGCATTGTATAGTGATAGGCTTGGTTGAGGTGTTTGTTGATTTCTCGCTTTATACTGTCTTGCTGTTGTTGCGTTGTTATTTCATCGTAGCGAATACAGGCTACCTTTAATCTGACAATGGCGCGGTAAGCCGCGTAAAAATCGATAAGGGCATATACTTCAGGATCATTGGCGTTTTCCACGTAGGCTTTTAAAACCATCTGGTTTTCTTCGGGATAACCCAATTCTTCAATGTCCATATGTAAAAAAGCCAGATCAACAGCCACATCCCCATACCGAAAACGATCGTTGAATTCGATGCAGTCAATAATTTGAATTCCGTTAAAAAAGTAGATATGATCCGTGCGCAGATCCCCGTGCCCGTCCAAAATTTTTCCGCTTTCCAGCCGCCGCTCAAAAAGAGCGTGATGATGATGTAAAAAGGATCGATTGACCTCACGGATAAATTGCCATTTTTCCGTGTCAACCAAACGGCCGACAAAAGGGCTGATTTGCTGAAAATTTTCCTCTGTGTTGAAAATAACCATGTCCCGATGGCCATATTGAAAGATCTGAGCATTTGGTTTACTTTTCAAATAAAAAGATGCCAGTTTTTTCCCGAGCTGCTCCAAATCGGATTGGCTTACGGCGTGTTTTTTAAGAAGGTTGTCAAGCCTGTTCCTGTCCGGGAGCTGTTTCATCTTAACTGCATATTCCACAGGGTTTCCGTTGCCGTCAATGGAAAAAACGTTTTTATCCTTTTCGAAAATTGTCACCGTATTTTGGTAGATTCCATGACTCAACCGTTTATTTAAATGTACTTCCTGTTCGCAGAATTTACGCCGGTCATCGAGTTGTCGAAAATCAAGAAAACCAAGATTCAGCGGTTTTTTGAGCTTATAGACCCATTGACCGGTCAAAAAGACTACGGAAATATGGGTGTCCATTCGTTTGACCTGGGAAACCGGATGGGGGTAAAAATCCGGGTCGGCCATGGCTTGACAAACGGCTTCAAAATGTTTTGGCAAATCCATTCCTGATAACTCCTTAACTTCTTTATGGCGGTATATGGCTGCTTCTGATCCTGGCAATTTTTTCGATTCGCTCCTCGGCCATACGGTCGGCGGCTTTGACTGTGGTAATATTATCCCGTTCGGCAATATTGAGTACTTTCATGACACGGTCATAAATTCCGGCGACTGATTGCAGAGCCCGTTCTTTATTGTATTGTCTCAGTTCATCGGCGACATTGATGAGGCCACCGGCATTGATTACATAATCCGGGGCGTAGACAATACCCTTTTTGTCGATATCGTCACCGTGACGTTCTTCGGCCAGGACGTTATTGGCTCCACCTGCAATTATCCTGCATTTGAGCCGGGCAATGGTCTCATCGTTAAGAACGCCACCCAGGGCGCAGGGAGCAAAGATATCCATATCCACGGAGTAAATTTCTTCAGGCTTCACGGTTTTTACGCCGAACTCATCAACCACTTTCCTCATCTGCTCCGGGTCAATATCGGTTACAGTAACTTCGGCTCCCTCGTCTTTAACCAGATGTTTGACCAGGTGATAGCCGACATTTCCGACCCCCTGGACTGCTACTTTTTTACCTTTCAACTGCCGACTGCCATATATTTTTTCCGCACATGCCTGCATTCCGTGCCACACCCCGTTAGCCGTAAAAGGGGAGGGATCGCCGCTGGTTTCGATCAAACCTACAACATAATCGGTTTCCATGGAAACATAATTCATATCACGATGATCGGTTCCAACATCTTTGGCCGTAATATAGCGTCCATTTAAGCTCTGAACAAAGCGACCAAAAGAACGCCACAGTTCTTCGCTCTTTTCCTTTTTGGGATCACCGATTACAACTCCTTTCCCTCCGCCCAGGTTCAAACCTGCAACAGCAGCTTTGTAGGTCATACCCCGGGCCAGACGAAAAACATCCTCAATGGCATCCTCTTCTGTTTCATAAGCCCACATTCTGGTTCCCCCCAGAGCCGGACCCAGTATAGTATTGTGGATACAGATCAAAGCCTTTAATCCGGAAGTATCATCATAATTAAACAAGAGCTGTTCGAAATCATACTTTTCCATGTAGTCAAAAATCATCATAGCAATTTCCTCCTGATATACAGCTTTTAGGAACTTTCTTTTCTTGTCAACACTTTTTTCAGCAATGCCATGTTCCTGATAATTTGTGTCCTTTTTTTGAATAATGATTGATTATTTTTTCAGGGTGTTCCAAAATCAGACAATTTCCCTTCACGCAAACAGGGGTACACTCAAATGATAAGCATCCCTAAGAAAAAGAAGTCCGAAAATTTTGAGCCTTTGATCATAACCAATGATAAGAAAAATGTCATCAGGCATAGTGAAGATCCCAAACCTGCGATATTATCCCGACAATTATACCTTAAGCTGTGTCCGCCAAAAGTTATTGACAAAGAATCTCTCAGAATGATTCAAGTGCTCCAATTGCACAATGCAATCAATCATACTGAAACTGCTACTGGCTCGGCCATCCTGCTCAGGTCTCTTGTCCAACCCAGCACAAATCCATATTATATTCAATCCAAGCAGGAATCATTGAGTGAAATTGAATCCAATGATAGACTTTGCCAGAGTTTGACAGATTATGTCCTCGAATTCAAAAACGGTGAAAACGCACTTTATAAATTTTTTAACAAAGGTCTATACGCTTTGTTTCCATATTCCGACATAAAAAGGGCAAGGAAATCAGCAGTCAATATGGTCAAGATACTGAAGGCCATGCCACAGACGGAATCATCATATATAAAAGAATTAATATCAAATGTTCATTCTTATAAAAATTCATCCATTTATCGCATGTTGGATGGGTCCATTTACAAGACTATCAAAGGACTGGAGTCCGATAAGGAAATCGGGTTTTTTACACCGAAACTAAAATTCATACCTCAGCGTATTACCAACTGGGTTGCTGCCGGTCCCGCGGTAGCTGTTGTGCCCTATATCTGGGAAAAATTTGGATTCGAGCAATCCCTGTCACCATTGATGACAACCACCGGAATTGTATGGACCGGATTATATGCTTTATACAGCTTGTTTATCAAGCCCATAAGAGACACGGAGGCATTTATTGAGCCTTTGAGAGAAAAATGTGTATACGATAAAATTTTCAGCCAAACAGTTGATTCGGTTGGAATGATTGATGAACTCTTATCTTTTCGCAAATTTTCCAATGAATTTCCCCATTCTACAACCCTGCCGAAGATTACTGAGACAGACCAACATTTTTTCGAAGCAACCGGTTTGAAAAGTCCGGTGTTGGCAAAGCACAAGACAGATTTTGTGCCAAACGATGTATTTTTGAACGGCGCGAAACTGACCTTCATCAGTGGACCCAACAGCGGAGGTAAAACGACAGTGTGCAAGAGCATTGTTCACAATCAGTTGCTTGCGCAGATCGGATCCTATGTCGTAGCTGACAAGGCAACCATCAGTCTGGCTGATATGATAAGTTATCAAGCGCCAAAATTTGATGGGTTGCAAGATGATGAAGGAAGATTCGGTACCGAACTTGGCAGGACCCGAGACATTTTTTATTCAACAGCTCCAAAGAGCCTGGTGATTCTTGATGAGCTGGCAGAGGGAACAACCTATGAAGAGAGGTTGCATGAATCATTTGGAATTCTCAATGATTTCCACCAAATAGGCAATAATACGGTTCTTGTCACTCACAATCATTCATTAGTGGATAAATTCATGGATGAGAAAAAGGGGCAATGCTTTATGGTTGAATTCAATGGAGATGATCCGACCTACAGGTTAGTGCCCGGGATATCGAGAGTATCCCATGCTGAAAGAATAGCCAGAAAAATCAATTTTTCCAAAGAAGACAGATACCGGTATATGAAAGAAATGGGATATGTTTGATTCTGGGAGGGGCTGGGGGAGGGAAAGGTACCTTTAAATGAGTTTGTCGCCACCACGGGGGTTTTGAAAATGAAAAAGATGAGAGCGTTAAGTATTCGGCAGCCTTACGCTGAACAGATTCTCAGCGGTGAAAAGAAAATAGAATACCGCAGCAGATCTACCAAAATTAGGGAAAGGGTTTATATCTATGCCAGCAAGACTCCGGGCGATTTTGAAGAGTTCAAAAAAATGAAACTCAATCCATCCATTTTGCCCACGGGTCTCTTGGTTGGTACAGTTGAAATCACCGACTGCACCGGCCAGGACGGAAGTTACCAATGGTACCTGGCGAAGCCTGAGCGGATGCATCGTGCAATAAAGCCAAAAAATCGTCCTCAGCCGGTGTGGTTTTATCCTTTCTGAACACCTTTTTTAAAGCCTTCCATAAGTGCGGGTCATGTGTCGCAGCTTCTCCCGAATATCGGGAGTAAATTGATTCCGGGTCATTCGCCACTTCCATGAACCTCCGCTTTCCCCCGGCGTGTTCATTCTTGCTTCCGAACCGAGCCCTAATAAATCCTGTAATGGGATTATTGCTGTGTTTGCCACTGACATCATTGCCATCCGGATCATTTCCCAATGAATTTCATTTTCCGGAATGGATCTTCCCAGGTATTCATGAAGGTTTTCTTTCGTCCTATCATCGATTTCGTCTTTATACCATCCGGGGACGGTATTGTTGTCGTGGGAACCTGTGTAAACCAGGCAATTTTTATCATGCAGGTAGGGAAGATGTGTGCTGAAGGGGAAATCGCCTCCGAAGGCGAACTGAAGCACGCGCATTCCTGGAAGACTGAAACGCCGAAGGATTTCATTAACATCGGGAGTTATGGTTCCCAGATCTTCAGCAACAATGGGAAGGCATCCAAACCGCTTGTAAAGATATCCGAGAAAATCATCAGCGGGCGCGTCTATCCATTTTCCCCGCTGAGCGGTTTTTTCTCCGGGAGCCACTTCCCAGAAACCCACCAAGCCGCGAAAATGGTCTATTCTCACGATATCGAATATTTCAAGATTAAGTTCGATGCGGCGAGTCCACCATGGATACCGGTTTTTTTGCTGCTCTTTCCAGTTGTAAACCGGATGACCCCACAGCTGTCCGGTTGAGCTGAAATAGTCCGGTGGAACCCCTGAAAGACCAAGGGGTTTGAGCTGGTCGTCCAATTTGAACTGTTCGGGGTTGGTCCAGACATCCACACTTTCATAAGGCATGTATATGGGAATATCCCCGAAAATCCGGATTCCCTGACGATTGCCGTACTTTTTCAGTTTATGCCACTGACTGTAAAATAAATATTGGAGAAATTTTTCTTTTTGAATTTCATAGAAATAATCTTTCTTTATCCCTGATATAGCATTGGGGTTTCGATCCCGAAGCTCGGCCGGCCATTGATTCCATGATTGGCCGGGAAACTGTTTTCTTAATACGCTGAAAACAGCATAATTGTCCAACCACTCGGCCTGGCTGCAAAAGTGTTCAAAATCGCCAATACTCTCCTCCCGCCTTACAAAACGATCAAAGGCGTTAGCAAAAAGGCGTTCCTTGTATTTTATAACCGGCAAAAAATCGATATATCCTTCAGTTTCATCAAAGACTTCCCCGGTTTCCTCTTCGCTTACCCATCCTTCTGCCGCCAAAAGTTCGGGGCTGATCAGCATCGTGTTGCCTGCAAATGCAGAGATGCTGTGATAAGGGGAATTCCCGTGGCCGGGATCCGTTGGATTCATGGGAAGTACCTGCCAGGTGCACTGGCCACTTTCCACCAGCATATCGATAAAGCGATAAGCCCCCGGCCCCAAATCACCGATACCGAAACGATTATAAAGGGAGGTTACATGGAGAAGAATACCACAGGATCTTACTGTCATTATTTTCGGCCTCCTGTTAATAAAGCCCCGGGAAACATCTGGAAAAGTTCTCCCATTGGCAGGTTGTTTTTTAGTGTAAAATCTTGGCCTGTTAAAGCATTTTGCCAGCGGCTGGGTGCTCCCGGGGGTAAAACAGCAGCCGTATCTTCCCAAACAGTAGATCCCAACGGTGTTTGCTGGGGGGTAATCAATCCTGCTAAAAAGCGTGGAACGGCGACAATACTCCATTGATTTTCCAACTGTCGGGCAAATGCGACCACATGCCAGCTGAATCGACCCGTAATGTTCACAGGAATATAGGAACCGTCCAAAAATAATCGGGGATATTGCTTTCGGACTTCAAGGCTTTTTGTGATTAAAAAAAGTTTTAGCCGGTCTGCTGCCGCCACCAATTGCAAGGGTTCCGGAAAAGGATCCATTCTGCCGTCACAAGAGGCTTCTCGTATTTTTCTCATAAGCATTTTTCGCTTTTCATAGTCCACAGGCCTGCGGTTATCCGGATCGACAAGATTGAGATTCATTAATTCGGAACCCTGGAAACAATCCGGTACACCCGGAGCCGCGATTTTAATCAGGCTTATGGATAAAGAATTGAAGAAACCATAATAAGCTACAGTGCGGCAAAAGGAAACAAATTCCTCCATAAAAAGGTTCCTGGACCCGCTTTGATCAAGAATGCCCCGTAGAAACGAAATAACACCCGCTTCGTATTTTTCATCAGGTGAGTGCCAGGAACTATGGATCTTAGCCTCCCGCAAACATTTGACCATGTAATTTTCAAGGCGTTCAGCGTATGGAGGATCGGTATCTGCTTCCAAAGGCCAAAATCCCACTAAAGTCTGATAAATAAAATATTCTTCGACATTATCGGGCACCAAAACCTCATTTAACCGGATTTTTTTCTCCCGGTTAAGGTTATACCAATTGGAGACCCGCTTTTCCCATTGATCCGGTATTTCCGATAAAACGTTCAGGCGGGCCCGGATGTCTTCTCCGCGCTTGCTGTCGTGGGTGGAAGAGCTGCTCATGGAATAGGGCCATTTTTCTGACCTTTCTTTCATAAATTCGTGAAAAGACCGGCGTGTGTTTCCCAGGCGATCCGGTACTCCCCCCACTTCGTTTAGTGATAACAATAGCGGATAGCGATAAAGAGAGGTATCTTCCAAACCTTTGGCCATCAGGGGGGCCGTCAACTGTTCCAGTTGAGTGACGGCCCGTCTTCTCAGCTCAAAAAGCACTTTTTCATTGCCGAAGGAAACATCATAGGTTTTCAGAAGAATTTTTTGCAAAAATTCGAACTCATAGAGCAAATCGGGCCGATGAAGGGTTCCCAGGCTGATGGTGTGGTGAATGTAAGTTTTATCTTCAGGGGTAATGTTTTCCGAACCCGCATATGTTCTGTATACGGGAAAACGGATCAAAAATTCGATAAGTGCCGCTTTTAGTCTTGACCGGGTTATGTCGGCACCGCTTGGAAGATTCATTGCCAACTTTTGCATCGATCCTACCAGATTATCTAAGTCTCCCATGAAATGCGTTGACAAAATGAGCTTTTTGGCAGAAACCAGGATTTTTTCAAAAGGCTCAGCAACGGAAGTATATTTAGTGAGAATCGATTTCATGGCTTTTTCGTTATCTCCACGCACAAAAAGGCTTTCCACGTGGTACGAAAACTCATAACCTGTGGTGCCCTGGATGGGCCATGGGTCAGGAAGGTACTCGTTATGTTCCAGAATTTTTTCAACGATGAGATAGGCGTTTGCTGCAGCTTTTCTAAGTTTTGTGAGGTAGTCGGCAGGGTTGACCAGACCATCAATATGATCAACCCGAAAGCCGTCAATTATTTTTTCGTCGAAAAGGCGCAAAAGCAATTGGTGGCTCCAAAGAAAAACAGGGTCCCTCTCCTGGCGCAGCGCGATTAAATCGTTTATATCGAAAAAACGCCGGTAATTGATCTCTTCACCGGCTGTTTTCCAAAAGCGGAGTCTGAAAAATTGGGCCTCCAGCAACTTGTGCATCCCCAGAAAGCTTTGCTTATCCTCGGGATTTCCGTTGATGGTTTCAATCATACCGTCGAGACCAAGGGTGATATCAGGTTGCTCTTGGTAAAGCTTCCAAAGCTCGGCTTTCAGTTCCGTAATGAGATTATCACGCTCAGGGTTTGGTCCTTTTTGCGATGTGGTCTTGAATCGGGCTGCCATGTCGGTGAATTGTTGAATAGCATGAGTTGCCTTTTCGTGCTTTTTGTGCATCTCTTCTTCAACCCGGTCCAGCAATTCTCCATATGAAGCAAGGGCCAGCGGCAGTTTGAATTCATAATAACGGATCGAAAAACCTTCCTCATTAAAATTCAGGCGAATTTGTCCATCAAGGAGACATTTTTCGTAATGATCACCCAAAAATGGTGCTGACAGCTTGCCTTCGAGGAAGGTACATACCGGCTGCAGGTCAGTATCGAAAAAATACCGATATGATGAGTTCGGCCCAAGCTCCAAAAGGTCGCGAAGTGCCGAGTTGTCAAAATCGTAAGCCAGGTGATTGGGCACGATATCCTGAACCCATCCCATGTTCAGTTTTTTTAACTGGTTTATCAGGGTTTCGAAATCCTCCTGACTGCCCAACAAAGGGTTCAAAAGACCGGGATCGACTCCGTCATAACCGTGAGCACTCGTTTTACGAGCTTTAAGTATCGGTGATGCATACACATGGGTAACTCCCAGCTGCTTGAGATAATCCAAAATTTCATTGGCCGCCCGGAAACCGAACGACGAGTTGAACTGCAACCTGTAAGTGGCGATAGGTATGTTCATAAATGTTTGACCTGTCTTTTAATTGTATATGTCATCGCTTTCGGGCATCCGTATGTTTAATTTCCCACACACTCTTTTGAAGATGTCGATCCAGTCGGCATCTGCTTTATGGTCGGCTTTCTTTTCAGGCTGATAAGTGCTTTTGCGCTGAGCAACCTCATAGAATATGTTTTGAAGGTTGCGCAGGTTTACATCAAAGGGTAGTTTATAGACTAATTTGACACTGTTGTTGATTTGGGATAACAGCCCTAAGCGATATGGATTTTCTCCAAACTCTATTCCTTTGGCCTCAATGTTTTTCCGAATGGTATATTCCAGAGCATCTGCGTCAATAGAAATGCCAGCCAGTTCTGCTTCTTTAAGCAATTCCGATATGGTTTCGTGGTCCAGTGTCTCCTGGCTGAATTGATTTTTCAAATCTCCGTTCAGTGCTATTTTTCCAGCGTTATAAAGTGCCGAAGGGCAGGGGGTGGAAGATCCTTTCAGAAAACGCATCAGTGGAATATTCTGTTGGTATAGACGGTGATAGACTGTCAGGGCGTCCTTTACCTTGCTTTCCAGAATCAGATTGATGATTTTGCGTTGGCCGTCTCGCAAAAGGGAATTCAGGGAATAAATGGAGTTTTGGAAATACCTGTCGAAACTACGAAGGATTTCCGTGAACTCCGCCCGTTCGAAATGATCCAGTAAAAAGGGCGTCAATTCCTCGGAGTCTTTGTCGTAGCGGTTTTCTCGGATGCCGCAACTCAGATTGTGATCTCCCACATAAAGGACCGCGAACTGAAGCACGGCGGATTCCAGGGTAATTTCGGAGATAATTTCCACACGTCCTGTGGCAAGCCTGGCTGTGCCGGCTTCGGCCCCATGATAGCTAAGCCGCCGGACATTGTAGCAAAAAACAGAGGAGCGATCCGGAAAGTATTCAAAAATGGTGCTTATGGCATAATGGGAAGCCACGCTTCTTAAATCTACCACAGCGGGTTTGATCCATTTTTCATATATTTGTTTTCCATCGCCGTGTGCGGGAATATTGCTTTTTGCCTCCGCCATTTTTTCGAGAAAAGGAGACGCAAAGTCCTCGCTGAACATTTCCGCGCATAATTGCAAAAGTCGACCGGCATATTGGATGATCTGGACCGTCTCAATTCGGGAAAGATCATTAAAAAACCAACCACAGCTGGTGTACATGAGCATGGCATGTCGCTGCATTTCGAGAAGCTTTAAAATCCGTACGCTGTCTGCCGGACTTGTTGATTCTTTGGCATGATGCTCTATGAACCTGTGCAGATTTTTCGGAGACCGATCCAGGATAATGTCGATGTAACCGTTTCTTGCTTTCCACGGGTCATGAAAAATCTGTCCCAATTCTTTTGCATAAACATCGGTCGCATGGTCTCGAAGCTGGTCCAAAGCGTCACGAAGAGGCAGTCTCCATTTCTGACTTTGTCCCCCATTTTCACCGCACCCACAGTCACTTCGCCATCGTTCCACACCATGGGCACAGCTCCAGGAAGTGTTTTCCACAATATCCACTTCATGGGTGGGTGGATACTTTTCCAGGTATTGGCCATAGTTGGTCAGTTCCGCGAGGTTTTCATCTTCAATGTATTTCATGGCATATGCCAATGCCATATCTCCGAATGGACTATGATGACCGTAACTTTCACCATCAGTGGCAATGTGGAGCAGCTGGGGTTCATCCCGGTCCTCGAATCCATTTACCAGACGTCTGGCGAATTTTTCCCCGTCCTCCAGTAAATATTCGAAAGCCACTGCCTGAGAAATAGGGCCGTCATAGAAGAAGAGCGCAATTTCAGTTCCGTTTGGAAGTTTCTGCGTATAAGCCCGCTTTGGATCGATAGTTCCTCCCCTGACATCTTCCCACTCTTCTTTTCCCTTTTCTCTGATTCCTGCGGCCTGGTAGGGCGACAAAACAGTAAATAAAATGCCCAGTTCTGCCATTATTTCCAATGTTTCAAGATCAACTGCTGTTTCCGGAAGCCACATCCCTTCGGGTTTGCGGCCGAAACGATGCTGAAAATCCCGAATACCCCAAAATACCTGCGTGTATTTATCCCGGCGGTTGGCAAGGGGCATGATCATGTGGTTGTAGGCCTGCGCCATTGCTGATCCATGACCGCCAAAATGAGTTTGGCTTTTAGCATCTGCTTTCAAAATCGCTTCATGGGTTTCGGGACTGTTTTCTTTCATCCAGGTCAGAAGTGTCGGGCCGAAGTTGAAACTCATTTTTTCATAGTTGTTGACGATTCTTGCAATTCTTCCATCCTCATCTAAAATCCGTGAAAATGCATTGGCAGAATAGCATTCCTCGGTAATGCGCTGGTTCCAGTCGTGATAGGGATGCGCGGAATCTTGAATTTCCACTGCTTCCAACCATGCATTTTCTCTGGGGGGTTGATAGAAATGTCCGTGAATACAAATGTATTTTTCCGCCATTTTACATCTCCTTAACTTATTTTGAAAGGCGGCACTTTTCGAAAATACAAAACCAGCCCATCAGACGGAATTTCATAAAGAGTGCTTCTGTCAGATTCCATAACCAGCGGAAAATTACTGCCGGGACCCCGCCATTGTTGCTCCCATGAATCCAGAATCTTTTCCCAACGGCCTTCCGGAACAGGCAAGCGGACCTTTTGGGGGTTTTCACCAAACCTGAAAATACCAAATACCTGGTCTTGGGCGCTGATGCGTTTGAAAAAAAGTATCTGTTCATGATCAAAATGGTTTATTTTCATATTTTTTTTGCTCAAAAGCGAAAGGCTGTGAATTTTTTTTCTCAAGTTCATTAGTTTTTTGTGAAATTTAAGCAGTGTCTTGTGAGGTTCCCCCTCTTTAAGTTCGTGCTGAAGTTTGCATCGCAGAAAGGTGGCATTATCCTGAGGATCTGGTGGTTCTTTTTTCCATTCGAACGCCTCGAATTCCCTGGCACGCCCGTTTCGGACTGCCTCCACCAGATCCGGGTCCGAATGGCTGACAAAATATTGAAACGGTGCGGTCTCCCCATACTCATCCCCCATAAAAAATAAAGGGATAAAAGGGGATAATAACACCAGGCCGGCGGCCAATTTCAGCTTCTCAAATGAAACCAGGTTTCCGAGGCGTTCTCCCAGCACTCGGTTACCTATCTGGTCGTGATTTTGGGCAAAGACAACAAAGCGCTGTGCAGGGATGTTACGCGATGAATTTCCATGCTGCCGCTTTCGAAATTTGGAATACTGGCCTGAATAGACGTATCCTTCTTTCCATGCCCGGCTGAAATCTTCAAGTCCTTTAAAATCAACGTAATAGCCTGAATTTTCACCTGTCAGCATCACATGCAGACAATGATGAAAATCATCGTTCCATTGGGCGTGAAGGTTGAATCCACCGAGTTTTCGGGAGCGAATGATTCGCGTGTCGTTAAGAGCACTTTCGGCGATGCAGTAAATCCGCCGGTTAAGCTTTTCAGCGGCACGGCCCACAGTAGAGCCCAATTGCTCAAGGAAAGGAAATGCCGAAAAATCAAAAATGGAGTGCACCGCGTCCAGGCGGAGCGCATCTATATGAAACTCCGTAATCCAGTAAAGGGCATTTTCGATGAAAAAGCGTCGAACCTGATCACTGTCGGGTCCATCAAAATTGACAGCTTCTCCCCACGGGGTCTTGTAAAAGCTTGTGAAATAGGGACCAAATTTGCCGAAATAATTACCTTCCGGACCCAGATGATTATATACCACATCAAGTACGACTGCTATCCCTTCAGAGTGGCAGGCGTCCACCAGGCGTTTCAGGCCATCTGCGCCTCCATACGAATTTTGGACGGCAAAGGGATAAACACCGTCATAACCCCAGTTACGATCTCCGGGAAACTGTGCTACAGGCATCAGTTCCAGAGCTGTAAACCCCGTCTCCTTGAGACTTTTGAGATAGGCAATGACCGCATCAAATGTACCTTCGGGAGTAAAGGTCCCCGGATGAATTTCGGATATGATATATTGAGACAAGGGAAGTCCTTGCCAGCCCGTATTTTTCCATTGAAAGGAAGAAGATACTACCTGGGAGGGTCCGTGGACTCCATCGGGCTGGCAACGGGAAGCCGGGTCCGGAAATTCATCGAAATCATTTTCGATTCCTTTCCGGCGGGATGATCCATAAAGGCGATAAAAATACCGGGTTCCTGTTGGCACTGGTTCGACCAACGCTGTATGATAACCGTTTTCGGCTTTTTTAAGAAAAACGGTTTGAGGACTCGGATCTGTCAGGCGAACGGCTACATTATCGGCAAAGGGCGCCCAGACAGTAAATCTGCAACGGTCCTCACCAAGATAATGCGCTCCTAGAGGAATATCAAAAAATTGTTTCATTTTAAAATTCCTGGGTGATGTGGTTTTAAAGACGTTGAGCTTCGATTGTTTCCCTGTAAAAGGCCATAGTTTGCTTTGCAATGCTTTTCCAACTGAATTTTTCTTCCACCCTCTGCCGTGAAGCAGCCGCCATTTTTTTTATTTTTTCAGGTGATTGCAAAAGAGAGTTAATGGCACCGGCAAGGTCCATGGAAAACTTTTCCGGATTTTTTGGTCCTCCCTTTCCGTTTCCTGAAGATTCAAAAGGGACCAGTATGCCTGTTTGGCCATCTTGCACAACCTCCTGTATTCCGCCGGTCGCGGAGGCAACTACGGCGGTTTCGCAAGCCATGGCTTCCAGGTTGATGATGCCGAAAGGTTCATAAACTGAAGGGCAGACAAAAATGCTGGCATGGCTGTACAGAGGTACCAAATCCTTTTCAGGTAAGCATTTTGTTATCCAGATAATGTCATTTCCAAAGCTTTTTTTTGCGTTATTGACTTTTTGTTTCATCTCTTCCGCTATTTCGTCGTTGTCCGGGGCACCGGCGCACAAAACCACCTGTATGTCTTTTTTCAGGCGGGGGATGGCATCCACCAGATGAATAATTCCTTTCTGAAGGGTGATCCTGCCCACAAAAAGCACGTAGGGTTTTTGGGGGTCAATTCCATATTTGGTCAGGATTTCAGGATTTTCAATCTTTCTGAAATGTTCGATGTCTATTCCGTTGTAAATGACTCGTGCTTTAGCCGGGTTGATATTATAAATTGAAACCATGTCGGATTTCATGGCTTCGGACACCGCGATCACTGCATCCGAATTTTCCAGGGCGGTTTTTTCCAGCCATGAAGTCGCATGGTATGCATCGCCCAGTTGTTCTTTTTTCCACGGGCGCAGCGGTTCCAGCGAGTGAGCCGTAATTATCAACGGAATGCCCATTATCTGTTTAAGCAGGCATCCTGCCAGATAGGTGTACCAGGTATGGCAATGTATCAGGTCCGCTTTGCCGGCCGAACCAACCATGATCAGATTCCGGTATAGCGGATCCAGCAGTTTCTTATACCGCAGTGCTCCGAATGACGGTTCGGAAGGTCCTCTGATGCCCAATAAGCGATTGTTTTTTTCTGACTTTTCCTGGTCTCCGAAACATAGAATTTCAAGATCGGGTTTTTCACTTTCAAGGTTAAGCAGTTCGCTGGTAAGATGTTGTGCATGTACACCGGCTCCGCCGTATATGTGCGGAGGGTATTCGTTGGTCAAAAACAGTATTTTCATATATATGATCACCTTTTTTTCTCAAAAAACACAATTCCCAGAGGAGGTAATGTCAGGTTTAAAGAAAAAGATCTGCCGTGCGCCGGAACGGGCGATGCTTCCACATATCCCAGATTTCCCTGGTTGGATCCTCCGTAATTTTTTGAATCACTGTTAAGACATTCCTGCCAAAAGCCCTCCAGGGAAACGCCCACACGATAGTTGTGCCGGGGGGCAGGTGTGAAATTGCAAACAATGATTATTTCTTCACCATTGTTATCGTTTCGCCGGATAAAACTCAACGTGGATTGATGAGCATCATTGCAATCGATCCATTCAAAGCCGCTGGGAGAAAAATCTGAAGCGTGCAAAGAAGGATGCCTGCGATAAAATTGATTTAAATCCTCCACCCATCGTTGAAGTCCCAGGTGAAAAGGATTTTCCAGCAAGTGCCAATCCAGGCTCCGGTCATGGGACCACTCCCGCCATTGTCCTATTTCTGCTCCCATGAACAAGAGCTTTTTTCCCGGCTGGGCATACATGTAACCTAAAAGAAGCCGAAAATTGGCATATTTTTGCCAGTCATCACCGGGCATCTTGGATAAAAGAGAACCTTTCTGATGAACCACTTCGTCGTGAGAAAGGGGAAGCACATAGTTTTCGCTGAAAGCATACACCATTCGGAAGGTAAGTTTATCATGATGATAGCTCCGATGTATGGGATCTCTTGACATATAATCCAAAGTATCGTGCATCCACCCCATATCCCACTTTATGTCGAATCCGAGTCCGCCGACATAAGGGGGACGGGACACCAGGGGCCAGGCGGTGGATTCCTCCGCGATGGTAAGGGTGTCCGGGTAGTTCTTATGCACTTCATCATTGAATTGTCTTAAAAAATCGATGGCCTCTATATTTTCAGCCCCGCCGTATTTGTTGGGGATCCATTCTCCCGGTTTGCGGGAGTAGCTTAAATAGAGCATGGATGCCACCGCATCAACCCGGAAACCGTCGATATGATATTTGTCCATCCAAAACAACGCGCTGCTGATCAGAAAGCTTTGCACTTCGTGTCTTCCGTAATTGAATATGAAGCTGTTCCAGTCGGGATGAAATCCCAATCTCTGGTCCTCGTGCTCGAAAAGATGTGTTCCGTCAAAATATCCCAAACCGTGTTCGTCGCTTGGAAAATGAGAAGGAACCCAGTCCATGATTATCCCGATGCCGTTTTGATGAAGCAGGTCGACCAGGTACATAAAGTCCTGGGGGACACCATAGCGGCTGGTGGGAGCAAAATAGCCCAGGCACTGATAACCCCAGCTCCCGTAAAAGGGATGTTCCGTAATCGGCAGAAACTCCACATGAGTAAACCCGGTTTTCAGCAAATAGTCAACCAGGCGGATGGCTGCTTCCCGGTAAGTCAGGGGGCGGTCTTCCTCTTCCGGTACCCGCATCCAGGAGCCAAGATGCATTTCATATATGGAAATGGGTGACTTATGGGAATTGGGTAGATGACGGTTTTTCATCCAGTCCGAGTCATTCCATTCATAGCCAATATCCCATACCACCGATGCGGTTTGAGGAGACAGCTCGGTGTGATACGCAAACGGGTCGGTTTTGTCCACAGCGTATTGATTATGTCGGGATCGGATATGATACTTATATACTTCACCACTTTCTAATCCCGGGATGAAGCCTTCCCAGATGCCGGAGTTTTGCAAGGGATGCAGGCGATGTGAATCTCTGTCCCAATCGTTGAAATTGCCCATGACACTTACCTGTTCGGCATTGGGTGCCCAAACTGCGAAATTGACCCCCTGGCGCTGGTTATGGGTCATGGGGTGGGCTCCAAGTTTATTATACAGGCGAAAATGATTTCCTTCGTTAAACAGATAGATATCGTCGGCCGTCAACAGGCTGAAATCTTTCAGTACAGTGCCTGTCGTTTTTTTATGACTATGTTTCTTTATTTCGTTTGGGCCTTGAATCATTTTTATACTCCTGAAAACAGTAATTTATTGAAAAACTATCCTTTACGCATACCCTCCTTTTTCAACAACGCTTCGATGCCCTTTAACGGAATCCTGATCCAGTCGGGCCGGTTGTTTAATTCATAACCGAGTTCATAGACGGCCTTTTCCATCAAAAGTGAATCCAAAAGGATTCGAATTTCCTCTTTTGACCGGGGCAGAAAATTGCCGGCTTGAGCCCTTTCGAGATATTTTTTCAAAAACATGGTGCAAACCCAGGAGTACCAATATTCCGCCAATATCTCCAGACTCTCACGGGTTTGGTTATGGGTTAGTCCCCGGAATTCTTCTTCGGCAACCGCCGTGTAAGCTGCGTAGTGAAAGGAACGCATCATGCCCGCTACATCGCGCAGCGGTGAGCGTTTGATTTTACGTTCACTGATCGGTTTCAGCGGCTCTCCTTCAAAATCGATAATTACGAAATCCTTACCCGTGTAGAGTATCTGACCAAGATGAAAATCGCCGTGGCAGCGTAGACGTTTGCCGGTGATTTTATGTTCCAGCAGAGCATGGAAACACTCCATTATTTTGGGTTGTTGTTCCATGATGTTTAGTGCTTCCGTATGAGCCGGTTCAGGTAGTAATTCGCTACGTTTTTTGAGTTGTGGAAGCACTTGTCCTGTCAAAGACCGCATGGACTGATAAAGCGAGCGCTGGTAGAGTTTGGAAAATTCCACCGGAACAAATCCAGGGTCCTCTTTCTCAGAAGCCAGAACGACATGCATTTCTGCGCTGCGGCGTGCCATCAGATCCACGGATGACAGATAGACACCAATTTGTTCCATCACCTTTTTGGGCATCTCCAATTGCGCCAATTGCAGCGGATGTTCCACCGGCAGTTTAATTATTTTATCAAAACGATTTTCTGTCGCAAGCCCGAAATAATCATGAAGGCTGTTGAGTGTATATTTCCATGCGTCTCCCTGATTGGGGACAAATTGCTGAAGAAAAGCCAGTGTTTTGGGCTCTTCTTTTTTTTCCACATATTCTATGGCTCCTGCTGAAGGGGGAAGATGTGGGAAACCCTTTCTGGTAAGAAAACGGCCGATTTCCAGGTCCGGGTTAACGCCGCTTTGAAGGCGGCGAAACAGCTTGAGAATGAAACGGTCTCCGAATACCACGGAAGTATTGCTCTGTTCTGCTGCGATCACTTTTATCTCAAGGGGCGGGACATCCTTTTTGTGCAATTGTTTTAAAGATTTTTCAGGCCGTGCCGTCATTCGGCCTTTCAGACCTTTAATGCCGACCCGGCGGGCAATTTTGTCAAGCAGGGACAAGCAAAACTCTTTTTGAACTGATGCATCGATCAAATAGTCTGGTGAATCTGCAGATCGAATTTGCACCCTTGCAATAACCGAGCGGGGGTGGGCTTTCAGGATATTTTCGGCTTTATCTGCTGAGACACTGGTTACCGGAATGATATAAGTTTCATCGGCACCGTCCATGAACGCCATTTTTGCAAAAAGTATAAAGAAAGCCTTGCTGCCTTCCCTCACCGGTATGATTTCGTTGATATTTATATTTTTAATCCATCGGTTTTTGGAACCAAACCATCGTTGGGTAGTCAAAAAGGAAGCAAACCACTTCTCCATGTCTTCGGGGACTTTTTCCCTGAATAGTTCCTCCCAGGAATGTTCCACGTAAAAAATGGGTACCTGTGCTGTGTCAGCATCCGGTTTGTAAATTTTTTCCAGATCTTTCTGGGGCTGAAGGTTGAACCAGTAGAAGGAATGCGGACCGAGGGTAAGGAAGTACGGCTCCTCTGTGATTTTGGGAAACGGCTGGTTACCAAAGATTTCAACCGGAACAGAACCGATATAATCTGAGAGATCCAGTTCCACATATTGAACATAACGGGAAAAATTAGCCACTACAAGAATGCGCTGTTTTTGGTAACTGCGGATGAACACCAGAATTTTGGTATTTTCAGGTTCCAGAAAGGTTAAACTTCCCCTGCTAAAAGCCTTGATCTGGTTGCGAAGCACAATCAGACGCCTCATCCACCACAGCAATGAGTGGCGGTTGTTTTTCTGGGCTTCAACATTGACCACCTCGAAATGGTATTCTGGATCAATAATTACCGGCAGATATAGCTGGTGAGGGTTGGACCGTGAAAAACCGGCGTTGCGATCGGGACTCCATTGCATAGGGGTGCGGACTCCGTTGCGGTCGCCCAGAAAAATATTGTCTCCCATTCCGATTTCATCGCCGTAATAAATCACGGGCGTTCCTGGAAGCGACATGAGCAGGCCGTTCATCAATTCGATCCTGCGGCGGTGATTTCCCAAAAGGGGTGCAAGGCGCCTTCTGATTCCCAGGTTAATCCGCATGCGGGGGTCATGGGCATAGACATTGTACATATAGTCCCGTTCTTCATCGGTGACCATTTCCAGTGTCAGCTCGTCGTGGTTGCGCAAAAAAATAGCCCATTGACAGGTTTCCGGAATTTCAGGGGTTTGTTGAAGAATATCAACTACCGGAAAACGGTTTTCCATGTGAAGTGCCATGTACAAACGCGGCATGAGCGGGAAATGAAAATTCATATGGCATTCATCGCCGTCGCCAAAATATTCCACAGCATCTTCAGGCCACTGGTTTGCCTCCGCCAGAAGCATCCTGTCATTGTATTTTTTATCCAGATGGGATCGCAATTCTTTTAAAAAGGCGTGGGTTTCCGGAAGATTCTCGCAATTGGTACCTTCACGTTCGTAGAGATAAGGTACGGCGTCAAGCCGCATTCCGTCCACCCCCATATCAAGCCAAAAATCCAGTGTTTTGAAAATGGCCTCCCGGACCTTGGGGTTTTCAAAATTCAGGTCCGGCTGGTGGGAATAGAATCGATGCCAGTAATAAGCCTTTGCCACGGGATCCCAGGTCCAGTTGCTGGTCTCAAAATCCTGGAAAATAATACGGGTTTCCTTGTATTTTTCAGGTGTATCGCTCCATACATAAAAATCTCTCTGGGCACTACCCGGCTTGGCTTTCCGGGCCTGCTGGAACCACGGATGCTGATCGGATGTGTGATTGATCACCAGTTCGGTAATTACCCTTAAACCTCGCTGGTGGGCCTCTCTCAAAAAGGCCCTGAAATCGCGGAGAGCTCCGTGGGCAGGATTGATTCCCTTGAAATCGGAAATATCGTATCCATCATCTCTTAATGGTGAGGGATAAAAAGGAAGAAGCCAAAGTGCGGTCACCCCTAATTCCTCAAAATATGACAGTTTTTTCCTGAGTCCCTTGAAATCACCGATTCCGTCACCATCGGCATCATAAAAAGCCTTAACATGAAGTTGATAAATAACAGCATCCTTGTACCATAAGGGATTGCGGGCCGGAATGCCCTTTTTTCTTGCCTTTTCGGTCATTGGGTCTCCATTACATAAAATAATCGAAATCGTGTTCAGATCGCAGACGGCGGCGAATACGGAAAATATGAGCGGGAACCACATTAGGATTCAACTCCAGGTAGTTTTCTCCGGTATGCCACATGTAGCGGGCATTGCTGATCAAATCGTGCATCTGGAAAGTTTGTTGCTCATCGAGACCAAAATCTTCCACCGGCAGCTTTAACAACGCAGAATGGGAGTGGTGGGGGTCAAGATTGACCACCACTACAATAACGTTTTCATAATCGTCGGTGTGTTTGCTGTAGCAGATAATATTCTCATTTTGCACCGGATGAAAGATGAGATTATTCTGCTTTAACGCGGGGTTTTCCCTCCTGATTCGATTTACCCGGG
>SKZT01000051.1 GCA_007127235.1 Desulfobacteraceae bacterium
ATTCAATGCCATTGACTTAATAAAACAAGCCTTTGGCGACTGATTTTCGTACATACATGAATAACGATTTCAACCTCGATGCTGATACCAACCCCAAAATATGCCCGCTGT
Source organism: Desulfobacteraceae bacterium (assembly GCA_007127235.1). Classification (GTDB taxonomy): domain Bacteria; phylum Desulfobacterota; class Desulfobacteria; order Desulfobacterales; family SKZT01; genus SKZT01. The sequence continues at coordinate 112 of SKZT01000051.1, forward strand.
GTCATGTGTGTGCAAAGACCAGCTTTTTCAAAGGGGGGAACGTTTGCGATCACCTTTTTACTTTACTGTTAACCGATCCAGCTTTCCAAGCATCCGTAATAAACATCCCCTGGGTTAACGCCCATGGGGCGGGAAGGGGGTTAAGCCAGGTGGATACCCCCATAAGGGAATTTCGCTGCTTTGGGATAAACCGCATGAAAATCCATCGAAACATTACCTTCAAAAGACTGTTGCTTGACCTTTATCAGGATTTCAGATGTCAAAAGCCCGTTGTCCGTTTGTTGGGACGGCCATTTCAAAGAAGCCGCCGGCATATTGAAATGGATCTGACATACAGGTGCAACCTGAAATGCCAAAACTGCAATCGTTCATGCACCCAGGCCCCCAGTAATCTGGAAATATCGCTCCACGAGATCGATTCCTTTATCAGGCAAAGCCTGGATATGAACATCAAGTGGGAACGTATCCGGCTTCTAGGAGGAGAGCCAACCCTTCATAGCTGTTTTAGCGATATTCTAGATCGGCTGCTGGAATACAGGTCTGAGCACAACCCGACCCTTCGACTTGTGGTCTGCACCAACGGATGCGGCAAGCGGGTCAATCGAATACTGAGTCGTATTCCGGAAACCGTGGTAATAAAAAACACCTTCAAAAATTCACAACAACGCCTTTTTCGCCCCTTCAACATGGCACCGCTGGATCGGGCTCGATTTGCACTTATGGATCAGACAGCCGGGTGCCGGATCCTGAAAGACTGCGGTATCGGTCTGACCCCGCTCGGATATTACCCTTGCGCCATAGCAGGCGGCATTGACCGGATTTTCGGACATCACTTTTCCCGGAGAAATCTTCCAAATCCGAAAGACGAAATGCTGGATCAGCTATCCCTATTTTGCCGATACTGCGGCCATTTCGGATTCGCATGGCCAACCCGGAAAATCAGAATATCCCCGGCCTGGGAACGGGCCTATCGGAAAGTTATGACATAGCTTTCCATTTCCGATGGAAAAAACCTGGTTTTTTTCTATAGGTCCATTTTGGGCTTTTTCATTTTTTCCGCTGATATCCCCTCAAGGATAATTTTTTCAGCCATTTCCTTGCTTTCCCAGCCGAGTATTTTTACCCATTTTCCCTTTTCCAGATCTTTATAGTGTTGGAAAAAATGGGCAATCTGGTCAAGCAAAATTCCGGGAATATCCTCGTAGGTATTTACATTATTGTAAAACGGCTGGATACGTGGCACCGGGACAGCCAGAATTTTTTCATCCCGGCCGCCGTCATCTTCCATCATCAGCACACCTATGGGGCGTACAGCTATTACCGCACCCGGGGTGATTGCCCGTCGGCCGACGGTGAGTACATCCACGGGATCGCCGTCGGCAGACAAGGTATGCGGGATAAAACCATAATTGCACGGATAATGCATCGCGGTATGAAGAAACCGGTCGACCACCAACGCACAGGATTCTTTGTCAATCTCATATTTAATCGGATCTGAACCGATAGGCACCTCAATAATGACATTGACATCCTTTGGGTGATTTTTTCCAACGCTTATTTTGCTGATATCCATAAATGACTCCTGTTTTATACCTTTTCTGTTCATCGGGTCGCTTTATCAATCTCTTAAAATCCGTTCGATTTCAAAGAAAAGATCCTGTTCCCGGATTATCCCGACTACTTTGTCTTCTTTTAAAACCACCAGCCTTCGCTCTTTATTGGAAACCATGGCATAGGCCGCCTCCATGAGATTGGCATCATGGTCGATGCTCAAAGGGGGAGGTGCCATAATATCTCCTATTTTTTTGGCGGCCAGTTCCTTTACAGCTAGCCTGAACTGTCCTTTCCAGAACATGGTGGAAAATTGTATAGAGTCTGCCAGGCTGGGCTTGGGAGCAGTCAGATAGGGAGGCATGATCGTATGCAGCAAATCGATTATGGATAGCACGCCAGTGACGTTTTTTTCCGAATCCATGACGATTAATGACCGGTGACCGGTTTCCAGGATACGGCTTGTGGAAATTCGTGGAGAAAAAGAAGCCCTGATCATTTCGATGGCCTGCCGGATCGTATTTTCCCCGGTAAGGGTGGTGTACTCCTCAATGGGGATCATAATGTTTACCACCGGATTTTCTTCAGGCACTTTACCGCTATGGCGGTGAGCCTCGACGATTTTTGCCGACAGAATATCAATATCGCAGGGCTTGGAAAGATAATCGAAAGCCCCTTCCCTGAGTGCTTTTTTTGCCGAGGGCATGGCGCCATGTCCTGTAAGCATGATCACCGGAGTATCCGGAGATTTTTTCTTGATTTCTCCGAGGGTTTCATGGCCATCCATACCGGGCATTTTAATATCGAGCACCACCACATCCGGTTTGGTTTCCAGCATTTCGATGGCTTCTTCCCCAGAACCTGCCAGAACGGTTTCAAAACCCCGTTTATCCAGAATCTTTTTGGTAGTGGCACGAAACTGTGCTTCGTCATCCACAATTAACAGTTTTATTTTTGAATTCATTTTTTATTCCTCCTGATAATTAGCAGTGCCTGTCGGGAAACTCCTCTCCCTCTGGGCGGGGCTGGGGAGGGAAAGATAACCTCCTGACATCATTCACCCCCACCACGGCCATCCCCCAAGGGGAGAGGGAGTATAGGAGTTTCCCGACAGGCACTAATTAACCATCCCTTAGATTAACGCCTATCTCCCGGGAGGCAGTGGGGAAAGGATAGTACGCTGAACTGAGCAATCAACGTGCCAAAAGGATTGCGAATGAAATATTTTTAATGCAATATTATCAGCATGTTATAAAAAAATGTCGTGAGGCACAATAGCAGAAATGGGCAGAATGTCATATTGTTTTACATGATGTAAATGTCTTCAAATTAATCATGAGAATTCAGATTCACTTACAGAAGCAGGAAGCCAAATGGTAAAGGTACTCCCGACTCCTTCTTCACTGGTGACCTCCAGAAAACCTCCCATGGCATTTATAATTCCATAACAAATGGAAAGTCCGAGACCGGTGCCTTTTCCTACGGGTTTTGTCGTATAGAAAGGTGAAAATATCTTTTTTTGGTCTTCAACACTGATACCGCAACCGTTATCTCTGATCGATATCTGTACGCCTTTTTCCCCGCCGGGTTTATTGGCAATGGCAAGATCCGGAAAACCTAAATCATCGAAAAACCGGCCAGGTAATTTACCCCCGGTGGGTTTAGCGGTAATGACAAGATCTCCTCCTCTTGCCCCGTGCTTTTCATAGATGGCATCAAGTGCATTGTTCAAAAGATTTATCAATACCTGCTGAAGTTGACCGCTATCACCATGAACCGGCATTATATTGTCTGCGAGATCAAGACGGACATCGACGCCATTAACACTGGCTTTATTGGAGATCATTTGTGTTACAGCGGGGATGAATTGTCTTAAATCGATATCCATGGGCATCGTTTCGGATTTTCTTCCGAATTTTAAAATAGAATGGGTAATTTCAGAGCACCTGTTGACCTGAACTTCAATTTGGTCGATGGAATCATCCACTTCGGCCACTTCTTCGGGAGCATTGAGCTTTCCGTCCTCAACCAGTTCGGACAAAACCATTTTAATCAATGCTTGTTCACTTTTGATAATTTGCAATGGATTGTTTATCTCGTGAGCAAAACCTGCTGCCATTTCTCCAAGTTCGGCAAGACGGCCTGCTCTGATGAGTTGATTCTGCAATTGGCCTTTTTCTTTATCTATTTTGATCATTGAGTCGATGACACGGTCGGAAAGGTGAAAGGCTGTAAAAAGAATTCCACCTCCGCCAATAACACTGACAAGTAATATCAGATAGCTGGCGTGTCTCAGATCTTTAAAAGCATCATGTGTTTCCTGACGCACTACCAGGAGCCATTTTTTGTCTCTTAACCATGTGGTGGCAAAAAAATACTCGTTACCCATATGATCTATTTCAACAAAGGTTCTTATTCCCGAATTTTCCGTTTGATATTTTGCAAAATCCGGGTCTTTATCCAGGATATTTCCTCCCGCACGCCTTTCGGTCTGGAAAATCCCATCCTGATTCAGCAAATATGCTTCACCGGTTTTTCCGATTCGGACCCTTCCGACCATTTCGTTGAACATATAGGTGTCGATGGTGGCACGAATTACCCATGTGGCAGGTCCTTCAGTTTTCGCAATGGCGATAATGAAATGTGGTACACGCCGAAATCCCAGAAAAATATCGCTGGTGTAATAGCCACTTTTCATCACCTCTATGAACCAGTCCTCATCTTTGTATATGCGCCCGGTAAGTTTGAAGGGGCCCTCGTAAGACACATGAACCCCATCTTCATTAAAAACCCCGAGGTCTACAAAGGCGCTGGATTTTATCAGGAGACGATCAAAGACTTTTTCCAGGTTTTCATGTTGGGCTAAATAATCGAAATTATAAGAGTTAAGTAAAAATTCCAGGTCTGCTTTTCTTTCTTCAAGAAAAAACTCGATCATGTCCCGATGGTCACTGACAATCCGGCTTGTGGCCGAGACCGTTTTTTTTTCAAGAGCGGATGTAAAGTAATAGTATCCGATGCTCACAGTCAAAAGAAAGGGAACAAGTGGGACGAAGATCATGCAGTTAGATACCATATTTTTAAGCTTTTGATATCTTGGTTCATTTTCCATTAAATGTTACTCCGCTTATAAAAATTTGAACATCGAACAAAAAGTTCACATTGTGCGAATGAATTCGCACCTGCAATTGAGCACAAGTCTTTTTACACAAACAGATTCCACTCTTTGAATGTCGTTTTGAGGCGCGCAATATATATGTCACAAACCAACATCCGGGAAATTTGGAAAGAGGGCGGGTTTGGAACCCGCCCCTACAGATTTACGCCACAGCGTAAGCGATCAACCCATGGCCCACAAATCCGTTATAATCAGAATTTATCTTTCAATCTCTTAAAATCCGTTCGATTTCAAAGAAAATATCCTGTTCCCGGATAATCCCGGCTACTTTGCCTTCTTTTAGAACCACAAGGCGTTGCACTTTATTGGAAACCATGGCAAAGGCAGCTTCCATGAGGTTGGCATCATGGTCAATGGTCAAGGGAGGAGGTGCCATGATATCTCCCAGCTTCTTGTCGGCCAGCTCTTTGACGGATCGTTTGAACTGACCTTTCCAGAACATGGTGGAGTATTGCACTGAGTCTGCCAGACTGGGTTTGGGAGCGCTCAGATAAGCGGGCATGATCGCATGGAGCAGCTCGATAATGGTTACCATACCTTTAATATTGTTTTGTGAATCCATGACGATTAATGACCGGTGACCTGTTTCCATGATGCGGCTTGTGGAAATCCGGGGAGAAAATGACTCCCTGATCATTTCGACCGCCTCCCGGATGGTATTTTTCTCGGTGAGGATAGTATACTCCTCGATGGCAAGCATGACGTCTCCCACCGAATTTTCCTCCGGAATTTTTCCGCTATGGCGGTGAGCCTCGACGATTTTTGCCGACAGGATATCGATATCGCAGGGTTTGGAAAGATAATCGAAGGCGCCTTCCTTTAAAGCTTTTTTTGCCGAAGGCATGGCCCCATGCCCGGTAAGCATGATAACCGGAATATCCGGAGATTGTTTCTTGATTTCTTCGAGGGTTTCATGACCGTCCATACCGGGCATTTTAATATCGAGCACTACCACGTCCGGTTTGGCTTCAAGCATTTCTATAGCTTCTTCGCCGGAACCGGCCAGAACGGTCTCAAACCCTCTTTTATCCAGAATCTTTTTGGTGGTGGCACGAAACTGCGCTTCGTCATCCACAATTAACAGTTTAATTTTCGAAGTCATGGTGTATTCCTCCTCATGAAATGAGGCCCTGAAATATTCTCAGCCCCATAATAAGCGGTATATTTTTACAATCAGTTAGCAATCAGCATCTGCAAAAAATAGATCAGCAGCAGTAGCACAGCAGCCATCCCCAACAACACAAAAAAAGCTTTCCAGCCGTTTAACCCGGTTACCTGAACAATGCCCACGCCGATGAGATAATACCGGAAAAGCTCGGCAAAAGGCCCCATGCCCGGAATCCAGGCAAAAAGTAAAGCCGTATTGGCATAAGCCGTAATGCCCAGGGCAACCCTATAAACCATTCCGACTTTCAGAAAATACAAGACCAGATAAAGTGTTGCGGCTATGATAAAGGGCATTAAAAACCCGTTTAAGAAAAACAGGAACAGAAAAACAAGTTGTTGTTCCCGTACAAAAAATGTGGCTGCCACACTGTATAGCAAGGCGCTGAGAACCAGAAAGATCTTTATCGCCTGTTGATCTTTTTGCTCGGGCATCGATTCGTAAAAGGCCTTGGGATGCATCAAAATTTTAACCGCATCCCGGTAAAACTGTACAAATATGGATCCGGTAGATGCTTCATGGTTATGTGTCATGAAAATATTTCCTCACTGAATGATCAACTGATTTGAAACTTACCTTTGTCAAAAAACACCGTGGATGAGATTTACCATCCCGGAAGATCCGGCCATCCTATCCAATACCAATAGGTTGACGCCATAAGCATCAGACCTGCCATATTGGTGAACCATAAAATTATGCCTACCCGCAGATAATCTTTGGGCTCCAGATAGCCACTGGCATATACAATGGCATTGGGTGGCGTGCCGATGACCAGACAATAGGCAAAAGATGATGCAATGGACGTACTCATGGCCACAAAGGGAATCATGGCTGTACCGGGGTGTACAATGCCTGCCATGGCCAGGGTAACAGGACCCACCGCCGCACATGCAGGACCGTCGGCCATCAATTGTGTCAGCATGCCTACAATGACATTACCGGATAGCAGCATTCCCAATCCCTGCCCAAGGCCCAGAGGGGCGGTAAGCCCAAGCATGGTTTGCGCGATCCAGTAAGCGCCGCCGGTTTGCACCAGCACACGGCCGAAAATAATGGCACCAGCATATAACCACACCACACCCCAGTCCACCTTGGTCTGGTAGTCCCGCCAGTTGACCACCCCGGCAAAAATATAGGCAATGCCTCCCATGACCGCCAAAACCCCGATACCAAAGCGAATTCCGGTCAGGTGCAAAATTAAATTGTTTTCAGTGATCCAGGTAAAGAGCATCACAAGAAAGATCACCAGGGAGATCTTTTGCGGACGGGTCCAGGCACCGCCGCCGACCTTGTTGACTTCTGTTTTCACCAGTGCCATGGCACTTGCCAGGCTCCGCTGCTCGGGTTTGAACCGCCAGTTAAGTACAACCCAGGTAATGGGCATGAGGTAAAGCAGGAAGGGAGCGCAATAAACCATCCATTGAAGATAGGTGATGTGCAGATTGAACATGTCCTCGGCATAGCCCATCATAATAAGGTTACGGGCCGCTCCTGAGGGCGCCAGTGATCCGCCCAGGTTGGCCGCCATGGCAATGGTCAGCATCAGCATTTTGGCCAGTTCGGGGTCTTCCTTTCCCGAGGCTGACGCAGTGGCGGTATATAACAGGATACCAATGGGTAAAAACATGGCCGCCAGCGCATGGTCGGACATGAACATGGTCAGGGGTGCGATAATCATTACAATGACAAGGGACACCATTCTGACATCAGGGTTTTTCAATCTGCCGAACATCATCATGGCAATGCGCTTGTCCACCCCGGTTTTGACAAAGGCGGTTGCAAACATGAGGCTTCCCATAATAAACCAGGTGGCATCCGACCAGTAGAGCATGGCCACATTACCACGGTCTACAATACCGGTCATCAAGGCGATCACTCCGATACAAAAAGCCACCATGGGTAAGGGAATGGCCTCGGTCATAAAGCATAAAACCACAAAAAGAACAATTCCTACTGCTGCCTTCACATGAAAGCCGGCCCTTTTAGCTTTGACTTGTTCTTCCTCGGTCAACTGATCAAAAGTTAGTCTTTCGGTTATCAGTTCATGGCCTTCTCTCATGAGGTTATAAAAAGTATCAGGAGGAATTTGCCTTGTGAAGTTACGAACCTGTTCCAAATGTATCGGCGTGCTTGGGATATCGCGTTGTTCAGCCCAACGTTGACTTCGCTGTAAAAACCCCTCTCGTCCGAATGATGACATTTGAACACTTTGCTCCATCATACGCACCATCTGAACCTGCCACTGCTCCAGTTCGGTAGTCGGCTTCTGGAATAGTTCCTGAGCAAAATATTCCTTAACATATTTCGGTCCCATGGAATATTCCACACCCACATCCAGCATGCTTGCCGGAGTGGGCATTATCAGCAGTAAAATCAAAAGCGTAAGTGGGATTGAAAAAAGTTTCCAGTTAATAAATTTGTCGTAACCTGCCAGCTTTTGTTTGACAACCTTTTCACTCATAATCATCTCCTTCTTGAGGGACGGAGGAAGCAAAGGGAAACAGAACGTATCTGTTTGATGTAGCTATTAATGAACCCGTAAACTAAATTTTCCGTCCGGTTTTCATAAATGCGTCAGCTCTTTGATCTAAAACCTCCTTAACTCCATGAATTGTTCAAAAAACGTTGAAGCAAATAGATAACGATAAAAACCATTGAGGCATAAAAGAAAAATTTTCTTTCTGCTTCTTTAGGAATTCTTGTAATGCCGCCTTTGAAATACTTTTTGAAAAATTTACTCATGATAAACTCTCCTTGATTCAAATTTGTTGGCATATTTGGATGATAAGAATAGATATTCTGGGTTTTTTAAAGATGTTTCTGGATAAGAAAACTTATTCAAAAACCTGGGCCGGCTTTTTTCACGGTGGCTTCGGGTGATTTCACACAAAGATTGGAATGTGCTTTACGAATTTTTTCTTCCAACCTTCTTCGTTTTTCAAATGCCTCCCTTACTCTTGCAGTCAGATCCTCTATGTCAATCGGCTTGGTCAGATAATCTGACGCCCCTGATTTCAGGCCTTCCACCGCGGATTCCAATGTGCCATGACCTGTCAGCATGATAACTTCCACAAGAGGGAAATTGCGTTTGATTTCTTTAAGCAAAGCGATACCATCCATTCCGGGCATTTTGACATCCAGTACCACCACATGAATATTGTGTCCTTTTAATATGTGCAGGGCGTCAGCTCCGCTCAGGGCAGAAAAGATCCTGAATCCTTTTCTGGCCAATAATTTTGATGTGGTTCGGACAAATCTTTCCTCATCGTCAACCAGCATCAACTTTATGTCTTCCATAGCTAAACTCCTTAATTTTCAATTTAAAGATTGTTTTTTTGTGCAGGAGAAAGCCGGACCGTAAATGTTGTTCCCACTTCTTTTTCACTGGCAACCGCCATGGAACCTCCCATGGCGGTGACAATGCCATAGCAAACAGAAAGGCCCAGTCCTGTGCCTTTTCCCAATGGCTTGGTCGTATAAAAGGGAGAAAAGATTTTTTTTTGGTTTTCCACATCAATACCACAGCCGTTATCTGTGACAGATATTTTAATCATGCCGCCGATTTCAGTTGTGGCAGAAATTTCCAGTATTCCCCCCTGGACACCGTGTTTTTCGTAAATGGCATCCAGAGCATTATTGAAAAGATTCAGGAAAACCTGCTGAAGATGGCCGGCTTCCCCAAAAACAGGAGGTAAATCGTTAGCGATGTTCAACCGGATATCGACACCGTTGACAGTGGCTCTTGGAGAAATCATTTTGATCACATCTAAAATGAACTCTTTTAAATCAACGTTTTTAGGTGTTGTGTCGGATTTTCTTCCAAATTTTAAAATCGATTGCGTGATTGCCGAACATCGATCCACCTGTAGCCCGATCTGATTAATAGAATCAGTGAGTTCAGCCATTTCTTCCGCAGCACTTAATTGCTCTTTTTCGGAAAGGTCGTTTAAGATCATTTGAACTAAAGTGTGCTCACTCTTGATAATCTGCAACGGATTATTGATTTCATGAGCAAAGCCTGCGGCCATTTCGCCAAGTTCGGCAAGGCGGCTTGCTCTGATCAATTGTTCCTGTAATTCGTCTTTTTCAGTATCTGTCTCAATCATTCTGTGGATGATACGGTCGGTGAGATAAAAGGCTACCGCTAAAATGCTCCCTATGCCCAAAATGCTGATAAACAAAATCAGGTAGCCTGCCCGAGTCAGAGCTTGAAAAGCATCTCCGCTCTCTTGCCGGACCACCAGGAGCCATTCTTTGTCTTTTAACCAGGTAGTGGCAAAAAAATATTCCGTACCCCGATAATCTGTTTGGGTGAATGTCTTAATATCAGTGTTTTTGGTACGATACTTTTCAAAGTCGGGATCTTCATCCAGTATATTTCCCCCAGACCGGCGTTCGGTTTGAAAAATACCGTCCCGGTTCAGCAAATATGCTTCACCGGTCCTTCCGATCCGGACCCTTTTGACCATGTCGTTGAAAATATAAGTATCGATAGTGGCACGGATTACCCATTTATTGGATTCTTCAGGCTTTGCCATGGCGATCACAAAGTGGGGTACACGGCGAAATCCCAGAAAAATATCGCTGATGTAATAGCCTTTCTTCATCACCTCTATGAACCAGTCCTCATCTTTGTATACGCGCCCGGTAAGTTTGAAGGGGCCCTCGTATGACACATGGACCCCTTCTTGATTGAAAACCCCTAGGTCTACAAAGGCGTTGGATTTAATTTGGAGACGCTCAAAGACTCTTTCGAGGTTTTCATGTTGGGCTAAGTAATCGAAATTATATGAGTTAAGAATAAATTCCAGATCTGCTCTTCTTTCTTCCAGGAAAAATTCGATCATACTGCGGTGGTCATCAACAATGCGGCTTGTGGCCGCAACCGTTTTTTTTTCAAGAGCCGAAGTGAAATAGTAGTATCCGATAGCTATGGTTAGCAAAAATGGGATAAGCGGAACGAGGATCATGCAAACCAGAACCATCTTTCGCAGTTTAGTGTATCTTTGTTCGTTTTCCATATGGTGCATATGGTTGTTTTCTCCTGTATATGAGATGTGATTTTTTCATTTGTAAAAATTGCACGAATACAATTTGGATTAGCTGAACTTTCAAGTGGGGCAAAATATATGCCAATCAAAAAGATCTACCCAAAAGGTGTATAACCTTCTATAATTATACATTAATTGGGCTTTTTTATGTGGAAGGTGATAACTTGTCAGGGTGTCTGTATTTTTAACAGGTTGTAAAGCTTTTCTAAATTCAGTATAAATGGGGGTATTTATATAGCTTTTCCGAAAGGAGAAAACATGACTATACCCGGAAATTTGTTAACCACCGCCATGGCTGTCATGCCTCATAAGGATGTAGACCGGGCGCTTAAAAAAGCGTTGTCTTTGGATATACCCTTTTGGCCGCAACTACCTTTGTATAATTACTATGAAGATATGTACGTGCAGGCCTCTGAAAATTTTCCAGGCATTGTTTTAGACATGGAGAAACGGCATTTGGGTTTTTCAACGGAAAAATTCATGGAAGAACTGGAAAGTGCCATGGCCAGTTGGGAGGATGCCGATTTTTTTGATATCAGCAGAAAGTATTCGGTGGTTTACCATAAATTTCTGGCATTGGATCTGGCAGACCGCCCGGCAATTCGAGGCCAGCTTGAAGGTCCTGTCAGTTTCGGATTTAACGTAATGGATGAAAATGACCGCCCCATTCTTTTTAATGATACGGTGCGGCCATTCATGCTGGAGTTTATGGCAAAAAGAGTCAATGTCCAACTGGATAGGCTCAAAAAACTGAATTCAAATGCGTTTATGTTTGTGGATGAACCGGGTCTTCAGTTTTTGTTCAGCGCCATGGCGGGATACGGGGATCAGGCGGCCAAAAAAGATATGGAAGTATTTTTTTCCATGATAGAAAGGCCCAGAGGGATACATCTATGCGGCAACCCCGACTGGGACTTTCTTCTGGGCCTGGATCTTGATGTGCTTTCCATGGATATTTATACCAATGCCGAAGTTTTCAGTTCCTATTGGAAATCCATTAAAAATTTTTTAGATCGTGGAGGCGTACTGATTTGGGGAATCGTACCCACCAATTTCGAGCCCTTTGAAAAAGAATCCCTGGATTCTCTTGAAATCATTCTTGAAAATGTCTGGTCTACCTTAACTAACAAAGGCATTGACCGGGATCTTCTAATGGCTCAAAGTCTTCTTTCTCCTGCTACCTGCTGTCTGGTCAATCCGGACAAGGAAAAAACCGTTGAAAAGGCTTTTTCGCAAATCAACGAGTTTTCCAAAAGGCTCCGGAAAAAATACGGGCTTATTGATAAGCGGTGACCTGAATTTTTTCACCCTGTGAAACATTTTTAAAGAGGATTGCATCTTCGGTTATTTTCCCGAACACATTCACAGGACTGTAAGCCCGTGGTCTTTCATCCTTGCTGACAGGGGTAGGCCCGAAAAAGATGCAAAAAGCGTTCCCTGAAGGCCAGTAGGCCAGATCACCTATTTCCACTTCTTCCTGTGCTTCGGGTTCCAACTCCAGGTCTAATGGAATCTCAAAATATATTTCGTCCCCCCAGACGTTGGCATTTCCATCAAGAGGCAAGCTTTTGAAAATCATTTCAGCAGTCGGCGTATCTTTCAGCTCAGCTTCTATGGACATATCTGCTGTTTTAATGATAATTTTTTTCATAAATGATGACTCCTTTCAAAGTTGTATATACGCCTCTTTGCTAATGAATTCGCATCAACATGTCAATCCATTTTCGATGCGAAAAACATGTAGGTGCGAATTCATTCGCACTGCTGAGTTGCGAATAACGAAGGGAGGTTTATTTTCATGCGCATCCGGTTGTATATACGCCTTTGTGCGAATGAATTCGCACCTACATTTCAATCCATTTTCGATGCAAACAACCTGTGCGAATGAATTCGCGGGAACTTTCCTGAAATAGGTCTGGTTTAGTAATTGCCGTGGCGGATAATCTCTCCTTCGACCATGTAGACAACTTCTTCGGCAATGTTGGTGGCATGGTCGGCGATACGTTCGAGATGTCTGGAAATCAACAAGAGATTGATCAGGTATCCCCCCCGATCGAGATGGTTATCAATGGCTTTTTTTATATGATTGTAAGCCCTGTTTTTGATTTCATCCACCTCGTCATCAAAAATGGCCACTTTAAAAGCAATATCCGTATCCATGTTCACCAAAGCATCCAGGCTCATTTTTAGCATCATTTCGGTTTTTTCAGCCATTTCGGAATAATCAAAGGTTATTTTCGGATCATCCCATTTTGCGATAACTCCCACCCGCTGTGCAATATTGACGGCCTCATCGCCTATTCGCTCCAAATCATTGTTGATTTTTATCATGGCGATCAAAAATCGAAGATCAATGGCTACCGGTTGGTAAAGTGCCAGAATTTTGAGGCAATCCTCTTCGATATCCACTTCCATTTCATCCAGTTCGTGATCCGAGCTGATAATTTTTTGAGCAATTGCCGCATCTTTATTGTGAACGGCTTTGACCGCCAGATTCACCCGTTCTTCGGCCATGGCTCCCAGGCTCAGGATCATCTTTTTGGTCTTTTCCAATTCTCTGATAAAATGTTTGGTCACATTAGTTTCCTTTCAAAATCAACCAAATCTTCCGGTAATATATTCCTCGGTTTGTTTGAGTCGAGGCCTGGTAAACAACGTGTCGGTTTCACCGATTTCAATAAGTTTTCCCAAATAAAAAAAAGCGGTAATATCCGACACACGTGCTGCCTGCTGCATATTATGAGTAACGATAATAATGGTATAATTTTCTTTCAGTATTTTTATCAGCTCCTCGATTTTCTGTGTGGCAATTGGATCTAGAGCGGATGCCGGTTCATCCATGAGGAGCACTTCGGGTTCCACAGCCAATGCCCTTGCGATACAAAGCCTTTGCTGCTGTCCCCCCGAAAGACCCAAAGCCGAATTGTGGAGCCGATCTTTGACTTCATCCCACAAAGCAGCACGTTTTATGCTTTCTTCCACGCGATCGGCAAGATAGGTTTTATTATTTTTTCCATTTACCCGCAGACCATAGGCCACATTTTCAAAAATGGATTTGGGAAAGGGGTTCGGCTTTTGAAACACCATTCCAATGCGACTTCTGAGGTTAACCACATCCACCGAAGGCGCATAAATATTTTCACCATCCAATAGGACTTCACCCTCCACACGACTAATGGAGATCAAATCGTTCATCCTGTTCAGGCATCTTAAATAAGTGCTTTTTCCACAACCTGAAGGGCCAATAAGAGCAGTGACTTCATTTTCATAAAAATTTAAAGAAACTTTCTCAAGTGCCTGAAAATCACCGTAATAGAAATTCAGATTTTTTGAGGACATTTTATGTTTTTTTTCCATGTAATCTTTCCTTGTGACACAATAGGTGGCTGGCAAAAGCTTTGTTTTATAGATATTTATGAAAGAATACCTATCGCTTTTCTTATCTCATTTTTTTTCGAAGCCGTGCTCTCCAGATTATGGCCAACAAATTCAGGCCCAGCACCAAAAAAATCAACACCAAAGCTGTTCCATACTGCAGATGTCGTGTTGCTTCGATTTCCGTGCCTGCCGTAGCCAAGACATATATATGATAAGGTAAAGCCATCACCTCATCAAAAACGGATTGGGGAAGCCTGGGTGTAAAAAAGACGGCCGCGGTAAACATTATTGGGGCGGTTTCTCCGGCCGCACGACTGAGACCGAGAATTCCACCTGTTAAAATACCCGGAAAAGCCGAGGGCAAAACCACTTTCCAGATGGTTTGCCATTTGGTAGCGCCCAGAGCCAAAGAGGCTTCCCGATAGGTGTTAGGAACAGCCTTCAACGCTTCTTCTGATGAACCAATAATTACCGGAAGGCTCATGGCTCCCAGTGTTAGGGCTCCAGCCAGGAGGCTTACTCCCATTTTTAAATAGATAACAAAAAAGGCGAGTCCGAAAAGTCCGAATACCACCGACGGGACCCCTGCCAGATTACTGATACCCAGGCGAATAATCCGAAGAACCTTTCCGGGGTGTGCATATTCGTTGATGTATATGGCTGATGCCACCCCAATGGGAAACGCTACTGTCAGGGCCCCCACCCCTAATAGGAAAGTGCCCACGATACAGGGGAAAATACCGCCTTTAGTCATCATTTGAGTCGGAGCCTGGGTCAAAAAAGTCCAGGTAATGGCGCTCCATCCATTGTAAACCAGATAAAAGACAACAACCAAAAGCACAATACCATTTATGCCGGCTGCAGAACGAAACAGCTGAAATAAAACCTTCTGGAAAAATCTGCGCCGTCTTATAAGTGAATCTGTCAATCGGGGTTGTGAATTTTTTATCATCGCTCTTTCTTCTTCCGCTTCAACGGCAGGAAAATGGTTCATGGTTTCGACTCTTGATGAATTCATATAGTAACAGTCCTTTAGATTTATTTTTCTGCTTTCATACACCCAAATTGTTTCTCACAAGGTTGCATCACCCACCTGCCGATATTTATGGGACATGTGATCTGCAATCAGGTTAAAAACAAGTGTAAATATAAACAACACCATCCCGGTTGCAAAAAGAGCATAGTAATGATTCCCCCGAAAAGGGGCTTCGGCCATTTCAGCGGCAATGCTTCCGGGCATGGGGCGAACAGGATCAAATATCGATGATGGCATCATGGCTGCACCTCCTGCCACCATGAGAACCACCATGGTTTCTCCGATGGCCCTGGACATTCCAAGAATAACTGCAGTGCAAATTCCAGAGATTGCGGCCGGTATCACCACTCGCAAAATTGTTTCCAGGTGTGTGGCCCCAAGTGCCAGGGATGCTTCCCGTAATGCATTGGGAACACTGTATATGGCATCTTCAGAGATGCTGCAAATGGTTGGAATAGACATGAAAGCAAGCATCAGGGATGCGTTGAATAAATTCAGACCAACGGGAATGTTAAACGTATTTTGCAAAATCGGCGCTACCACAACCATCCCAAAAAAACCGATCACTACGGAGGGCAAGGCCGCCAATAGTTCTACTATGGGCTTGGCCAGTTCTCTGGTACGGGGACCTGCAATTTCAGCAAGGTAAATGGCTGTCATCACCCCCAGCGGAATGGAAATGCAGGCTGAGAGCAACGTTACTGAAACAGATGCAATAATAAGCGGAAAAATGCCAAAATCAGGAGGTTCAGCAGTAGGATACCAGTATATCCCGAAAAGAAAATCTTTGACCGATACCAGGTTGAAAATGGGAATTCCTTCTCTGAACAGAAAAATAGTAATGGCCAGCAGTATAGCCACTGATGCGAATGCTATCAGGAAAAAGAAGCTTCGCATCCCTTTTTCTTTTAGTTGGCGGCTTATGACCATGGTGGGTCCCTTTCAGCAATATAGAATGCTTTGTGATATGGAGCGCAAAAGCTGTGCTTTCGCATGAAATGCAAAAGCACTGCTTTTGCGCTCCTCTTATTTTCTTAGTTTTTTTTACCCATACATTAAAGACGCGCAGGTAACCCGTAGGCTACACGGCGCGTCTTTTTTCAGATGACAACCCTCATTTAGAAAAGAGGCACAAAACCAACTTCTTTTACCAGTTTTTGGCCCTTCTCAGGGTTGAGCATGTAATTGATAAAATGAACTGTTCTACCCTCAGGCCAACCCCGTGTAAAAATGAACAAGGGGCGGCTGACCGGAAACTCACCGCTCAATGTAGTTTCTTCAGTTCCTTCAACACCATTAACCGTTACGGCCTTAATTGTGCCGGTAAGATAGCCTATACCCACATAAGCAATACCATTTCTATTGCTGGCAACACCCTGGACCACTGCCCCACTGGAAGCCTGCAGGAGTGCTCCGGGAAAAACTCTTTCCTTTCTCAAAACCTTTTCATCCCAAACTTCATAGGTTCCCGACGAGGTGTCTCTGGAAAAAACTACGATGGGACGATCCTCACCTCCCACCTCTTTCCAGTTTTTTGTTTTGCCAGTATAGATATCTTTGAGCTGATCCAGGCTTAGATCATCCACTGGATTGCTGGGATGGACAATGGGAACAATGCAGTCATAAGCAACACTGAATGGTACCGGGTAGGATCCTTTATCTACAGCCTGTTTCACCTCGCTATCTCTGATAAATCTGGAACTCATGGCAATATCGGTGGTACCATCGATAATTGCCTTAATACCATTTCCCGATCCCCCGCCGGATATTGAAATGTTCACCTCCGGATAATCCTTCATGTAAGCTTCGGCTACCTTCTGAGTGATGGGAAGCACAGTTGTAGAACCATTAATTACCAGGTTTTCCGCAAAGGCTGTTGTTGAAAACATCGCAACAATCGCCAGGGCCCATAATAAAAATAAATTTTTTCTTTTCATAATGATCACGTCTCCTTTTTGTTTTTTAAACTATGTTTGTGTATTGTTAGGGTTTTGTTAGACCCATGTGAAAAATTGGTTAGGATCATTGCTTTGCCTGCACCTATTCCTTAAAGCGGTATCCAACACCTCTCACGGTTTCTAGATATTGTCCATGGTGGCCGAGTTTTTTCCTGAGACCGACCATTTGCACATCCACGCTGCGGTCGGTAACCGCATAATTGTCTCCACGTATGGCATCAACAATCTGGGTCCTTGTAAAAACCCAGCCGGGTCTTTCGGCCAGATATTGAAGGATCTGAAATTCCGTATATGTTAAGTCCACATTTTTGTCGTCAATGCGAATAATCCGCCTTCCAGGATGAATAGAAATTCCATGACGGCTAATCACCGCATTAGAATCTGGCGATGTGTTGGCATGTTTTCGCATCACCGCCCGAATACGTGCGATCAAAACTTTTGGACTGAACGGTTTTGTGACATAATCATCGGCACCCAGTTCCAGCCCTGTTACAATATCGGCCTCTTCTCCTCTCGCAGTAAGCATGACGATGGGGATACGCATCTTTTCCGGATTGCGTTTCATTTTCCGGGTTACTTCCAGTCCATTTATTCCCGGAAGCATCAAGTCCAAAATCATCAAATCGATTTCATGGTATTCTACAATTTTTAATGCCTCTTCTCCCGTCTTTGCAGAAACTGTCCGGTATCCTTCACGCTCCAGATTGTACTGCACCAATTCCAGAATATCTTCTTCGTCATCCACCACCAGAATTTTTTCTTTGGTAACCAAAACTTCCTCTACCGATGACTTTTTTTGTTCCATCATCTCCACTCAACCAAGAATTTTTGCAAGAGCCTAAAAAACCTCACGGGCAATTCATATTTAAATATTTAACCCTCCATAATTTGGAAAAAGTTAATCAATTGTTAGATTTTGGTTAAAAATGCCACTTTTGAGTTGAAAGGTGACCGGCAATAAAACTTGATTTTTCGCACTGTTGGGAATAAAGATGAAGGGTATAGAAGGTGTGTTTCGGTATTTTTTGCAAAAGCACAGCTTTCACAGGCATTATTTTGAAAAGGTCAGCGGTGTGCATCAATGATACTTCATATCGACATGGATGCGTTTTATGCATCGGTGGAAGTGCTCGACAACCCTGAATTTGCCGGAAAACCGGTAATTGTCGGAGGCCTGTCAGGCCGCGGGGTGGTGGCTGCGGCAAGCTATGAAGCGCGAATGTTTGGCGTGCATTCGGCCATGCCGATGTTTCTGGCTCTGAAAAAATGTCCGGATGCCAAAGTAGTCCCCCCTAGAAAGGATCGATACAAGCAGATTTCCCGGCAATTCATGGCGATTTTAAAAAGCTTTTCACCACTTGTGGAGCAGGTATCTATTGATGAAGCCTTCCTGGATG
Source organism: Desulfobacteraceae bacterium (assembly GCA_007127235.1). GTDB lineage: Bacteria > Desulfobacterota > Desulfobacteria > Desulfobacterales > SKZT01 > SKZT01. Next base: position 18,826 of record SKZT01000051.1, read on the forward strand.
CTTCCGGCTGCCATAATCTGTTCGGCAGCCCGGAATTCATGGCCCGGCAAATCAAAAACAAGATTAAACAGCACTTGCGGCTGACTTGCTCAGTCGGCATCGCACCAGTCAAATTTTTGGCCAAAATTGCATCCGATATGCACAAGCCTGATGGATTGACAATGATTCCTGTTGAAAAAGTTCATGAGTTTGTCCGTGCGCTTCCGGTGAAAGACACACCCGGGGTTGGTCCCAAAATTTTTCAGAAACTCAATAAGCTGGGGATTACCACTCTTGGAGATGTCCGTGATTTTCCGGAAAATATGCTGGAAAAAAAACTGGGAAAATTCGGGAAGCGTTTAAAAGAACTGTCCCGGGGTATCGACAAATCCCCAGTCACACCGTTTTCTGTTCCAAAATCCATCAGCGCTGAAGAAACCATGCCATTGGATACCGCAGATACCGACCTGCTAAAAAAATACCTGCTCAATCATGCCGTCAAAGTTGCACAACAGCTTCGAAAAACCGGATTCAAAGCCAAAACCATCTTCATCAAACTAAAATATTCGGATTTTAACCAATTGACCAGAAGTACCACCATTCAAACACCTACATGCTCTTCCAAAACCCTTTACCGGGAAGCCTGCCGGTTGTTCGAAGACTGTGAACGGGTCAAAAAAATCCGCCTGGTGGGCCTTGGCGTTTCAGGGTTGGTCAAAACAGCCGCAGCGGGGCAAATGGCACTTTTTGATATCTCGGAAACAGAAGAAAAGCAGTGGGAAAAAGTTGATAAAACCATCGATTTAATCCAGGAGCGATTTGGGAAAAATATACTCAAGAGGGCAATATTGACCGGAGACTGATCGGATGGGAGCATCATCCATGGATATTTTCGATACTGGTATAGAAATAGAGGAAGGGCATGTTTATCCAGGATGGCAAAGACCTTTTGAAGCATCTGTTTTAAGTATTGTTTCGGAAGGTCTTCATCTTTTGGTTTCGATTCCGTTTCCCAGAGAACATGATCTGGAGGATTTCAAACATTTAATCGGATACGGCATTTTCGAGGATAAATATCCACTGGTTATCTGGAAATTCGGAAAAAATTTTTTACTTCCCACTCCTTGTAATCCGGAGTTTGAAAAGCAGGAAGATCCGCAGGAAACATCCGCTTTTTTTTCCGGCATTCACACGAATTTTTCCAGGGCGATGATCGATGCGCATGGAATTATACGCATATTGCGTCAAACTCAACTTCTGCCTGAATTTATCGAAAGGCTGCATATATTGTGGACCGACAAGGAAAAGAACTGGAAAAACTATAACCAGGAACTGCCATATACATTTCAAACACCCACTCATCTTTTATGGGAAAAAGCAATGCAATTTAATTTCCAAGCGAAAAGTTCCAAGTGAAAATGGCTATAAAAAAACTTTCAAAAGACACCCTGGTTGTGCATGGCACCCATACCGTTCACACTATTTCCATGGATCTGGTTCCACCGATTCATATGACCTCCACATTCAAATTCAAAGATGCTGAATTTGGCGCCGGCATTTTTAAGGGCACTGAAAAAGGATTTATCTACAGTCGTTTGAGCAACCCGACCGTGTCGCTTTTTCAGGAAAAGATGGCGCTTTTGGAAGACGGTGAAGATGCGGTAGCCACAGCATCCGGAATGGCCGCCATCTCAGCCCTGGCATTGACCCTGTCCAAACCGGGGGATAATTTTGTTGCAGGCTCCACAGTATACGGCGGTACTTTTGCACTTTTCAAGAAGCATCTACCGGCACTCAACATTAATCCACGGTTTCTTACGCCTATCGAGGCTTGCAACCCTGTAAATATCGAAGCTGTTATTGATCAGCACACTCGTTTTCTATTCATTGAAACTCCCGCCAATCCGACCCTGGACATTTTCGACATTGAATTGTGGGCCAGGATAGCGCAAAAACACAAAATACCTCTGATCGTGGACAACACTTTCGCCAGTCCCTACCTGCAGGAGCCCATATCCCTCGGGGCAGATATGGTAGTGCACTCAACCACCAAATATATTGGCGGTCATGGAGACACAATCGGTGGTGTAGTGGTGGGATCTTTTCAAATGATGAACCAAATTCGCGAACAATATATGAGTCATTTTGGCCCTGCCATGAGCCCGTTCAATGCGTGGCTGTTTTTAAGAGGATTAAAAACATTGGCGCTGAGAATGCAACGTCATAGTGACAGCGCTTTAAAAATTGCCCGGTGGCTGGAAATCCAGTCCAAAGTCACCAAGGTTTTCTATCCGGGACTTGAATCTCACCAGGGGCATCAAACAGCCCGTAAACAAATGAAAAAATTCGGGGGAATGCTTGCTTTCGAACTGTCCGGAGGATTTAATGCCGGACAACACCTTCTGAATAACCTGAAACTCTGCTCCCTTGCAGTGAGTCTGGGTGACTGCGAAACTCTGATTCAGCACCCCGCCTCCATGACCCACTCCACCTACTCCGAAGAAGAAAGAAAAAAAGCCGGGATCTCAGATGGCCTTATACGGCTGTCGGTGGGGCTGGAGCACCCCGATGATATCATGGAGGATCTCGAGGAAGGCTTAAATAGTGCTTGAGCAAAAACTTCTAAAACTTGCGATCCAAAACCAGATGAGAAAAATATCCCACGACCGCCGCGAGATAAAAAGGAAACAGGGTGTTGAATGAAAAGCCATAAAAATAGGCAGGCAGTATGATAATGGGCAACGGAACCAAAAGCATCGCCAACCAGGTATGGGTCCACCCGCGATGATGGCCAATAGCCGGCAGCATGGCACAAAACCCCACAATAGCCGCCCACCTAAAAGATTCCATGATCATCAAAACCAGGTTGAGGGTAACCAAAAACAGATAAAAGAGATGCCGCCCTCTGGAATCCGTATCGGTATCCGGAAATAAAGCACCTAAAAGGCAAACCGCCATAAGGGCAACAGCGTTCAAGGGTTCGGGATTGTGAATGCCTTTCCATACAACGCCCGCAAGGACCCCGCCGCCTAAAACAAAACCGCCCATAACATGAACTTTGTATCCCGGCAATGATCTTTAATCCTCAGGAAGGGTTAAGAGACAAGAGATCCGCACAGATCTCAAGAAAAAAGCAGCTTGGAACGAGGGCATACTTTCAAATTAAAATATGATTGGCTGGGAGACTAGGATTCGAACCTAGGTTGACGGAGTCAGAGTCCGTAGTCCTGCCGCTGGACGATCTCCCAGCAACGTTAAAGTAAAAATTGATTATACATATTTTTTTCCATGAGTCAACAATCTCCTGGAATTTTTTTTTGGTCTGTTCTCCGATCAGGCTCCTGCTCTTAAAAGACCGTGGTTATGGTAGATGTGCGACACCTTGCCCGACAGTAAAAAACTATGTTCTCCCTTAAGGACACCTTTCTGCGAAAAGATTTTACACCGTCAATGCTTACAAATTTTTAAGAAAATTTTAACATTAATTCAATGATATTTTACGATATACAGTTTCAAGTCTGATCGCTCAAGAAAATGAGTTTTGCAGACATCCTGTCAAACCTTCAATTAACTGTGGAGGATATTTTGAATCACTTAGCTATTGATTGTAAGTCTTTTCAAAAACAAAATTTCGGTATCATCATTGATCATCATAGGCTATGCAACCTTCTTTAAAACAATCCTCTCCGAACTGCAAGATCGCCTACATTCCGAAGTCGATCCGGCTGATTTTTGCATGGGTATTAGTAGCTATCGGTTCAATAATAATGCTCACGCCCATTCCGGGGGGAATCTTATTATCAGCTCCAGGACTTCTCCTGCTTTATTGTACTTCCAAATCCATGCGAAAGCATATCGTTAAAAAACTGAGGACAGTCCCATCTATCAACGCCTTTTTAAATCCGTTTCTGCAAAAATGTGATTCATGCCCTATGACTAAACCCCTTAAAGAATGCCATTATTCTTGCCATTTACTGAAAATCGATGATCACGTTTTCTCAGGTCAAGACGTTCCAAATTGCTGTCATTCCGGGTCTCCACTCTGCTGCGTCCGGAATGAGGGTTATTGCAAAGTATTGTGTCAAAAAACTCGGACATCGAGTAGCACCAATCCAAAAATTGAAATAGAAAAAACCCGAAGACTTAAAAATATTGAGGCCTTCCCGGCCAATACACAAGAGGTACCTTTTCAAAAGAGTAGAAAAAATTAATTGAATACTATTGAAAACGAAACATTTGTTTAATCTACATGATCTAATTGACGCCCAAACCATGCATCGTAAGTAGTGCCTGTTCGAAAACTCTGGTGCTCCCTTCCCCAGTCCCTCCAGGAGGGAGGGGAGTTTTCGGACAGGCTAAATAGCAATATTAACAAGACCATTACAAAGAAAGGAATCTGATGCGCATCGATCTGCATGTCCACTCAAAGTATTCAAAAAGGCCCTCACAAT
>SKZT01000288.1 GCA_007127235.1 Desulfobacteraceae bacterium
AAGTGAAAGGCACGTTCGCCTTAACTCATTGACTATTTTCAAACGTTTCGTAATTGCTTCAGGGGTTAATTTAATCTTCTCGTTGCTTTTTCCGGATCCCAATCAAAACGCACGTTTTAATCCTTTATTATTGGAGGCTGCTTTTGATCGGCCTCCTTCCCACTCACCTCCCTATCAACCACCTCACCAACTTAAACTTCTTATCCGTATAAGGGGCGAATTTAAAGCTTGGCTCGAACCAGGTTTGTTTTTCCATGATGCTTTTTTGGTGGGAAAAAGCTAAAAAACCGGCTTCACCGTGGTAGTTTCCTATGCCGCTATCGCCCACACCGCCAAAAGGCAAGTTACTGTTGGTGATGTGCATAATCGTTTCGTTTACTGCGCCTCCACCAAAAGATAGGGAATGTAAAATCTGTTCTTTTTTATTGCGTTCCTTTGTTAAAATATAACACGCCAAGGGTTTTGGTCGGGCTTTAACCTGTGCAATAACAGTAGACAAATCTGAATAAGCAATAATGGGCAAAATAGGCCCAAAAATCTCTTCTTGCATGATCGGATCATCAAAAGACACATTATCCATTAAAGTGGGAGAAATATATCTTTCTTCATGGTTGATTTCTCCACCATAGACCACTTTTTCCGGATCAATCAGCTTTTCCAAACGCTGCATATTTCGCTCGTTGATGATTTGCACGTAATTTCCCCTTTCAAAAGAGTAAGCTTGCTCATCGATGAATGCTTTAGCTTTAGAAATAAACTCATCCTTTATTTTTTCATGCACGAGAATATAATCTGGAGCGATACAGGTTTGTCCGGCATTTAAAAATTTCCCCCATAGTAGTCTACGCAGCGCTACATTCAAATCGCATTTTTCTGTAATGAACGCCGGGCTTTTACCTCCTATCTCTAGCGTAACCGGAGTTAAATGTTTCGCTGCAGCCTGATAGACAATCTTTCCCACCGGCACACTCCCGGTAAAAAATACTTTATCAAATTTTTGCTCGAGTAGCTCGGTTGTTTCCGGCACTCCACCTTCAACTACCCGAAAAAAACGAGGATCAAAATTTTCGTTGACCATTTTTGCAATCAACGAACTTGTATGCGAGGGCACTTCACTCGGCTTTAAAATTACCGTGTTTCCTGCAGCAATCGCTGCGATAACAGGCGCAAAGCTCAATTGAAAGGGGTAATTCCAAGCACCAATAATTAAACTTACCCCAAAAGGCTCACGAATAATGTAGTTTTTCGAAGGAAAGTTAATCAGATTTGACCATTGTCGCTTTGGACCAGCCCATTTTTTAAGGTTTTTTACGGCCTCTTTGATGTCTAAATACAATAGTCCAAGTTCGTTAGTATAGCAGTCAAAGGCCGACTTTTTAAAATCTTTATGGATGGCATCTGCCATGGCTTCTTCATTTTCCTGAAGAATCCGTTTTAATTTTAAAAGTTGCTCTTTTCTAAATGCTAATGGTTTTGTTGCATCGGTTTGAAAAAAATCTCTTTGTTGTTGAATGTGTTGTTCCATGCTATTGCTTATAGGGTTATAAACTCAAAAATAGCCATAATGTTAGGCGCAAAAAGAAAAACATTTACTTGAAGCAGCATTTCGTTATATCAAAACCACCTTTACCACTGTTACTGAAAAAGTATTTTGACGCTTGCCTACACGCACACCATACCCCCAATTTCGAAAATTAGCATCATTCCCTATTTTCTTATCTAATGCTTTTTGGATATCTTTCAGCACTGTTTCCATGGATAGAATACTGTTGTTGTAATTTAAGGTTACAGAAGCTTCTCTTGCTCTTTTGGACCGGCCGGTAATTGCTGATAGGAAAAACTTATCATAAATAGATAAATAGGAGCTTGCTTTTTGTCAACAAAAATATTCAAAATGAATTTTAAGGCCCAGATCCGCTCCCGATCCCTTTCCGCCACAACATGTTGTGGCGGAAAGGGATCGGGAGGCAATACCAAAAGAGATTAAATTTTGAAAATCGACTGAATCTTGAAACATGTTCGGCAAAAACCGGAAATGATTCTGGAATCAAAGAAAAAGGCCATTTTTCAGGCGCAATCCGGCTATGATTCCAAAACTTTTTTAGTCGTGATTTTACTGCCAATATTCATGGTTTCTTTGCACTGGTTATTACGGATTTGGGGGTGGTGGTTTTATACGGTATACATTTAAATATTACTTCCGATACAGCCTATTGGCATCGACCTAAGGGATGTTGTGTGCAGCAAGTCCCCCTTTGGAAAAGGGGGATTTAGGGGGATTTCAATGTTTTTATCTGGTAATTGGGTCGTTAAAATCCCCCCTGTCCCCCCTTTTCCAAAGGGGGGAACCACCTCCCCCTTTTCCAAAGGAAAGAAACGTTTTCGATCATCTGTTTACTTAACCAATAACCCCCAAATCCATTATAATCAGGATTTTTAAAACCAATCTTCGATCTGTAGACCTTCAATTTGCTCGAACTCTTTTATGTTGTGCGTTACCAGAATGCCTTTTTTAAAGAGCGCTGTTCCGGCAATCAATACATCATAAGGACCTATGGGTGTTCCTTGCTTTTCAAGATCGGCTCGAATGTTTGCGGCACATCTTACTTCATCAATGCCAAAAGGAAGGATATTGACAATCGATGTTAGTGCAGCCAACTGGTTTATCCTTTTTTCAGGGGAAACTGATTTTGCGATGCCGACTTCTAACTCGAAGAGTACGATCGTTGGGATGCCGATAAGATTAGGTGGAGTTTTTAACAGTGTATCTGATACGTTCCCCACTCCTTTGAAGAAATAGATTAGCGTATTTGTGTCTAAGATATACATAACGAACCCTTGAGATCTTGTCCTGCGGCAGGATCCGCATTGCCGGTCATATTGACTCCCTACTGGAATCTTCACCCATTTTGTCTCTAATTTCCTCGGCAGTTGGTAGATCTTTCCATGCGCCGGCAAGGCGGACTACATTTTCCGGCCAGGTGGTAGCCGCTTTCTCGCGGATCAATTCGGCGATCCATTTGCTTTTTGAAATGCCGCTTTTTTCGACCATACTCAGCAATTTTTTTTCGGTGTCATCATCTACATATATTGTGACTTGCCCCATATTTGCCCTCCTTAATTGGATAAATTATAAGTTAACATATATGTGTTTTGTGTCAAGAGGTATTTTATTAAAGATGAAAAAGGGGATCAGGTCTTCATTCGTAACATACTTTTCTTTGGCCAAAGACCCACACTGACATACACGGACAAGGGGTGATGAAAAGGTAATTCTAACACTCGATGATCAAGTTTTTTTCCGTCATTCCCGCGAAAGCGGGAATCCAGAGGTAAGATAGGAACTTGCTTTTTGTCAACCAAAATATTCAAAATGAATTTAAGGCCCCGATCCGCTCCCGGCCCCCTTTGCCACAACATGTTGTGGCAAAGGGGGCCGGGAGGCAATACCAGAATAGATTAAATTTAGAAAATCGAATGAATTTTGAACCTGTTTGGCCAAAACCGGAAATGATACTTAAATCAAGGAAAAAAGCAGAGACATTGAATGTGAAGAAAAACTAATCTACTCTGATGGCGAGAATTTTTCCTGGAAAACTGATCCGGTCGTCAGGATGAAATTCCTGATTTTTACCTCTGCAGGTTAAACGAAGTCTGCCTGTTGCTGGAAAAAAACTTTGCCCGCTTTGAAAACTGTTTCGACACCGACTAAAAAAATATGGAGCTAGATAAGAAAAATATCGGAAAATCGGTTTATTCGCAAAGAAAAGAATTTCGAAGAATTGCCCGAGAACAGGAACAAAACCAGGAAGAAAATTTATGCACTGAACTGGGATGATTTTCATCACCCCAGACGTAACCTAATTCATAACAATTGTAAAACTTTTGTAAAAATATGATATCAAGTCAAATGAAAAATGTTATGATTAAGTCATCTGGCGGCATGCTGTTTCTCGTGTCAACATCAGCGAAATACATGATATGACCGCCCATCCGAGCATCAGTGTAAAGGCCCATCGGTAAGCTTCTAATTCATAAATGCGAATACCGTTTTCCATAAGGCCTGTCCAGTGCCGGTCAAGTATCCATCCCATGGCCGGTTGCAGCAGCATTGGCCCCATCATGATGCCCATATTACATATTCCTGAAACTGCTGATAATAATGCAGCGCTCAGCGAGGCAGAAAAGTGATAGTGGGTGGTAAAAAAGGGAACTCCCCAAAGCCCGGCGAATGCAAGCACAGGGCCTACAATACCACCGGGTGCAAGGGTCAGAAGTAAAATGTTTTTATGCCGGAAAACGCTTTTCAATCCTTCACTGATGGCTTTTCCACGGATGTTTTGTTTCATATGCTTTATGCGGGCATAGCTTTTAAAGCCTTTTTCGGATGGATCATCGCGAACCACAATCCATATGGCCACCGAGATACCCAGTGTAAAAGCTCCCGATACAGTCATAACCGGCCGCCACCCAAAATTATCCGCCAGCATTCGCAGTGGAACACCTGCACAGACAGCGCCAATGACCCCGCAAAATAACGCAAGGCCGGTAATCATGGCAAATCGGTTGGGTGCAAACCAGTGCGTGGCGAGTTTTAGCATTACCACCCAAGCTACGGCAACTGCTCCTCCGATTAAAAGTCTTCCCATATTGGCAAATAAAGGGGTGGGTGCCAGTGCAAAAATGATAGAGCCCAATCCCGCAACAATTGCTCCGGTAGTAAGAAGCTTTCTAGGTCCCCAGAAATCCGCCAAGATTCCTGTGGGTATCTGCATGGCCACATAACTGTAGAAATAAAATGCGGAGAGATTGCCGAGAGCTGTTGCTCCCATTTGAAAATCGGCCATGAGCTGATCGGTGAGCACCCCCGGAGCTACCCTCTGGAAAAAGCCGTAACAATAAAAAACTGCACCAAGACCCCATACCCACCATGAGAGTAGTGCCGGGGGATAGCCGTTGCTTTTTAAAGGAAAACTGTTCATAACCGGGAGGCTTTTATAAGTGCCCGAAAAATCTTCTGATGTAACTTATGTTGGGGAAGATATTCCGGATGCCATTGGACACCGATTGTAAACAGATGACCGGTATATTCGATGGCTTGAACCACCTGGTTAGATTCCATGGCTGCGGATCGAATATTTTTACCAGGTTTGCGAATGGCCTGGTAGTGAAGAGAATTAACCATCAATTGCCGTTGTTTTAAGATACGGTATAGCTTGGTTGACGGATCGATGAAAACGTTTTTTTTGGGAAATATGGTATGAAATTGCGGCGTTTCAGCATAAAAATCGGCAAGGTCCTGAAACAATGAGCCCCCTAAATACACATTGATCAGTTGTGCCCCCCTGCAAATACCAAGAATGGGTATTTTTTTTTCAAGCCCTTTTTTAATCAGATGATATTCCAAAACATCCCGCCGATCATCTCCTTTAATGAAATATTTTACGCTGAAAATCTTTCTGAAAAAATATATCAATGGATAAAACAAAATGCGGATCAGAGAATAATAGAATGTGTTTTTTTTTCTAATTACTTCTTTGGCCAGCATGGTTTTTTCCTGACCATAGAGTTTTGGATTGACATCGGCACCACCACCGATAATCAACCCATTCAGCCCATTTACGGAAGCAGGGGTGGATGGTGTTATTCGTACTGCCTTGCCACCGGCCCGGAAAACGGCAAGCCTGGTGAACCACCATGCTGCATCTCCCCCTCTGTCAGGTCCTGTGACACCGATAACAGGTCTCATTGGCTTTGAATCTCCAGCCATGGAGGGACTTTTTCAATCCATTTGTACGTCTTGATTCCAAGGGGAAAATCCACAGTGTCTATAAAGTCGTGAGCCATTTTTTCTATTTTTGCGGGATCATTGGCCAGTTTTTCCACCTGGACCCACAAATTCCATTCATCGGTGACACTCCAGTCTGGATCATCGATCAGGCTGTTGGGCAGACGATAATGAAAAGCAGGCCTGGCTTTGATCAGTTCCTTTTCCACGGGATACTTAAAAACCCGGTCACAGTCGATGAAGCAAAAGAGCGGGAGCATGTCCAGGGGACGGTTTCGGGTGGGATTGTATTTCAGATAGTCATCGATTAGCCGGCTGATAGTTGGATTGTAGGAATGAGGAAGGATCAGCCGTATGTAGTTGGTTTTAAAATCGTTGATAAAAGGTGCAATGCGCCGGGACAGATCAATTTCGGATATTTTAAAAATCCAGCTGTAAAGCAGTACAAAGGACCTTAAGTAATTGAGAATTACATCAACCTTTAAGGAAGGCACCTCGATGTTTATCTGAAGACTGAACGCATATACGATGGATACTTTAGTGCCCTTGGCCTTCAGCTGCCTGAGTTTTTCCTTGAGCGTTTCAACAATGGCGATTTCCGTAACAGGTATTGGCGGAAGCACGATTTCGTGCGGTACAAGGGTTGCCGCCATTTTGAAAAGAGCATTCTCAATGTTATCGGCAATATCCATCCGGTCAAGGTCGCAACCGATTTTTATCAGATATTCCTTATAGCGCTGATCTTTTAAAATGGCCGCATCCAGTTCCACCGAAAATTCTCCGTAGGCTGTTTCAACAACCCTGTATAAAAAACGGCTTTCAGCGATGACTTTTCCACCGAAAATCTCAGCTACAGCCTGTGCGGCTGTGGTTAGCTCGATACCCGTAAATTCAATCTCAAAGCCGACTTTTCGGATTTTTCCATCGGAATTTTCAATAAGAGGCGGAAGTTGAAAATTTCTAGATATAAACATTGTTATTACAAGTTCTAAATATCAAATCATTTATCTATAGCTTTTAAGAAAATGTTTTTGGCTGTGTTATCGGTCGGAGATATACGAAAAGTATAATCTCCTCCCTCTATCCTTACCAAAAACATTTTCTGAAAAGCTATAGGCTGTGGAGGCAATGCGCGTGTTTTGAACATGCTTCATTTAAGATAGTACGATACACAACAGCCCCAAAAAGTAAAGAAAAATTTTCCGAAACTCATGCTTTAAACTAAAAATGAACCCCATGAGTATGCGAAACTCAGCAGTGCGAATGAATTGGCACCTACAGGTTATTACCATCGGATCTGGCTTTACCTGCGGATTTATCCGCACAGAGATATCGATATTTCCATGCGGTAAAAACAAGCAGTAAAGTCAGACAGATACCAAAATACCAGGGAAACCATACCAATGACTCCATAAATACTGCGTTTTTCAAGGCCTCACCCTCTAATTGGGGCTTTGTGTCCGCTGTTTTTGAGCGAAGAAAAGCCAAAAGAAGCGAGTACAGCAATCCGATGACACCATAGGCCAGATTAAAGGATAACCCCTTGAAACTTAATACCGTGGCTCGTATATCCGAACCAGTCGCCTTGTTCAAATAATGGCTCAGGAAAAACCCGATAAAATACATGTTGCTGAACAGCAGCAAAGCCGGAATCAAACCCAGAATGGGAAAGAAGAAGCACATCCCGATAAGACCCGATAATGTTAGACAAGAGGTCACAAACAAATTAAATCCGGGGCTGTGGCGTTGAGCAAAATGACGGGCAATTGTAGGGACAAACAAGCCAAGCATGGCGGTAAAAGATCCGACTATCCCGAACATGGCCTCGGGAATATCAATTAT
>SKZT01000040.1 GCA_007127235.1 Desulfobacteraceae bacterium
CAGGCCGAAGAATTCGGCATTGAAATTGTTCAGGCTGACAGTTTCGGTGATAAAGACACGGATATGACTGCACAGCTGACCAGGATTCGAAGAAACGACCCTGAAGCCATCATTTGCTGGGGGACAAATCCCGGACCTGCGGTAGTGGCTAAAAATGTCCAACAATTGGGAATCACTATTCCCCTGTATCAAAGCCATGGTGTGGCAAGCCCCAGATTCATAGATCTTGCCGGCGATGCCGCTGAAGGAATTTTTCTTCCCACCGGAAAAATTCTCGTGGCTGATTTACTTCCGGACACCGATGTGCAAAAAAGCTTCCTGCTGGATTATATCCAGGCCTATGAATCCAAATTTAACCAGCCTGTTTCCGGTTTTGGCGGTTATGCATATGATGCCATGATGATGCTGAAAGAAGCACTTCCCGGCACCAACGGCGACAAGGAAAAACTTCGGGATAATCTGGAAAATATTCAGGGTTTAATTGGAGTTTCCGGGGTTTTTAACTTTTCCCCTACAGATCATAACGGCCTTGGCCCCGATGCGTTCGTAATGGTGCGCATTGAAAACGGCACATGGAAACTTATAGAGTAATTTAAAATAGCGTAATTTTAAAACTAAACGCAGGTTGAATTAAAGGTGGTATGGCACAGTGACACAGGAGCTTTTACAATACCTTTTTTCAGGAATAACCAACGGCGCAATTTATGCAGTCATCGCCATTGGTTTTTCAATGCTCTACAGTTCCACGGAGTTGATCAATTTTGCTCACGGTGAGTTTGTCATGCTGGGCGCCCTTTCATTGGTAACGCTCTGGGGAGGCTTTGGCCTCCCACTTCCCATGGCATTTATACTCTCAGTATTCGGCGTGGCACTAACAGGGCTGGTATTTGAACGGTTGGCAATACGGACCGTGCGCAAACCCGACCATATTGTTCTCATAATCATTACCGTGGGAGCTTCCATATTCCTAAGGGGAGTAAGCATGCTCATATGGGGAAAAGATGCTTATAGTCTTCCTGCATTTACCGATCACCCCCCTCTGGATTTAATTGGTGCCAGGCTTCTTCCTCAGAGCATCTGGATTGTGTTTATTGCTCTTGTATGTGCCATATTGCTCCACCTCTTTTTTAAAAAAACACTTACAGGAAAGGCTATGGAAGCCACGGCAATCAGCAAAAAGGCCGCGTGGCTGACCGGAATTCCATCGGAAAAAATGATTCTTTTGGCCTTTTTTTTCAGTACCGGCATGGGTGCGGTGGCAGGCATTATCATCGCCCCCATTACCATGGTCAGCTACGACATGGGAACAATGCTGGGACTCAAAGGTTTTTGCGCCGCTATGCTCGGAGGTCTGGGAAGCCTTTGGGGATCTATCCTCGGGGGGCTCCTTCTGGGCATACTGGAATCTTTCGGTGTCGGTATTTTTTCATCCAGTCTGAAAGATGCCATCGCGTTTCTTGTGCTTCTGTTGATTCTTTATGTCCGTCCCGGAGGAATTATCATGGCCAAGGATGTCAAACGGTTTTAACCGGAAATCAGAAAGGAAACATTCAATCTGTTGACACGAGACCAAATCTCATATGTCATTTTTTTCGCAGCCATCGTGGCTACAGGGCTGATATTAAAAAACTATTTTTATTTTCAGCTTATCACAATCATCGGAATCAATACGCTTCTTGCTTTGGCATTGAACATGCTTTTGGGATATGCAGGGCAAATCTCTTTAGGGCATGCGGCCTTTTACGGCATAGGGGCATACACCAGCGGGATTTTGACGGCCACTTATGGTTTTAATCCCTGGATGGCACTGCCATGCGCCCTTATGCTGGCTATAGTCATTGCGGTGGTTGTGGGTTTTCCCACTCTTAAGCTTACCGGGTATTATCTGGGGATGGGTACACTCGGTTTTGGTATGATTGTTCACATTGTTTTTCGCGAGTGGTCAAGTGTAACCGGGGGAGCTTCCGGGTTTATGGGCATACCGCCTCTTGAAATCGGCCATGTCTCCTTTTTTGAGCCCCGCAACTATTTTTTTCTGGTCTGGTTTGTTGTACTTTTAAGTTTCATTTTATGTAAAAGACTAATCAACTCGCGGACAGGACGGGCCCTGAAAGCAATTCATGACAGTGAAAATGCTGCAAAAGCCGTTGGCATAAACACCCGTAACCTGAAACTGAAAATATTTGTTTTCAGTGCCGCATTATCTGCACTGGCCGGTTTTCTCTATGCCCATATGATCAGCTTTATCAGCCCGGAATCTTTCAGCTTTCTGGTATCGGTAAAAATTGTCACCATGGTGGTTATCGGAGGCATGGCAAGTATATGGGGCTCTTTGCTCGGAGCCTCTCTGCTGACCATGCTCCCTGAATGGCTTCATGCTTTTTCCGATTTCGAGATGGTGGTCTATGGTCTGATTTTGATGGTGGTGATGATTATTACTCCTCAGGGTTTAACACGTGGAATTATTGAAATTTATGAACGATCAAGATCAGCAAAAGCAAAACGGTAATATTCTCTTGAAAATCGAATCGGTCAGCAAAGCCTTCGGAGGCGTTCAAGCCTTGTGGGAGGTTTCATTCGATCTTCAAGCAGGCCTGATAAAAGGGTTGATCGGGCCCAACGGGGCTGGAAAAACAACCTTGTTCAACCTGGTTACCGGAATTTTCAGGCCTGATAACGGCCAAATTATATTCGACAACCAAAATATTCAGGGCCGTCAGGTTCATGATCTGGTAAATCTGGGTATCGCCAGGACATTTCAAAATGTCGAAATATTTGGAAGCATGAGCGTTGCTGAAAATGTCATGGTGGGGCAGCATGTCAGAACCAGAAGTGGATTTTGGGGTGCAATAACCCGTGTGCCGTGGATGGTGCGTGAAGAAAATAACATATGGAATAATGCAATGGAAATTCTTTCCTTTGTGGGTATTGAAGATTTGGCCCATCGCAAAAGCTCTGAACTTCCATTCGGATGGCAGCGGCTTCTGGAAATCGCACGTGCACTGGCTTCCAATCCCAAAGTTCTGCTCCTTGATGAACCCGCCGCAGGACTCAATGCCACCGAAACCCGTCAATTGGGAAAACTTTTAAAAAAAATCCAAAAAAAGGGCATTACCCTCCTGCTGGTAGAGCATGATATGAGTCTTACCATGGAAATATGCGACAGAATCGTCGTTCTTGACCAGGGTAAAAAACTGGCTGAGGGAACGCCCAGGGAAATTCAAAACAATGCGTCTGTAATGGCAGCTTATCTGGGGATGGGTACATAGCGATGCTGAGAATAAAAAATTTAAAATGCTATTATGGAAGAATTATGGCCATTAAAGGAGTCAGTCTCTCGGTTGCCCAAGGGGAGCTGGTCTCCCTTATTGGTGCTAACGGGTCGGGAAAAAGCACGCTGCTTCAAGCCATAGTGGGTCTTCTTCCCGGGTGGGAGGGAAAAATGTCTTTTTGGGACAATTCCTTAAAGGGACTTGCCCCCCCGGCCATCGTGCAAAAAGGCATCAGCCTGGTTCCTGAAGGACGCCTCATTTTTCCACCTCTAACGGTCCTGGATAATCTGAAACTCGGTGCTTACACCCGTTACCGCAAAAAACAGCACCGTGAAATCGCTCAGGATCTTGAGATGGTTATGACCCTTTTCCCAATTCTGAAAGAACGCAGTTATCAGGCAGCCGGGACACTTTCGGGGGGTGAACAGCAAATGCTGGCCATTGGAAGGGCACTCATGGCAAAACCAAAGCTTTTACTACTGGATGAACCTTCCATGGGCCTTGCCCCTTTATTGGTGGACAGAATTCTGCAAACCCTTGTGCAGCTGAGAGAGAACGGAATTACCATCTTGCTGGTAGAACAAAATGCTCAGGCTGCACTGAAAATCGCCGACCGTGGCTATGTTTTGGAAACAGGCCGTGTGGTTCTCCAGGGATCCGCCCAGGACCTTCTGGCGGACGATGAAGTCAAACGGGCTTATTTAGGCAAGGATTATGGTGAATTTTATGAGGGGAGGGCCTGAACCTATGGATTATCCGGAATCCGAACAAAGGCGTCAACTGCAACTGGAACGTCTGCAAAGCACTTTAAACAGAGCTTTTCGAAGTGTTCCTTTTCATCAGAACCGGTTTCATGAGTTCGGCATGGATGCTTTCCAGGTGGAAACCCTGTCGGATCTTTCCAAACTGCCATTCATGGAAAGAAAAGATTTAGGGGAACATTACCCTTACGGTCTTTTTGCCGTACCCCTCAGGGATATTGTTCGTATTCATACTGCACCCGGAACCAATCTCAATCCCACAGTCACCGGCTATACCAAACAGGACCTGAATGTATGGCGGGAAATGGTTTCCCGGGCGCTGTCCATATCCGGAGTCACGGCCATGGATATTTTGCAGATCACTTTCGACCCGGGCCTTGCCAATTGGGGAAGAGATTACAAAGATGGTGCCGAAGCTCTTGAAGCCAGTGTCATTCCCAACACTCCCCTTTCTTTGGAAAAGCAGTTGATGGTCCTTCGTGACTACAAAACCACAGTGCTGGTTACAACCCCATCCTCAGCCTCCCAACTGGCCAGCTACATGTTTCGCTCGGAATTCAATCCGACAGGTTTGAATTTAAAAACTCTCATTTTGGTTGGAGATGCCATTGAGAATCCATTCAGAGCATTTCTTGAAGACAGACTCCATGTCACGGTCTGGCTCCATTACGGTCTCAGCGAAGTACCCGGACCGGCAATGGCTTTCGAATGCGAAAATCATGAGGGCCTCCATGTGAGTGAAGATTATTTTTTCCCTGAAATCATCAATCCCCAAAGTGGAGAAATTCTTGCTTTGGGAAACAGCGGAGAACTAGTATTTACTTCATTGAGTACCCGGGCCTTTCCCTTGATCCGCTTCAGGACGGGGGACAAGGCCAGGCTCATTGCTGAGCCTTGTTCATGCGGATGCCCTTTTGTGCGCATAGAATGGGCAGGAGAAAGAACCGATCAACTCATAACCATCAACGGTGTCAAATTGCGTCAGGCTCAAATTCTCCGGAATCTGGAAAAAGCGCTGGGTTTTATTCCGGATAAATGCCACATAAATAAACAACAGCATTCATATCTGGATAAATACGGGGCACGTAGCTATCTGGAAGTCTCACTGCTTATGAATGAGAAGCTGTTTTCCGATGAAATCAAAATGCTTCAAAAGCTTATAAATACAGCGGAGGAAAAACTTCATGAAAATATAGGGGTACCTCTAAAAATCAAACTTAAAGAACTGGGAACCTTCTCCGATGAAATTGAGTAAAGTGTTGCTTCAGTAACTTCCCAACAGGTTACACTCTTTTCATTTTCGCAAACCTGAAAAAAAATCTTTTATTTTTCTCAGTAGTGGTTTCCGAATACGAACTTTCAGATACAAATCGCCGGGATCTCCACCACCCTTTCCCTCTTCACCCATTGTTGACAACCTGATGCGCTGTCGATCGTGAACCCCCGGCGGTATTTTCACCAGCAGCTTCTTGGATTTGCGACTGTGAAAATAGGCATATGGTCCACCCTTTTCGGCCAACTCCGGGGAAATGTCGATAGAGTCATGGATATCTGCACCATCCTGAGGAATTTCCACACCGGTTAGCTTCTTGAACACATAATTTGACAATCTGCCCTTGCCCGGCTGGCGGCGACCCGGAACCTGTTTATCTTTTGATTTTTCGGAACCAAAGGGACCGGTGAAAACAAAACCCTTGATAAATACCCCGGGTTGCTTATACTCATATTTTCGATAGCCGGGACCGTAAAATTCTCTGAAGATTTGATCATGCCCCCTTAAATTAAAGGCTTTGGTCAATTCCTCAAAAACACGAAAAATATCCGAACCACTGAAAATATCCCTTTCAGAATAGGAATGTCTGAATTGTGAATAAGCACCTGAGCCAAAACGTTCCCTGAAATTGTCATACTCTTTCCTTTTGGATGGGTTGGACAATACGGCATAGGCTTCATTGACCAGCTTCATTTTCTCGACCTTTTCAGGGTTGTCTTTATTGAGGTCCGGATGATATTTCAGGGCCAAATCACGATAGGCTTCCTTGATGGTTTTTGTGTCGGCATCTTTATCAACACCCAGTATTTTATAGTAATCCTTTTGTTCCATTAACTTTTATCAATCCTTAGAGACTAATCCAACATTTCAAGAGCATCTGTCTTTTTTATAAAGACCAGGGCATTATATCGTTCTGGCAAGACAGTCGGCACATAATTGCCCCTTTCGTTTTCCGGGCTGTAGACGACACCGATTGCTCTGTGTCCTACAACCTGCATTATTTTGTCCTCCTGGTTATATTTTTCTGAAAATAAAATATAAAAACGATCGTATTCGATATCAGATAATTTACTCTCGAGGCTCGATGGAATGCCTTGAGGAATTGCCATTGTTTCCACCTGAGATCCCCAGCTTCTTCCCGCAAGGACTTTTCCTGAGTTCGTTGCAAACCCGGCAATAAAAACCGCGTCCCTTCCCAAACCTTCCCTTGCAAGCCTGCCAATATTCAACATCCCCCTTGGATCCATGGAAGTTGCCCTTGAATCTCCCACATGTGTGTTATGGGCCCAGACAATACCCCTGGAGTTATTTCCATAAAAATCAAGAAGCCTGGTAACTGATGTATAAAAATGATTGGCTCTGCTGTTCCATGAATCAGGGCCGCGAGCCACGGCTAGTCTGTAAAAATTTTCGGCATTTTTAACCACCAGTGCATTCTGAAAAGCATCGAAATATTGTTTTTCGTTTTTTTGAGACAAATAATCTTTGTTGTTTTTGAGTATTTCTACAATATCCTTTAATTGGCTATCGCATGAAGCATGTCCTCTATGAACTGCTCTGGCATAGCTCCACTCATCTTTTCCAAAAAATGTAAAACACTCAGCTTTTGATTTTATGTTTTCATACTCTTTTGACAGATTTTTCCTTACATACTCCAAAAGCCTGTCCATTGCATCCCAATGTCCGTAAACGTCTATACCATAAAATCCAACCATCTCTTCAATATCTTTACCCGAATTGTATTCTTTTAACCATTGGACAAATTCTGCCGTCTCTTTGTTCGACCACATCCAGACGGGCCACCTGTCAAATGATTTCATTATGTCTTCGACCCCCTTTTCACTATCAGGATAAAGCCCTTTGACATAAAGATTCAACCTATAAATGGCCGTCCAGTCTCCTTCCACAGCAACAAAAGAAAAACTTTTTTTCTTGATCAGTTTTTTAGATATTTCTGCCCTCATGGTATAATATTGAGAAGTACCGTGCGTTGACTCACCAAGAAGAACAAGTCTCTCATCTTTAATATTATCAACCAGATAACCGACATCAGTATAATCAGAAAATTCCACAGCCTTTTTTTCTAAAACTTTCGTATATTCACGAGCCTTAACGGTTCTGTTAAACCCTATTGTTAAAAACATTGTAATTATTAAAACAGTAAAAACAACAAGCTTTTTGGTTTTCATAATGTTTTACCCCCCAGCAAACCGGCAGACTGCACTCAAATTGTTTTTTGTCGTGACTCTTTTATGATATTTGTACTTTATGCCAAATATCGTGTCAATATAATCATCCGTTTCAACCAGGGAAATAAAA
>SKZT01000041.1 GCA_007127235.1 Desulfobacteraceae bacterium
GAAACCTTAAAACTTACCCCTTACCCCCTCACCCCTGCCGCAACAACCGTTCAAACTCATCTTCACCAATAATTTTTACCCCGCGCTTTTTGGCCTCCTCCCGCTTGTTTCCGGGATTTTTCCCAACAACCACATAATCGGTTTTACTGCTTACGCTGGAGGCAGCCCTGCCGCCGCGCATTTCCACTTTTTCTTTGGCTTCTTCCCGGGTATACCCCTTCAGTGAGCCGGTAAAAACAAAAGTCTTTTCCTTGAGGGTTGCCTTTTTTTCCGGAGTTATGTTTTTCACGCGGACTCCGGCCTTTTTTAGTGCTTTTAATATGGCCTTGTTTTCTTCTTGCTTAAAAAAAGCAGCCACACTTTTAGCGATTTCCGGCCCGATTTCAGAAATATTTTGGAGTTCTTTTTCGGATGCTTCGCGCAAATTTTCCAGGCTGCCAAATTCTTGTGCCAGGTCGCGAGCCACACGTTTGCCTACATGACGGATGCCAATGGCATAAAGAAATCTGTCGAGACGCGGCTTTTTGGAATCCTGAATGGCTTCATAAAGCTGGCCGGCAGACTTTTCGGCAAAGCCTTCCAATTTGAGAATATCGTCCTTTTCGAGATTGTATAAATCGGCGATGTTTTTGACCAAACCCTTTTGATAAAGGGCTTTTACCGTCTTTTCTCCCAGTCCTTGTATATTGAGGCCACCCCGGGAGGCATAATGGATTATGCCGCCTGTTACCTGGGCAGGACAGAAAAGACCGGCGGGACAGATATGATAGCCGCCTTCTTTGTATATTTGCGAGCTGCATACCGGGCAGTGTTTCGGCATTGAAAATGGGTTTTCCCGCTTTTTGCCGGGTTCTTTGACCCGTTCAACGACTTCGGGAATTACATCGCCGGCCCGGGCAACCCTTACTTTATCTTTGGGTCGAACATCTTTTTTTTTAACCTCTTGCTCATTGTGTAAAGTTGCACGGCTGACAGTTACCCCGCCGACATCAACCGGCTGAAGCAGTGCCACCGGCGTTAGAATGCCGGTTCTGCCTACCTGCACCACAATTTTTTCCAGGGTGGTAACTTCTTCCCTGGGAGGAAACTTCCAGGCAAAAGCCCAGCGAGGACTGCGTTGACGAACCCCAAGGCGTTTTCGGTCCTTGTAATCGTCAAGCTTGATTACCAAGCCGTCGATTTCGTATTCCAGATCTTCACGGTTTTCAGCCAGTTGGTCGTAATATCGTTTAATATCTTCAAATGATGCGCACTTCTTATGCATTGAAGCCGTTTTTAGACCCCAGGAGGGAAGCTGTTCGAGCATTTCCGAATGACGGGAAAAAGATACGCTCTCGCTGTCTATGTCAATGATCTCATAAAAGAAAATATCGAAGGGTTTGCCGGAAACTTTCTTCGGGTCCAATTGACGCATGGTGCCGGCCGCAGCGTTGCGGGGATTTGCAAAGGGCTCTTTGCCCATTTCAATTCTTTCCTTGTTGAGCTTCTGAAAACCATCTTTGGTCATAAAGACTTCGCCGCGTATTGATAGCATTTTGGGACAGGGTTTTTCTTCCTGAAGCTTTAAGGGAAGCGCCCTCACGGTACGCAGGTTTTTAGAAATATCTTCTCCGGTTTCACCATCTCCTCTTGTGCTGCCGCGCACAAATTTTCCGTTTTCATATATCACTTCCACGGAAAAGCCGTCAAATTTCGGCTCCAGTACAAACTCGATCTTTTTTTTATTGATGTTGCGATGAATAAAATCAAAAAAATCTCTTACATCTTTTTCTTCCCGTGCGGCATTGAGGCTTAACATGGGAGCGGCATGCTTTACTTTCCCCAGTGAATCAACCGGAGGTGCTCCTACACGTTGAGTTGGAGAGTTGTTGTTGCGCAGGTCCGGGAAAGCTTTTTCCAACTGTTCGAGACGATGAAACAGCTTGTCATATGTGGCATCGGATATCTCCGGCTTGTTTTTAACGTAATAAAGATAGTCGTGATAGTTTATTGCTTCCCGGAGCGCTTCCGCCTCTTTTCGCGCCTCTTGCTTATCGAGTTTGTCGATATCTTTAAATGTCGTTTTTGGATTCTTTTTAAAGTCCGTAAGAAATATCCTTTGTTAAATTTACCATTTTTCGGTAATCCCGAGGTGTGTCCATATCGTAAACAACGCCTGGATCGCCTGTATGAAAGCGATTGACCCTGTCGGCGTGTTTCCTTAAAAGGTGGCTCAAGGGTTTTCCGCTGCTCACCGATTGACAGAGGGATCTTGGAAACAGGGAGGGATGCCCTCCTTTTCCGGCGTAAACGGGTACGAAAATGTTGCCGGGATGTTTTTGGTGAAGGTCCCGAAGCTTCTGGTAGGTGGCAGGTCTCACCAGCGGATGATCGCAGAGTCCGACCATGACACCGGTGACATATTGGGGCATCGATTGGAAACCGATTTCAACCGAACGGGCCATATCGCTGTTTGTCTCATTGTTTATGGCAAAACAGACCGGGAAATCCGATACGGCCGCAGCGACCCGCCACCGCTCATGTCCCAGAACCACCACGATATTATTGATTCCGGCGATGAGAATATTGCGGACACAATGGCGGACAGCCGGTTCATCTGCAATGGGCAGCAGTTGTTTTAAACAGCCCATGCGCCTGGAGGCTCCGGCTGCAAGCAGAACAATTCCTACAGGATTAACCATTTTTTCTCCTGATTTGGATAAGCTCCGATACGATACTGACAGCAATTTCCCGGGGGGTTTTTGCGCCGATTTCTAGTCCTACAGGGGTATGAATCCGGGATAAAGCATCATCGTCAAACCCATCTTTACGAAGATTGTCAAAAAATGCATTGCGTTTCCGTCGGCTTCCCAGCAAGCCTATATATCGGGAAGGTGTTTTTAATGCCTCCCGAACCACCGTGTAGTCGTGGGTATGTCCCCGTGTTGCACATACAATTAATGTTTGGATATCCACCGGTAGGCTTGAAAACAGGGATTCAAAATTGCATGCAATGACATGATCGGCCTCCGGCAACAGGTCGGAACTGGCAAACTCCGCTCTGTCATCGGCAACGGTGACGGAAAATCCCACATATGCGGCAAGGGAACAAACAGCCTGACCTACATGCCCGGCTCCGGCAAGAATCAACCGAGGCGCAGGAAAGACGGGCTCGATATATAAAGTCACTTGCCCGCCGCACGCATACCCGGCTTCTTCGTTTAATTCAAAGGTGATGACTTGCGGCTTTCCCTCGGCAAGAACCCCACGGGCTATTTTTATAGCCTCCTGTTCCATGGAGCCCCCGCCTATTGTGCCGATGATATTGTCCTCAGCAGTTACCACCATTTTGGCTCCCGGTCCGGCGGGTACCGATCCCCGGCTGTCGACCAAAATTACCAGTACACAGGATTGACCGGTCTTCTGCACATTGAGCAGGGCCTCAAATACCTGTTTGTCATCATTAGGGTTTAGCGTTTTCATTTATTATTTTTAATTGCTTCGAGTTCTTCTTCAATAATACCTTTGAAAAGAAAAAGTTTATATGCGTTTTCGGATAATGGTTCGGCCCCCTCGATGGCGGCCTGTGATGCCTCGGCAATGGTTTTGCCATCCAGCTTTTTTCCCATGATGACATTTTCCACTTGATAGCTTCGCCAGGGAACAGGGGCTGCTCCGGAAAGCACCACTCTGCCGTTGATAACCCGGTCATCTTCGATTTCCAGGGCCAGTGCGACACCGGCAAGGGCAAAATCCCATGCCCTGCGGGCGCGTACTTTTCGGTAAGCACTTCTCAAATTGGCAGCAGGTGGCGGTAATTGGGTGTGGGTGATGATTTCATTGACTTCAAGGGCAGTTTCAACCATGACATTTTCAGAGGGAAGAACAAACAAATCAGATACGGAAATGGTCCGCTGCCCATTTTCGCCGGTAATGTGTATCCGTGCATTCAGGGCTTCCAGTACCGGAGCGGTGTCTGACGGATGGGTAATCGCGCAGATGTCTTCGTGGCCGAAGATGGCATGAAACTGATTCTCGCCGTCTATGGCATAGCACTTGTCTCCCCCTTTTCGCAGACAGTCAAATTCGCCACGGTAATACCAGCAGCGTGGTTTTTGACACAGGTTTCCCCCAATGGTTCCCTGGTTGCGAAGCTGAGGGCTGGCTACTTCACCTGCACTCGCAGCCAGACCCGGATATTTTTTCCGTATTACCGAACTCTCGGACAATTCAGTTATGGTAGTCTATGCACCAATTATTGCGCCGCCATCGTTTGTCTCTCGAATTCCATATAGTTCTTCCAAGGCACTGATGCTTACAACCTTGTCCACCGGCATAATGCCATCGCGAAGGCATCCCAGCAGGTCTGTGCCACCGGCATGAATGACTGCACGCTGTGCCGAGAGTTGTCTGACGGCATCTTTTAAATGAAGGGGCCTTGCATAAGAAAATGCGGGTAGCATTGTCTATCACTCCTTTCCGCCTGAAATCATCCGGCATATCGCTATGGGGTTTATGGGCGCTTTGGTGAACCGAATCCCGGTAGCCATGTATATGGCGTTTGCAATAGCTGCTGCTGTTGGGATAGTGACCGGTTCGCCGAGCCCCTTGGCTCCGGTGTTGTTGGCTTCGGGGTCATCCAGTTCGATGGGAATGCTCGTCATATCCTCGGGAACATCCAAGGCGGTGGGCAGTTTATAATCATGCCAGTTTTTGTTGCACAGCTTGCCCGTATGTTTTCTGTCAAGCTGCCTGAATTCAGTAAGTCCCAATCCGATACCCATCACGATACCACCGAAAACCTGATTGTCATAAGTCAGCCGATTCATTACACGCCCACTGTCGTTGGTTCCCAGAAAGCGAAGGATTTTTATTTCACCGGATCTGGTGTTGACTTCCACCTCGCAGAACTGAGCGGCAAAGGGATTCACCGTTTTGTTTTCCGGGTTGGGTCCCCGGTATCCGACACCTACTATCACCCCTCGTTTTTTAAGCCCGGAGATTTCCGTTACCGTAATGGATTTGTCCGGCCCGGATTTAGAGACGATTTTCCGGCCCTGGTATCGGAGGTCTTCAACAGGTATTTCGAGATCTTCAGCGGCCATTTCAAGTATTTGGCGCTTGATGGCAATCGCAGCATTTCGAACTGTGGGAGCTTCGGTGGGCACTGTTTTGCTTCCGCCACTCGGGGTGGCATATTGAGTCGTGCCGGTATCCGCATGTTCGATTTGAATAAGACCGGGATCAATTCCGAGTTCTTCAGCCGCTACAAATGCCATGACCGTTTTGGTTCCTGTACCGATATCACTGGCTCCCATGTTGAGGTTTACGGAGCCGTCCCTGAACATCTTGATTACCACGGTTGATGGCGGTCCGCCTCCGCCGACAACCCAAAGGCAGGCACCCATGCCCACCCCCCGTTTGATATGACTGCCTTTCCGATTATGCTCTCTAACCTCTTCACGCGCTTGTTCCCATCCAAATGCTTCAGCCCCCTTTTCTATGCATTGCCGCAGACCGGTGGTGGTGTAGGGAGGATTGCCTTCGCGTGCCTGGCTGAAATCAGGAATATTTTTCAGCCGCAATTCAACCGGATCCATGCCGATTTCTTCGGCAAGGCAGTCCATCATCTGTTCCAGGGCCCATGAGCCCTGGGGATGACCTGGTGCACGGAAGGGCCGTGCCGTGCCGGCATTGATGTAAACATCTTTGGATATGGTGCGCACATTCTCACATTTATAAAGATCCCTTATCAGCCAGTCCACGAGTTGAGAGCCCCCGGCAGGGTACGCACCGCTCGGGCCGATGCATTGAAATTCAAGCGCTGTCAAAGTTCCATCCTTTTTGACCCCGGCTTTTAACTCCATGGTATTCGACGGCCGGTTGCCCACGCAAAGATAGGTTTCTTCCCGGGTCAATAGGGTTTTTACTGGTTTTCCGCACTTTTTGGCCAAGAGAGCACTGATAATGGTATATTTTCCCGGCCGAAGTTTGCTGCCGAATCCGCCTCCCATATAATGGCCGACCACCCGGACTTTCGACAGCGGCATATTCAGGACTTCCGCAACCTTTGATTGAACAGCGTATACGCCCTGGGAAGATTCCCATATGGTTAAACGGTCACCGTCCCAGTTGGTCACACAACCATGAAGTTCCAGCGGCGTATGAAGTTCGGCCTGAGTTTCGTATCGATGCTCAAGCACCGTATCGGCTTCGGAAAAACCCTTTTTCACATCTCCCCGCTCATATGTGTCTTCCGAAATCAGATTGCCGCCATCGTGGACCTTGTGGGCTGTTTTATCAAGAGCCTTGTCATGATCGACCACAAATGAATGCACTTCGTAATCCACTTTGATGGCCCGCACTGCATCCCACGCCTCATAAAAGGAGTCAGCGGCAACCGCGGCCACTTCCTCTCCTTCAAATCGCACGTGGGTATCAAACAGGCTGGTTTCAAAATTGCGGTATTTCCATTTAAGATTTGCAGCTTCCGGGGAACTGCCGGTAATAATAGCCTGGACACCTTTCATATCTTGTGCCTGGGAGGTATCCACGCTGGTGACGGTAGCACTGGGATAAGGGCATCTCAGAATTGCGCCATACAACATATTGGGGATTTTAATATCGGAAGGAAAAACCGCACTTCCGCTAACCCTTTCATAGGCATCAACCCGGGGAAGGGCTTTTCCGACAATGTGGGTCTGCTTCCAGAAAGACGGCTCAGCGCCTGCTTCCGGGGTCTCCGGGACAGGCAGTCCGGCTGTATAATATATTTCGTTTGCTTTTGACATAACCCCCTCTTATTCTTTTCCGGTTTTGTATCTGGCCGCTGTTTTTGCAGCACGGAAAATATGAGTGTATGCGGCACATCGGCAAAGGTTGCCTGAAACCCCGCAACGAATTTCAGCCATTGAGGGATCCGGCTGTTTTCTGAGAAGACCTTCCACGGCCATGATCTGGCCCGGGGTGCAGTAACCGCACTGGAAAGCGTCTTCTTCCAAAAAAGCTGTTTGAACCGGGCCCAGCTTTTCTCCATCCATGAGCCCTTCAATAGTGGTGATCTGATGGCCTTCGGCTTCCACGGCCAACGTCATGCATGCGTAGCGGGGAATGCTGTCGATAAGGACCGTGCAGGCACCGCATTCACCACGTCCGCAGGCGATTTTGGTGCCGGTCAACCCAATGGATTCCCGCAAAACATAAAGAAGTGTCCATCGAGGCTCGACCAAAACGGAATAAATCCGGTTGTTTATGAAAAGCCTGATTTTGGTAAGCCGGGTTCCCTGCAGCACCGTCTCGGTTTTTTCGGAATCGGCTGCTTTGGTAATGGCCGCTGCTGAAAAGCTGGCGCCGACAACACTCACACCCATAAACTGCATGAATCCGCGTCGTGTCAATCCACACTTATCTCTGCGGTCGCTTTCGCCTTGGTTTTCATTCATATTAGACCCCTTACACTCCCGGTTTATTGCGCAGTATATCCGCCATCGATCACCAGCTCGCTGCCTGTGACAAACTTGGATTCATCCGATGCCAGATAGAGGATTCCGTAAGCGATATCCTCCGGTTTGCCCACATGTCCGACCGGGTGCTTTTTGGCTAGGTTTTCACGAAAGGCCTCCACACCTTCTTTTGAGCGGGAAGCAAGTTCTTCCACCAGCGGAGTCCATATGTAGCCGGGATGCACCGAGTTAACGCGGATACCGTCCCTGGCGTACAAAAGCGCATCTGTTTTTGTCATCAATCGAACGGCTCCCTTGGATGCATGATATGCAGGCAGATCCGGGGCCCCGATAATACCATAAATTGATGAAAGGTTGATGATACTTCCCCCCGGGGACTGGTTTATCATATATCGAACGGCATGTTTGGTACATAGAAATACACCTTTAACATTGATATCCATCACCTTTTGCCAGTCCTGCTCGGAAATTTCATGGGTCGGGTCGTTGGTTCCTGAAATTCCTGCATTGTTTACCAAAATATCAATGGAGCCAAATTGTTCTTTAACCTGGCTAAAAACAGTGCTGACCTCGTTTTCAACCGATGTGTCAAGATGATAATATTGAGCTTTCCATCCCTTTTTTTGTATTTCTTCGGCAAGTTGTTTGCCTTCATCATCTATAATATCCGTTACCACAACTGTTGCTCCCTGTTCAGCCAGAACTTCACAGGCGGACTTTCCGATACCCCGGGAACCGCCGGTTACGATCGCCACTTTATTTTCTACTCTTCCAGCCATAGTTCTTTCTTATGCCTCCTTTTAGCTTTGGTGTTCGTTGTTTTAAGTTGGAATGCTTGAAGCATAATTCATTGTCCCGATTAAATACAATGGGGTGAAACATGTATTTTGCCTTTTGGTTTCAAATACACAGCAGAAGAAATCATCTGAAACTCGATGATCAAGTTTTTTAGGCCAAAATGTTCCAGATTGCCGTCATTCCGGCGCAGCGGAGCGGAGACCCGGAATCCAGTTAGTCGCTATAACCACATGGATTCCTGCTTTTGCAGGAATGACGGAAAAAACTTGATAATCAAGTTACAGAGAATCGGCATGGAAAATACAGGCTTTGCATTATAGCTTCCGCCGCTCGGGCTGTCTAAAATTAGAAATAAATGGTTAAAAGATCAGCCGAAAGGAGGCGCCATGAGTCTTGAAGCAATTTACGAGGCGATGGAGCTTGGTAAGCGGATGAGATACGTTTATGTGGCAACTGCCGACCTTCGCGGCTTGCCTCATTTGGCATCCGCCGGGATTATCAATATGTGAAATGAGAGTATCGATAATAAAAAAACTAAGGAATATGACAATGAAAAGTCTTGACAAAGTTCGCAAAACCATGCTCGAAAATCATTTGAAAGCCCGTGGAATCAAAGATGAGGCTGTCCTTAGAGCAATGGAAGAGGTTCCCCGCGAAAAGTTTTTACCTGACACCATGGTGGAGTTCGCCTACGAGGATTCGCCTTTGCCCATCGGGGAAGGACAGACCATATCCCAGCCCTATATTGTGGCGGTGATGACAGAAATGCTTGAGCTTAAACCGGAAGACCGGGTTTTGGAGGTGGGGACCGGCTCAGGCTATGCCGCTGCCATATTGAGCCGTATGGTGGATGAAGTATATACCATCGAAAGGCACAAGTCTCTTGCTGACAGCGCCAGGGAGAAGTTTCGCCAACTTGGGTATGATAACATTCATGTGCTTCATGGAGATGGTACCCTCGGCTGGGCGGAGCATGCGCCTTATGATGCCATCGTGGTAACCGCGGGGTCTCCAGGTACACCAGAAAGCCTCAAAAAACAACTTGCCTTCGGAGGACGTTTGGTCATACCTACCGGCCCGGCCCGGGCGCAGGAACTGGTGCGTATTCGCCGGACAGGCGAGGATGAATATGAGGTGGAGGAACATCTCAGTGTACGCTTTGTGCCGCTGGTAGGCGCGGAGGGATGGGATGAAAAAACCTCGGCCGGCGGCGAGCCGGCTCGGATGCATGCTTCAAGGACAATTCCCGAACTCATGGCTATAACTGCCGACTCCATCCCGTCTATTCAGGAGAAGGATATAACTCCGTTTCTTGAGCGCATAGGGGATGCCAAAGTGGTTCTCCTTGGCGAGGCCACCCATGGAACCGCCGAGTTCTACGATATGCGTGCACGGATTACTCAGAAGCTGATCGAAAAAAAAGGATTCAACATTGTGGCCATTGAAGCCGATTGGTCGGATGTATCTCAGATCAATCGCTACATTAAGGGTATTGAGCCGGATCTGTCCGTTGAAAAGCCTTTTAAGAGATTTCCAACGTGGATGTGGGCCAATACGCAATTTTCTATATTTGTCGAATCGCTCAGATCCATCAATGAGTTACAGAGGGTCTCAGGCGGGGTGAGTCTTTATGGACTGGATCTTTACAGTCTCCACAGTTCCATCGAGGCCGTTCTCAAATATCTGGATACCATCGATCCGGTAACTGCATCCATAGCCCGTCAGCGCTACGGCTGCCTGACTCCCTGGCAGAAAGACCCGGCCGCTTATGGCGCTGCCACCCTTACAGGACAATATGAAGAGTGTGAGTCAGAGGTGGTGAAAATGCTGGAAGACCTTCTTGACAAGCGTCTGGCTTACGAATTCAAAGATGAAGCCCAATTTTTGAATGCGGTACAAAATGCCCGTGTCGTTTCCAATGCCGAAAAGTATTACCGGATCATGTATTATGGGTCCCGTGAATCCTGGAATCTGCGGGATCGTCATATGTTCGACACCCTCAACATCGTATTGGGTTACCATGGTCCTGATGCACGCGCGGTAGTGTGGGAACACAACTCACATATCGGAAACGCGGTGGCCACAGAAATGGGTGCCAGCGGAGAAAAAAATTTGGGACTTTTCTGCCGGGAATCATTCGGCCAAGATGCATACCTGGTTGGTTTCGGAACCGATCATGGAACAGTAGGAGCAGCTTCCGAATGGGACAGACCCATGAATGTCATGCAGGTTCGCCCCGCCCACCCAAACAGTTATGAATATCTTTGTCACCGGGCGAAAATCGACAATTTTTTGCTGCCGCTGCGGGATGCTCCCCAAAAGCTTCGGAAAGCACTCTCCCAATCACGGCTGCAAAGAGCCATTGGTGTGGTTTACTCCCCGGAAACCGAACTTCAGAGCCATTATTTCTATGCAGATCTGCCCCGTCAGTTTGACGAGTATATCTGGTTCGATGAAACCCGGGCGGTGAACCCGCTTACTAAGGAATCGCTGGAGGGATTCCCCAAAACCTTTCCATTCGGGGTTTAAAAAAAGCTGATTGTAACGGATTTGGGGGTTAGGGGGGTGTTGAAGGAGTGCAAAAGCTGTGCTTTTGCATTTTTTTCTCGTACCCATGAAAAACTCGGGGAATCTGGAACTGGGGCGGGTTTGGAACCCACCCCTACAGATTTACGCCAAAGTGTACCACAGTGTACTCTATCAACCAATCACCCCCAAATTCGTTATAACCAGAAAAAAGCTGGTTACGCCTGAAAAAATTCTACATGTTGTTCGCATCAGATGCGGGTGTACTTGTAGGTGCGAATTCATTCGCACAGAGGCGGAATTAATTACCGAAGTTCAAAGGAGGACTTTATGAAAAAAAATACCTTACCCCCCGGTTTTCAGGACATGCTTTCATTCAACCTTATTGAGGGTCTTCTTGGTCGCCGTTCAAGACGTTTTTTTATGGGGGCGGAAATCCCTGACGGTGTTTTCAAATATAAAAGCCGGCAAAAGCCGCTCCCACTCTCTGAGCTGGAAAAAATGCTTGTGGTATCTGCCTGCGGTGGAAATACTTCATGGCATCACATGATATACCGGGCCGCTCGTTATGCACCCCACCTTCCCAATTATGCGGCAGCGGCCGGCGGAAGGGTATTTCCATCAGCCGCCGGGTTTCATACAAGCAAAACTTTTTTTACCGACGATGATGGGGTGTATGTATTGGAGATGCGCGACGCACCGGCTTTCACCGACCCGGAAGACGACGACTCATTGAGTCTGGAGGCATTTCTAGACAACGTAAAAAACCGGGTGCGCAAGCTCCAGGATGGCCGCCTCAGCTTGCCTTCAGAGGTACCCTACACTGAGGCACACAACACATGGGTAGTCAACAAGCCTTCTACACTGCTGGTGATTCCCGTTGGTGATCTGTCACAACATACGTTGCTCAATATCTGCTATATGCTCCAAAACGGCCTGGTACTTTACGATGATATCAACAAAAAAGAAATTCCGGGTATCGATCAATTTAAAGACATTGTGGATGTTCAAAATGTTTGGCCCATTACCTTTGTGGAACAGTTGTCACTTTCCGAGTTGACAGTGGAGTTGGGTGTTTCCTGCTATGCAGGCATGCTTATGCTTCAGGCCATGGGACTGGGAGGTTGGATGTTAAATGGGATCGATCCTTTTGCCATGTTGGGTGCAAGCGGTGATCCGGATGTGTCTGGCTTGGGATTCAGGTATGACATGGATGATCATTGGCCATATCCGAATGCCACCGGTTTGGAAGGCGTCATGGAAGGCTATTGTCCACCCCATCAGCCTGATATGCGAGCTGCTGTGGAAAAGCTCTGCGAGCGAAAGTTCGGCTCAGGAGGTCCCTATCATCCTGATACACCAGGTCCATGGAAAAAAAGCCCTGAAATACGTTCATCCGCCCAGGTTCATGATCAACGTTTCAGGGATTGCGTGACCCTGCAAGCCCAATACATATACGATATTTTTGGAAAATTTCCCGGCACGGTTCCATCAATGTACCTTATCATGTACCTGCAGGCTCATCATCTGGATCTGGAATTTTATGACCACTTTTATAAACCCGGAGCTTATCTCAAGACCCATGCCATGCACATGGCAAAATGGCATGCGAAGGATTAGGGGACAAGGCATAAATGAACCAAAAACCCGCAAAACCGGAGTGCGAAAGTTGTACTTTCGCCCTGCCGGCTGCAAGCCGGTATACATGAAAAAAAGATGACGGATATCGCGCCCGATTTGAGAACAAGAAGCGTGTAAGGGTTCTTTTGGATAATTTTTTATTGCCAGTCACCTTAAATCTGTTGAAGGTAAGGATGGCGTCCAATTTTTGCGCATTTGGTTTTACATACGCCTCTGTGCGAATGAATTCGCACCTACAGGTAAACCCCCACAACCTGAACATAAACCCGTAACCCTGGAGGCGTTATTTCTTGCCACTACCCTGAAAATTTGATTACGGTTTCCAGTCTTCTGGCAGTTCCAGGTTTGAATCCGGAGTCCGGGCAGCTTGTACGCCGGGTTTATCTACAATCTGGATAGTACTGGCCTGCGGGCCCTCTTTTCCATCCTCCGGAAAATAACGTACCCCTGTACCGATTTCAAGACGTTCGAAATCATCCTTCAAGACACTGTTGCGGTGAAAGTAAAGTTCTCGGCCTTCAAGGGTTTTGATGAATCCGTAGCCTCTTTCGGGAAATAATCGCACCACATAACCGATGAGTTCCTGTTTTGGATGAACTTTCACATCGCCTTGCTGCTTTTCCTTTACTTTAATCAGTTGTCTGCGAAGTGCGTTAAAGGCTTCATTTACTACAATCTCGAGCGGATCATGCATATCGCTTTTGCCGGGTTCCTGCCTTACGACCAGTTCATGTCCGGGTGGCACGCGTGCCACAATGCGAACCCGATAAGGGTTTCCGCTGCGCTGAAATTCCTGAACTTTTTCCAGGGCAATTCGGCAACTGACAATACCTTCGTATATTTCATCCAGCTTGGCCACCTTTTCAAGAACCAGTTCCTCGATTGCTTCGTTTTTCTCAATCCCGCGAAATGTTATTTCCGGTGGTACTTCCATGATATATGATAACTTCCTTTCCTGTTGTTATTTTTACACTATTTTTCCGGATCATGGGGCCACAGTTCAGCCAATTCCTTGGGTAATATGGATTTGATATCTTCTGTTTCCCCTTTGGAAATGCGATGTTCGAGCAATTTAAAAACTGCCCGCGTTAATTGCTCATAATCGATATCCAAAGTATCATCAGCCATGATTTCTTTAATACGGTTGTAAAAATCATCTTTGTGTCTGATTTTCCAGGGTATGTCTGACAGCTTCCACCCTTCATAGTAAAATCCCCGAATCAGCATGGGCAATTGTGCCCCAAGATGGACAGCTTCCTCAGGGGTCATGCGGTCCCTCAATGTCTGTAATGTCGCCCTCAAACCTTTATATGCCAATTGGGAATCTTCCCATCCCATTTCATACATTAAATCTTTCAGCCATTCATGGGTTTGCTGAAGCGTTTGGTCAAATACCGCCAGACCGGTTGTATTCATAAATATTCTCCTTTTTATTAAACATTCTAAAACCAATCATTTAACGATTAAATAAAGCAATACCCGTATTTGCTTAAAAAATAGGGTTTATATTCGTGCTTTTGTTTTTATCTACCCCCACCCCGGCCCTCCCCCAAAGGGAGAGGGAGCATAGAGGTTTCCGGCCAGAAAAGGACCATACAGATACCTCCTGAAATTACCAAACCAAAAAACAACGCCAGGTGAAGCGTCAGCCTTCGATGGCCCAGGAGAGCTGCGATAGCGCCTTTAAAAACCATATTGGCCATGGCGCCAATGATTATCATGCGCCAGCCTGTCTCAAAAGAGATACGATCCTGCTGCATCATTTGAGTCGTCGACAGGGTTATGGCATCCATATCGGTTAATCCCGACAAAACGGCGACCCAATACAACCCTGCATCTCCGAATTCATCTTTTGTGGCGGCAATGACAAAAAGCACCACGGCATACAATAAGCCAAATACCACTGCGGCTTTAAAATTTGAGGGATCTCTTTCGGCAACCGTTTTCACTTTTGAACCGCCCCTTAAAAAAAACAGATAATGTAAGGCAGAGCTGGCAGTCATCATTAAAGTCATGGCGGTCAATTGAGGCAATATTTGAAGCAGAATTTCCGGTGCAATTACACCGATTTCAAAGGCAACTCTGAAAAACACAATGGTGGAAGCGACCAGAACAACGAAAGCCGCACGGGATGCATTCTGTCCGTTCTGTTTAGATTGGCGGGAGTAGCTTACGGTGGTAGCTGTACTGGAGATGATCCCTCCAAAAACTCCAGCCATCAAAGTTCCTGCAGTGGTTTTCCAGAATCTTGCAATAATATATCCTGCCATGCTGATGCCCACAATGAGTACCACAATTAACCAGATGTGAAACGGGTTGATGACATCATAGGGACCATAATAGCGATCAGGCAGCAAGGGTAAAATTACCAGGGAGATCAGCACCATTTGAATAATAGCCCGGAGGTCTTTTTCGTCGAACTCTTTGACCAGGGAGTGCATCTGTTTTTTCCAGTGCAGCAATACTGCGGTGGTACCCCCCACAATGGTTGCCGCTGAGAGATGAACCACCGTCAATGCGCCTACTGCGTACATTAAAAGTGCTGCTGCCGCTGTGGTTAACCCGGGAGTAATATCCTCGTGTTTGAATTTCGCAATACCGCCGGCAATAATCAGAGCCGAAAGACCAAGCAGGCCGGCTCCTAATATCCAGCCGCCAAATTCCTGACTAAGCCGCGCACAGAGGGTTCCAAAAACGGTAATGAGCGCAAAAGTTCGAATTCCGGCCACGTGAGAAGGGCCCCATTCCCTTTGAAGTCCCACCAAAAGGCCAAGTCCGAGAGAAAGGCCCACTTGTTTGATAAACAAAAATTCCATTTTTGGTTTCCGATATAAACGGTGTTTGTTTAAAACGAGTACTGGAGAAATTCTGATTGTAACGGATTCGGCATAAAAATTACCACGGAATCGGATGCCGTTCGCGGAAAAAGCCCCCGGTTGGACCATCATCCGGCAAAGTAGCCAGCCACACCGGAGTGGCAGCCCCTTGTTCCGGTGTCAGGGGGGCATTTTGTCCTCCTATCTCAGTTTTAACCCATCCGGGACAGACGGAATTGATCAGGATGTTGGTCCCTTTCAACTCCCTGGCCAGCAAGACCGTAATTCCGTTAAGCAGGATCTTGGACAATCTGTATGCCGGAGATTGAATTTCCGTGTATGTGGATTCCGGATTGATGATGTCGGTTAAGGAACCCAAAGTACTTGAGATATTGACAATTCGTCCGTAATTATTTTCTTTCATGAGCGAAACACATGCCTGGCTCAGCAGTAATGGGCCGAAAGCATTTGTCTCCAAGGTGTTTTCAAACAATGGAAGGCTGAGTTCCAGTATGGAAGTATGGGGATCAATCATAATGCCGGCATTGTTGACGAGAACATCCAACCGTCCGAATTTGTCCCTGATTCTTCCTATGGCTGCTTCCATGGTGGTGTGTTCTGTAACGTCCAGCATGACAAAGTGAACATCCAGGTTCTGCCGAGCCAATTTTTCCCGGGCCTCGACACCTTTTGATTCATTGCGAGCACCTATTATGACCGTGATTCCTTTTGACCCCAACTGCCTGGCAATTTCAAAACCAATGCCTCTGTTGGCCCCCGTGACCAATGCAACCCTTTTATTGTTTGAGTTCATGATAAATTTTCCTTCCTTATTTTTTAAAGCACCTTTAAATTGTTATCAATATAGTCGAGATGCACCTTTTTTTCACTGAAATTTTGTTGTAAACGTTTCTTTAGTTCCGGAGGCATTTCTTTTGAGACGATGTTTTCGTAATACCGATAGGTTATATTTTCGGCGGTTCTCAGCGCTTTCAGGGCGCTTTTCATACCTACAGCAGTACGAAGTGCTGCAAACGCTTCAATGACATAGCCCTTGAAATCTTTGGTCAGCTCGGGCGGTTCTCCCCCAAGGGACCGGATTTCACTTGAAACAGAGGTAACATGCTTAATGTGGTCGTTTCGGAAGGTATTCAGCCGTGTGCGAATAATCTCATCGGAAATTTCATCAAGCACCCGGTTGTAGGTATGCACAGTATCAATGTCCGCCTGCACCAATTCTTGTAATTCTTTAATCAACTCGTTGGTTTCCATCTTTTTTTCCTTTTTGATAATTTTTCGAATTTTTGACAAATTTTTGAGTGTAACCTGTTTGTGGAACAAGACGTGTGCTCAATTGTAGGTGCGAATTCATTCGCACGATGTGAACCTCGTTGTCCACTATAGAGTCTATGACTGTTTCCACAGGGAACATATCTTTCAGCATTATAAACCAATCAGAATCAATATTCTATTAGTGTGATACTGTATTTGTTTTCTTTGAATTACCCTATTGAATCAGTCTTCGTTTCATGGAAAAAAGGGCCAGACAGGCGAAAACCACAGTGAAAGCCATGAGATAGGCCAGGTTGAATATGGGATCGGATTCCATGGCTCCAAGAGAGAAAAAACGGGTTAATTCTACCATGTGATAGAGTGGGAAAATAAGAGAGATAACTCCGGCCCATTCGGGAATTCCTCTGATGGGAAAAAAGGTGCCGGAGAACAAAAACATGGGGGTGATGAATAAAAATGTGGGCAGGTTGAACATATCGATGGTGGGTATAATGCCGGTGAAAAACATGCCGATGGAGCCGAAGGCCAGTCCCCCGAGAAATGCCAGAGGAATGCACAGGAGTGCGTCCGGGAAATTGGCGTAACCGATGGGTATGAGTACTGCAAGCATCAGTGTTACGGCTGCCGTGGCTTTGGATGCCGCCCAAACGATCTCTCCCACAATAATTTCCTCCACGCTTATGGGTGTGGCAAGCATCCCGTGAAATGTTTTCTGGTAATACATGCGAACAAACGAGGTGTAGGTGGTTTCAAAAAACGAGTTCCACATACATGCTGTGGCCACCAGGGCAGGTGCCATAAAGCGGGTGTATTCCAGGCTTAATCCGGCATAGTCCACTTTGCCGATCAGCCCGGCAAATCCC
Organism: Desulfobacteraceae bacterium; assembly: GCA_007127235.1. Classification (GTDB taxonomy): domain Bacteria; phylum Desulfobacterota; class Desulfobacteria; order Desulfobacterales; family SKZT01; genus SKZT01. The sequence continues at coordinate 17,380 of SKZT01000041.1, forward strand.
AGACCAAAGGCCACAATATAAAAACCGGGTTCAAGAAGCGGGACCAGAAAGTTGATTTTCCATATCCGGCGATAGGTGGTCAGATTCCTGATCCAGACATGACGAAAACGAAAGGATATGGCGGAAAATTTAGCGCGTTTCATTCGCGAAGCTCTCTTCCGGTCAAACGCAGAAAGACGTCTTCCAGATTCCCTGCACGAAATAAACAGGATTCCATGCAGAATTTTTCGCGGATCTCTTCTTCAAGCACCCCGTGTGCCTCGGTATAAATGATGATCCGATCATCCAGATCATCGTGTCTTATGTCTTTGCTTTTAACGAAGTTTCTCAGTTCATTGCCGGGCCCCTCGATTTCAATGACGCTCTCGGCCGCGTAATCGGTTATCAGTTCACGGGGCGCACCTTCTGCAATGATTCTTCCGTGATCCATGATGAGGATGCGATCGCATAAATTTTCGGCTTCATCCATGTAATGGGTGGTAAGCAGCATGGTCATTCCCCGCTTTTTTAGTTCCAGGAGCCGCTCCCAGACCTGATGTCGCGACTGAGGATCAAGGCCGGTGGTGGGTTCATCCAGAATAAGCAGCTCGGGTTCGGACATCAACGCGCGGGCCAACTGAAGCCGTCGTGCCAAACCGCCGGACAGTTCCATGACTTTGGATTTGCGTTTGTTTGTCAGGGCGAAAAAATCCAACAGCTCTTCAGCCCGATTTCGAGCATGAGTTTTTTTCATATCGAAATATCGCGCATAGAGAATCAGGTTCTGCTCAACAGTCAGGTCGGGATCCAGAGTGTTTTCCTGCTGGCACACCCCCAAACGATACCGGATAGCCCGCCATCCGGTATTGATATTGATACCGAAAACATGCATATGGCCGGCGGTGAGAGGCGAAAATCCATAGATTATGCGTATTACTGAAGTTTTGCCCGCTCCGTTGGGGCCTAGCAGCCCAAAAAACTCGCCGCTTTTGACTGTAAAATTTATACCGACTACGGCGGCAACTTCCTTGAAACATTTGACTACATTCCGACCCTCAATTATGTTCGTGCTTTCCATTGATCAGCCGCATCCCAGTACGCCGAAAACCCTGTCTGCGTCTGTCATTACAGCGCGCAGCTTTTCGCGTTCTTTGGACGGAATACCATGTGCCATATCTGTTTGGACGGCCCGAAAAAGTTGTTCGGCCACACCATCGAAGGCACCCGCATAATCCAGATTATCGTTCATATGGTTTTCAAATACGGTGCGCACATCCGCCGCCAGATCCACGCCGGTTTCCGCGGCTTCTTCGGTCTCGTACCTGAACAAAAAATCCACCAGACGCCGAATCCGGTCCAGATATCCGGCCCGGTCCTCAATGTCCTCCATGCGCAAATCCAGAGCATCACGGTAAGCGCCGTAAAGCAGGTAGAATCGAATATGACGGGGATAGAATCCATCGTTGAGAAGATCATCAACATAGGTCACGTTACCTTTGGACTTGGACATTTTTTTTCCTTCCACAAGTAAATGACCTCCGTGGAGCCACCAATGGCAGAATTGTCTTCCCGAGGCCCCCTCCATGATGGCAAGGGTGTAGTCATGATGTCGATACAGGTTGTCGATTCCCCCGGTATGGATATCAATTTCGAAACCCAAATGTTTTTTAATCATGGCCGCATCCTGGATATTCCAGGAAGGGCGGCCCTGACCAATATCGGTATCCCACCAAACCCCGTTGTCTTTTTCTCTGCGCTTATGCCAGAGAATGAAGTCGCCCAGGTTCCATCGCTGTCCGGGATAGGTGTCTTTCCGGAACCGGATCTTCTTCCTGGGCCATTGGTTCATGTCCAGACCATAGAGCCTTCCAAAACCCTCATAAGTCAGAGGGTCATAAAAAACTTCCCCTTTGTGCCAATAAGCGTGACCCTGTTTGATCAAAAGTTTGATGAGTTCAGTTGCTGAATCTACGCTGGTTGTGGCGCGTGGAATGTTTTTGGGCAGATGGATGCCGAGCATCTCGCATTCTTCAAAGAAGGTTACTTCCAGAGGACTTCTGAGTTCTTCAAGGCTTACCTTTTTTTCCCGGGCTTCCTCGATGGCTTTGTCTTCAACATCGGTGAAGTTTATTACCCGATTAACTTTCAGGCCTGTATATTCCAGGTATTTCAACAGCACATCCTCGAAAAGGTATGTGCGATAGTTACCCAGGTGCTGTCTCCGATACACGCTGGGACCACAGGTGAAAAGCTTGACACGTCCGGTCTCACGGGGAAAGAAGGCCTCCTTCTTTTTGGTTAGTGTATTATAAAATACAAGTTCGCTCACAATTGTTCTCCGATTTCCGTGTCGATGGCTCTGACTACCGGATCAGTAATACCGGGTTAGCGATTTCATCCACCAGACCGCAAAGTTTTTCTCCGGCAAACCAATCTTTCAAGCAGGAGATCACCACCGGCCCTCTGGTGTCGGCGCGTATCCGGGATGCCAATGCAGACAGGCTCGGGTTGATCAGTTGTCTGAATATGACATGGATTCCATGATGGCGCAATTTTTGGGAGGCCTTTTGTTTACGGGCTTCGGCTTCCTCGGTGTTTTTGGCAACAATGAATACAATCAGCGGTGCTTCATGCAATTTTGCCAGATGGGCTGCCGTATCCAGCACCTTTCTAGCGGATTCGGCATTGTCGTATACAGCGACCACCGGTATTCGGATGAATTGAATTCTGGTTTCCAGAATCATGGTCATGCCGGTGCGCTGTAATAAGAGGGTGCGTACAGTAGAGCCTGAGCGCTGGATTCCAGGTAGAGATCTTCCTATTTTTCCCATGATCACCAGATCAGCCTCCGCTCCGGCAGCCAAAACTTCAGCCCCGACATCACCGCGGGCAATACGAAACTTCCAGGAAACTCCGGACTGGTTTGCAATTTGGGCCAGTATGTTGCGAATGCGTGTTGCCTGGGTGCGCAATTGCAATTCCATTTCCGCCGGCAGGATCGGGCGTGGCCGTGCTGAATAAAGGCTGATTTCCCTGGCGAAAGGCAGCTGGGCCAGTCGCAATAAATTTATGTCTTCCACAAAAAGCCCCAGCAATTCGGCATCAAAACGAGCGGCCAGGTCTATAGCAGTATGTAAAGCATTCAAGCTCGATGTCGAGGCGTCCAACGCCGCCAGTATACGTTTAATGGGCGATTGGCGCTTATATTCATCACTCATTTGTTTGTTCCACCTTTGTTCCATGAGTTGGTAAAAAGAGTTGGCAAAAATTCTGTGAAAATTTTTATTCGGGGCCACCTGTTTCGTCTTCCTTGAAACCGGCAGCTTCTTTGGCGAAACGCTGCCTTTTGTCGGCAAATTCCTTCAACCGCTTTTGTACTTTCCCGTTAAAGGTGTCCTCCGGATAAACGCCGGCTTCATCGGCTTGTCCGGCTGCCATGCCGCTAAGAATTTCAATGCCCTCATCAATGGTTTTTACCGCAAAAATATGAAACTCTCCGGCTTCAACAGCATCGATAACATCACTTTTCAGCATGAGATGTTGAATGTTGCTGTCGGGAATAAGCACACCCTGCTCGCCTGTAAGACCTCTGAAACGGCAGATATCGAAAAAACCTTCGATTTTTTCATTTACCCCTCCGATGGGTTGAACCCGGCCGTGCTGGTTTACTGACCCGGTAATGGCGAGTGACTGCTTGACAGGAACATCGGCAATAGCGGAAAGCAGAGCATATAACTCTGCCGATGAAGCACTGTCGCCTTCAATACCGCCGTAGGATTGTTCAAAAACGAGGCTGGCCGAAAGGGACAGCGGATTTTCCAGAGCGTATCTTCCACCCAGAAAACCCGATAATATCAGTACACCTTTGGAATGAATGGGGCCGCCCATTGCCACTTCCCTTTCGATATCCACCACTTCGCCCTTGCCTATCCGGATGCGCGCTGTAATGCGGCTGGGGCGCCCAAAAGCAAAATCTCCGAGAGAAATCACTGAAAGGCCGTTTACCTGGCCCACATGGGAGCCTTCCGTATCGATCATGACAATGTCTCGCTCGATTTGCTCCTGCATGCGCTCACGCAACCGGTCAGAACGGTAAATCCAGGAATCGATCGCTTTTTGCACATGCTCGGCTTCAACAGCAGAACCCCCGGCCTTGCGGGCCCAATAATCGGCTTCATTTAACAGCTTGGAAACTTCTTCCATATGAATTGAAATTTTTTGGGCATCTCCGGTCAAGCGACTGCCGCGTTCGATTATTCGGGCAACGGCTTCACGGTTGAAAGGCAACAGCTTTTCCTTTTGTACAGCCCCGGCAATCAGGTGAACAAACTCAGATAGATTTTCCCGGTTCCGATCCATCTGCAAAGCAAAATCCGCCTGCACTTTAAACAAAGGACCAAAATCGGGATCGTAATGCCTGAGCAGATAATAAAAAAGAGGAATACCGATCAAAACCACTTTGACTTTCACAGGCAATGCTTCGGGTTCTAGTGAAACGGTGCTGATAAGGCTGTACATCTGGCCGATGGATTCGATTTTCAGTTCTCCGGAACGCAAGGTGCGTTTTAGCCCATCCCAAACAAAGGGTTCAGTCAGTACTTTGATGACATCCAGGATTAGATAGCCACCGTTGGCCCGATGCAAAGATCCGGCCCGAATCATGGTAAAATCGGTGATCAAGGCACCCATCTGAGCCAGATGTTCCACCCGACCAAAAAGATTTTGGTAAGTGGGATTCATTTCATAGATTACCGGTGCACCTTCGCTTTTGCTATGATCCACCAACACATTAACATGGTAGCGGCGCTCAGCCTGTTCAATTGCCCCCCAGCCTGGCCCCATGCCACCCTGTGCCTGAGCAATCTGCTGCATCTGCTGCTGAGGTTCCTGCTGTTGAAGCTGTGGCAGCAAAGCGCGCACGTTTTCAATCAGGTCATCACGAGCAGCCTGCAGATAGTCGCAAACCGATTGGTGATCCACATACTTTTGCTTCAATTCGTCAATAAGAGGATCTATGGCAAATTCGGTCACCTCACGGTTAAAAGCTTTCTGCTTTTCGCGAATTTCACGCTGCCATTTGGGCATGTTCTGCGCGATGCGCTGTGCTTCCTTTTGCATCTCCTCGACTTTTTCTTCGATACGTTTTTTGTCTTCATCGGACATTTTTGCATAATCTTCGGAAGAAAGAGGTTCCCGCCCTTCATCTTTAGTCGCGGTAAAAGCCATACCACTTGGAGTGGGAATCGGCTCAAGGCCTCTTTCCCTTGCCTTTTGGCGAAGCTCTTCAAATGCCTGCTTTTGTTTTTCCTGCATTTCTTCCATAATGGATTGGGCCCTGGTTTGATACTCTTCGTTTTCGAGAGCCCCCTGCATGGCGTTTCGGACATCTTCGATGAGCCGCTCCATGTCTTCAGCAAGTTCTTTGCCTTTTCCGGCTTTCAAGGTTAAAAGCTTCGGTGCGTGTTGTTTTTCAAAATTGGTGACATAACAGATGTCTTCCGGAGTTTCTTCCTTTTTGGCGCGGCGCTCCAGCAAATCACGTATAAAAGTGTGTTTACCGGCTCCCTGCTCGCCCAGGGCAAAAATATTATACCCATCACTTTCGATTTCGACCCCGAAGTCAAGTGCCTGCTCGGCGCGGGGCTGGCCGATGAACCGGTCGGATCGCTCAAGGTCCTGTATATCATCGGTGGTGTTGAATTCTAACTCCTCGAACTGGCACTTTTGGTACAATTGATGCGGTTTTAGTTTTAATTCAGAATCAGGCATAATCTATGTCCTTTATGGTTTTTTGCGGTTTATA
>SKZT01000023.1 GCA_007127235.1 Desulfobacteraceae bacterium
GACAACTGACAACTGACAACTGACAACTGACAACTGACAACTGACAACTGACAACTGACAACTGACAACTGACAACTGACAACTGACAACTGACAACTGACAACTGACAACTGACAACTGAAACCCGAAACCTAAGCATGACACCGATATCTAAGGACTATGCAATGGAACAAAACCCAGAGGATTTTTCAGGCCAATTTTGTGACAATTTTCATCACCCCGGTTTCATCCATAGGCCGGGGTTTAGATGGATTTTATTGAAACCTTGTTGATCAGTTACTTTCTTTCATCAATCTTTCATGAAGCCGTTCTGCTCTCAGGCAAAAAGTTTCCAGTTGAGCGTTGATCAATTGTGGAAACGGTGAGCCGTCGCTTTCGATGGCCAGAAAGGGTAATTGTTCCACCTCGCTGAGAACGGCTTTCAGTTTTTGATTTTTTGGATCTGTTGCCAGCTTGTTTTCCCGGTTCATAATTTCGGTCAGAATAGATTCGGACATGCGATTGGGCATGCACCCGAAAGGTCCGATAGCTATTACGCCGCAGGCATGTGACGCTACTTCCGAAAGAGAACTTCCCACCGTCAAAACGGCTTCTCCCGCCAGTTGTTCCGATACATAAGGTTTAGCGGTCTTTATGACTGCCTTTACATTGAAAGGCTTGGCATGGACCAGGCCCGATGCAGAAAAAGCGCGTTTGAGCCTGTACTCATACCAGATCATAAACCCCCGTTTGATATAAAATCGAAGCCGCTTTGAAGGAGTCAGGTTCTGTTCCGTCAAGCCTTTTTCCAAAAGAAAGTCACAGTAATGTACCCATTCGGTTATGGGAGAACAAACGACGGCAAAACCTTTCTCGGCGAGTTTTTCTGTGAGATACTGTCGTGAAAGGCTGTCTCTGCGCACGTAGATTTCGCCGGTGACAGCAATGGTAGGAACCTGTTTGGACGGGATTTTCAGTGCAAGCTTTCGCAGAATATTGCTGGTTTGCACCACCTGTTTTTCAAGGCTTTTGAAATCTCCCTGTTCAAGTTCGCCCAACATTTTATTCCATTCCTGCTCGAATATGCGAGTTGCCCGATCGGTATCGGCTGCATTGGCCAGAAGCATGGAGCGAATGTCTTCCATGACATCCGAAACGATAACCGCCCACCATGCGCGATTAATAAAATGTTTATCCATGCCGGCATAGGAATCTTCCGAAGAGAGCGAAAACATGGCCACATCGGAAATTTTCAGTCTGCTGACCAGATCTTCCATGAATATGTAATACTGCCCAAACCGGCAGGGCCCGGACCCGGTAGCCATAAAATAAACCACTATTTCATCGGGGCGTTTCTTATTCCGGATATAATTTAAAAGTGAGCCAGTGGTTAGAATCAGGGGAAGGCATTCCTTGCAGGAAGTATTTGCCCGTCCGATTTTCAGAATACTTTCATCTGCCGGAGGAAGTGCTATCGACCGAACTCCGGACTGGCGAAACACTGAGGCAAAAGCTTCGGTTCCCAGCCTTCCCATGGAAGGAATCAGCAAAGTGACCCTTGGATGGTTCAATGGAAGTACCTCACCTGAGGAAGTAACAATATTCACCTTTTCCTGTTGTATCTGGACCTTTGCCGATGAAAACGAGGATGATTTTTTCGTGAATATTTTTCCGGCTGCCAGTTGGCGATAAGATGAAACGATGTCCAGGAAAGCTTCAATTCTTGTTTCAAGTCCGGCATCCGCGGTATGGCTGTCAAGTTCGAGTGTTAAAGAAGGTTTCCGGCCCATAAGTTCCCGGAAGTAACCCAGAAGAAAAGAATCAGGGCCACAGGAAAAGTTGGTGATATAAGTGCCGAACAGTTGAGGGTTTTGCTCGACCACTCTTGCGGCCATCATGATCAGCTGCCCCATACCCCAGTACATATGACGACGGGAGGCTATGTTCTCGATTGGAAGAAAATCCATGGGGATAACCATGACTCCCCTGGAGGCCAGCTTTCGGGGTATACCCATGTGAGCTTCTTCCACAAAACCGTTATAAGGCCTGCTGAAGATCACCACTCCGATTTTTTCAGGATCTTCTTTAAGAGCATCCAGGGCCTTCAGTCCAAACGCTCTCATTTCCTGTATACAATTTTTTTGTTTTTCAACGGCTTTTAAAAAGGCTTTATCAGCAGCAGCACGATTTTCGCCTGCGGCCACAGCCATTTCAACCATGGTAGCTTTAATTGTTTCCAGGCCCTGGGTCAAATCAAGTACCGGGGCAAATACACGCATACCCCCTTTTTTCAGCTTTTCCAGTTCTTTGTGGTAGGTTGCCTGCATATAATAGGTTTCTCCCTGCACAAAAGGGCATACCTGGGAACTGATGTTACCGTCTAATTGAGGGGTTGCTTTGAAGTGAGGCAGAAATAGAAAGTCGGGCGGATTTTCCATCTCAAGAAGCGAGTAAAAAAAGCCATGGGCCAGCTCCACAGGAAAACAGAATGCGGCGTTACGCAGGTCGATTCCCTTTGGGGATGCTTCTTTTGGGACAATAGGTTCCCATCCCAGTTCGTCAAAAAATGTTGAGTAAAAAGGATAATAAGTGTTAACCAGAAAGCTGCGGTTGATACCTATGCGCTTTTTATATGTTTTTTCAGCCGGCTTGTTGGGATCAATACCATATTTTTGGAAAATCAGCCGCTGGCGGACATTGATGAGATCCAGATTTTCCACCTCATATTTGACGTTATAACGAAGATTGTAGTATCGGTTGCAAGCCCCGCCGAAAGCATATTTTTTTCCCTTCACGTGAATGATGGCCACTTCACATTGCCGGTCACATTTTTCTTTACCTCCCCGGCAAAGAAAAGATTTTCCGTATTTGACTTCACGCTCCGCCAGCTCTTTGAGGTCAAAGTTTTGTTTCTCCAATAACCCCTGTTCAATTCGATTTTTTACTTCCAGAGCAACCCCGTATGCTCCCATAAGGCCTGGTTCCGGTGGTACGATAATGGGTTTGTCAACAAGAGCGGCCATGGCCAGGGGCACTGCCCGGTTGTAACATACCCCCCCCTGCATAAAGACCTTTTCCCCCACAGGACGGTTTCCTTTGACCCTGTTGGAGTAATTCATGCAAATGGAATATACAAGTCCTGCCACAATATCTTCATGGGCCGCCCCTTCATGGATGGCATTTTTGATGTCCGAGGCAATAAAGGCCGCACACTGATCATTGAAATTCGGGGGACGACGGCCCTTCATGGCCACATCCGCAATGTCTTCCATTTTGACACCCAACGTCTCGTAAGCGGATTCTTCAAGAAAAGACCCTGTACCTGCCGAGCAGGCTTCGTTCATGGCGTAATCCGAGGGCACAGAATTGGTAATATAGGTATATTTGGCATCCTGTCCTCCTATTTCAAAGATGGTGTCCACAGCGCTGTCAAAATAGACTGCGGCAGTCGCATGGGCTATGATTTCGTTGATTACACCATCTGTGAGTGCATGGAGTCCCGCAATCTGCCGTCCAGAACCACATACTCCCAAACCCTCGATGACTATATCCCCGGGGTTGATGCGTTTTTGGACCTGTTCAAGAATATCTTGGTAACAATTTCTCGACGCACCCACAGGATCACCGCTGGTACGAAGGTAAACAGAGGCCAGAAGCGCATTATCCGCTTTTCGGATCAAAGTGGCTTTGGTGGTTGTCGAACCCACGTCCAGACCCAGGATACAAACATCTCCGGGTTGTACTTTTCCCCTTTCAATTGTTTTGAACTCCACCTGATTTTCAAAATCCGAAAGGGGAGGCAATGTATCGAAAGTTCCCATATCCTCGGAAATGAGGGTAGAAAAACCGGGAAAAGCTTTCGTCTCATTGCCCATAGCCCAAAGGGCGGCTCCAAGTGCTTCAAAATAGGGCGCCTGTTTTGGAACGATAAGATTTTCTGTTTCCTGTTTGAGATACTCGACCATCATGCGGTTTTGTGCAGCCCCACCGGTAAGCATGAGGTTTTTCCGTTCCACTTTCTTTAAAAGTTCCAGGATCTTGCTGGCCATCATTTTACACAGACCAGCGGTTACCTTCTTTTTGGGAACACCTTTATTCGTGGCATGGGTGCAGTCGGATTTGCAGAATACCGAGCAGCGCCCGGATACATGATAAGGCTGTTCCTCAGCCGCCCACATGGCCGCCTCCTCCAGAGAAACATTCATCCTCCGGAGTTGCTGGAGCAAAAATTCACCTGTCCCGGATGCACATTTGTTCCCGGTTATCACATTTGCAATGAGTCCTTTTTTATCCAGGGCATAAACCATAAACGTTTCGCCCCCGGCAGAAATCACTGCAGGAGAGTCAATACCATCGGGTTTTATATATTTATAGGCATATTCAACGGCTTCAGGTTCTGAGATGGATGACAAGTTGACAAAATGGCGAAACCTTCTGCCTGTTGCGGCAATGCGGTCAAAATCGCTCATCCGAAGCGGTTCAAGAGCTTTGATCAGAATTTTTTTGGGGTCCCCTTCATGAGGATAAACAGAAAAGTTCGTTATTCTGGGTTTTTCACCAAAATTGGACGGTTTAATTGCCTGAACAACGGATACCGTAGATGCTCCCAGGCAGATGCCAAGAATTTTCAAATCATTCGAAAACTCATTACCAAATTTCTTTTCATTGCTGATGGAATTTTCTTTCATATTTTTTTGCAAATTTTATTTATGTAATGTTGGATAAAAAAACAGTATCCGGAAAATATATCCGAATCTATTGTTCTATGGGGGTGCTTTTTTGTTCTATGGGGGTGCTTTTTCGAAATGAAGAAAGCTCGCTCAGAGCTTCCCGAATCTCTTTTGCCCCCTCCCGAAAAAGCTGACTTATGGTTGCATGCTCATCTTTAACATCCCCCAGTGAATATCGTCCCTGGGTTCTTTTCAGAAATGCCACAACATACTGGCGCACGGATTCCCAGCTATCCCGTCGGGTTTGATTTTCCAACGGGGTCAATTGATCGATCTCGTCAAGCTGCTTTTTGTGAAAACCGGACCTGAAAAATTTCTGTATGAACATAAACCAGATTACCACTGCACCAACAGCAACAACGCCTCCTGCTGCCACTAGAACCGGTGGGCCTTGTCCTGCAAAGATCGGAACATTCATCATGCCAAAGCCAGCCAATGCTCCGGCTAAAACAGACACCAGCACTCCCAGGGCGGAATTTTTAAGGTTAAAAATCCGAAGTCGTTTTCGGTAGCTGATCAAAGCTTCCAATAAATGACAAAGCCGTTCGCTGTGGGTTTCAACGAAAGAGGCCAGGTGATCCAGATGACGCTCAGGGGTCAGCTTAATGGCCTTTTTAATATCTTCACGCTGATTTTGCAGAGAGTGTAAAAATCCTGTCTGGCAGTTATCTCCGTTGATAATACCCGGCGATGCGTGAGGTGAATAGGTCAGGTGAATCATAGGAATGTCTTTTCTTCCGGTAATCTGGGAAAGGTTCCAACACAGCGTACCATAAACACGGAGCAAATCATTCAGTGATGAACATTCATCAATGCGGTTTAAAATATAAAGCACACGGTCTTCGAAAGTTTTTGACGGAAGTGTTTCCCTGAGGCTTTTATGGGCTTCACGGACGGTTCCGGCTTTGTGAGGATCAAAAAGAACAAGCACAAGATCGACAATTTGGGCCAGATCTCCTACCACTTCCTGATAATCATAACCCCGGTCCCGTTCCGTAATACTGTCAAGCATGCCTGGGGTATCGATGATTGCAAGATTCTTTAAAAAAGGTGAATTGATTTTTTTTAAGCGAAAATGTGAGGCGAACCTCTGTCCATGCTTTTTAAGCATTTCAAAAGGATATTCGGGATCATTTAACAAAAATTTGCCATCCCGTTCTTCGGTCACTTGAATGGGAGTATCATCCGGAACAGAGTCGTCATAGGTCAATATGGTAAAAGAATCATCTGTGGGTGCTTGACCGGTGGCTTGTATATTTGCCCCCAAAAGTTCATTGATCAATGTGGATTTTCCTGACGAATAATTTCCTATCACCAGAACCTGGGGGCGCCACTTTATGTTGGTTTCCAGAGGCACTTCGCTGTATCCGTACTTGAGGGCCACAGGTGTCAAATGATCGGCTACCATCCCGACAAGTTCCATTCGAAGCGAATTGATATAGTTTTCACGGCTCATACATTTCTCCCGTCCGAATTGAACAGCCCACCTTAACTGGTCCGATAAATTGATTACAGCAGTATCGCTTCAATATTTCAATATTAAGGTGAATGGAAATTATAAATTGCCGCTCACCTAAAAACACCTCCATTGACACATGGGAATGTCCCTGATACGGTGCCGCTGTTTTCTGCCATTTGTTTTAGTTATGGATTTTTTGTTACCCTTTTTAACAAATAAGTTACTTCAAATATAAACTGAAAATATAAAGAAATCAAAGTTGCAAGTCAAGTCGGAAGATTTCCCATATTGAAACATTTGATATCATTTTTTTTATGAGTAGTAAACTTTATAAAAAAATCGGCATTGCCTCTGCCATCATGATGACTTCCATATTTTTGAGCCGGGTTATTGGCCTTTTTCGAGAAATGGTCATTGCATACGTGGCCGGAGCCGGGGCTCAGGTGGATGCTTATCAGGTGGCTTTTATTATTCCGGATATTTTAAACCATGTGGCCGCAAGCGGTTTTCTGTCGATCACCTTTATTCCCATATTTTCAAGATATCTTGCGGCCGGAAAAAAAGAAGATGGCTGGAAAATCGTTTCCATAATTTTGACATGGTTTGGTATCTTTCTGGCTGCGGCTATCGGGACTGCTTTTGTTTTTGCCCCTCAGCTCATTTCTCTTCTGGCCCCCGGACTTCATGATCCGGCCCTTATCGCCGAGGCCGTTTATATGACCCGCATCATTTTGCCCGCCCAGTTTTTTTTCTTTGCCGGTGGATTGTTTATGGCGATTCAGTTTTCAATGGAATATTTTTTCCTTCCGGCCCTTGCACCATTAATATACAACCTTGGAATCATTCTTGGCGGCCTTTTTCTTGGACCGTCTCTGGGAATGCCCGCCTTTTCATGGGGAGTTTTGGGGGGCGCATTTCTTGGAAATTTTGCACTCCAATTCTGGGGCGCAAAAAGAGCCGGTATGAAAATTCAAATCAGCACGGATATTTTTCATCCTGACCTCAAAACCTATATTTTGCTGACCTTGCCGTTGATGCTGGGGCTGTCCATGACATTTTCAGCGGAGTTTTTTTTGAAATTTTTCGGATCGTTTCTTCCGGAAGGAAGCATTGCCGCCCTTAATTACGCTCTCAGAGTGACATTGATGCTTGTGGGATTTTTTGGACAAGCCGTAGGAACCGCATCATTTCCGTTCATGGCACGACTTGCCGCTGAGAGCAAAATTGCTGAAATGAATCGGCTTCTAAATGACACTCTCCGGTATTTATCCCTGGTAATTCCGTTATCTGTTTTGACGATGGTATTGAAAACAGAAGTGGTTCGAATTCTTTTTCAGCGCGGTCGTTTTGACGAATCCGC
>SKZT01000314.1 GCA_007127235.1 Desulfobacteraceae bacterium
ATGCTATCAAAGTCTTTAAACCCAAAATGATCACCGCTGTTCACTGCGAAACGCCTTCCGGAACTCTCAACCCGTTATCGGAGTTGGGCAAGCTTAAAAACCAATACCATGTACCCCTTTTTTATGTTGACGCTGTTTCCAGCATCGGAGGCACAGCGGTTGAAGCCGATAAAAATTATATTGACCTTTGTCTGGGGGGTTCCCAGAAATGTTTGTCTGCACCGCCCAGTATATGTTTTTTATCGGTCAGCGATACCGCATGGGATATTATCGAACATGTAGACTACCACGGATACGATGCACTAAAACCTTTCCGGACTGCTCAAAAAGATCGGTTTTTTCCCTATACGCCGGACTGGTATGGAGTTGCAGCCCTAAATGCTGCAACAACAAGCCTGATGGAAGAAGGTCTCGATAGATGCTTCGAGCGCCATGAGAAGGTCGCCTCTTTTTGCCGTGATAAATTGCTCGAAATGGGGTTGACCCTTTTTCCAGCTGAGGATGCAGTACCCTCGCCTACCGTGACGGCCGTCAATATTCCATCCAACCGGAACTGGTCAGAATTCGACAACCGCCTTCGGCAGGAAGGCCTGGTGGTGGGTGGAAGTCTCGGCCCCATGGATGGAAAAGTTTTTCGGCTGGGGCATATGGGGTCACAAGCGGATATGCAATTGGTAAAAGCGGCGCTAGACATAATTGAAAAAGCAATCTCTTAGTACATTTTACCAAAGGAGGTATTGATGTGTTGCACTGGGTATATCAGAATTGTTATTATGGTTTTGATTGTTTTCGCCTTTTTTTTTAACCCGCAGAAAGGAGATACAATGCAAGTTAAGAAATCTGACCACTTAATTTCACTTCCTTCGCCCTCATTGGATGGAAAAACCTCTGTTGAAACGGCACTCCAAAATCGCCGGTCTGTTCGCTCCTATGCAAAGGAACCTTTAACTCTTGAGGATATTGCTCAATTGATGTGGGCGGCACAAGGGATTACTTCTCCACGAAAACTCAGGACAGCTCCCTCCGCAGGCGCTCTGTATCCTCTGGAAGTCTATGTGGTCTGCGGCAATGTAACGGATCTGGATAATGGCATTTACCGTTACGTGGTTGATAAACATCAGCTTGAGCTTGTCCGAAGCGGTGATCACCGCAGTGCGCTAGCTTCGGCCGGACTTGGCCAGGCATTCCTTCGGGAGGCTCCGGCAGTATTTGTCTTTACAGGAGTGCCTCCCCGTATTACTCAAAGATACGGACAGCGAGGTATTCAGTACATGATGATGGAAGTCGGACATGCTGCACAGAACCTTTGTCTCCAGGCCGTAGCCAGACAGTTGGCAACAGTGCCCGTGGGTGCTTTTAAAGAAGACGGGGTGAAGGAGATTCTTCAAATTGATGATCCTGAATTGCCTCTATATTTGGTTCCTGTGGGTAAGGAAAAATAAAATATTTGGCTGACTTTTTAGCAAAATATTGCTTTAAATTTTTTCAAACACATGATATAGGGGGTATAGTATATGACAAATACAATATACGATGTTGTGTGTGTGCTATGGAGAGGTATTGAATATCAAACATTTTTTTATTGAGAGGTAAAATGAAGCAGCTTCCTGCCTACAAAACATTTTGCGGAGAGCGTGTTTCCCAGAAGCAAAGAGATGAAATCAAAGAAATTATTTCCTTGTTTCCGTCTCTTTCCAGAAATGAGATAGCCAATACCATCTGCGAGCTTTTTTCCTGGAAACGGCCTACGGGAAAGCTTAAAACAGTCGAAGCAGTTCAATATCTTGAGGTTTTGGAAGACTGGAGTATTATCAAGTTGCCGGACTCCCGGCCAGGCAAAAAAAAAGGGACCCGCCAGGTCATTAAAAGGACTGAAAAATCTGATGAGCAGGACATTGTGGATCTGCCCTTGAAAGAGCTATCCCCTTTGTATCTTGAAAAAATTTCCACCAAGGAGAAAAGGGAGTGGTTTTACGATTTTGTCGATCGGTATCATTATTTGGGATACCAGCGCCCGTTTGGGGCTCACTTGAGGTATTTCGTCAAGGCCGGCGGCATTGACGATGCCATCATCGGATGCCTTCAGTTCTCAAGCCCGGCATGGAGAATGACCCCCAGGGACAAATATATCGGGTGGTCTGAAGAACAACGGGTTAAAAACCTTCAAAAGCTTGTCAACAACAGCCGTTTTTTAATATTACCCTGGGTCAGGGTCAAAAACCTTGCCAGCAAAGTATTGGCCATTGCTTCAAAAATTATCCAGGTGGACTGGGAGGAAACTTATACTTATCAACCGGTACTTTTGGAAACGCTGATCGACTCGGCATACAATTATGCGGGCACCTGTTACAAAGCGGCCAACTGGGTCTATGTGGGAACAACAACAGGCCGCGGAAGAATGGATCGTAAAAATGAACGAGACGGTCTGGCGCCTAAAGAAATCTTTTTGTATCCTCTTTGCAAGGATTTCAGACAAGAGCTTTTGTCTTAAGGGACGTGGCAGGGGTGGTAAATTGATAGAGCATTACATGTTTTTCCAAATAGAGTGTTTTGATACGGTATTCATTTAAGCCTTACTCCTGATCCAGGCTATTGGCAGCGACCTAAGGCGTTCTGTGTGCAGCAAGTCCCCCTTTGGCAAAGGGGGATTTAGGGGGATTTACAAACGCCTCAAATCCCCCCTGGTCCCCCTTTTCAAAAGGGGGGGAACGTTTGCAATCATCTATTCACCTAAGCACTCACCCCCAAATCCGTTATAACCAGAATGGATATATCATTTTAAAGGTGGCATGGTCATCAGCTCGATCAATTCGTCACGAGAAAAGCTCTTTAATAAGCCGGGATCATCTTCTGAAATTATGCTGTTCATCATTTTTTTCTTGCGATCAATAATCGCGGAGATTTTTTCTTCCAGTGTACCTTCGGTAACCAGTTTAAACACCTGAACTCCCCGGGTCTGCCCTATCCGGTGTACCCGGTCGGTAGCCTGGTCTTCTTTGGCGGCATTCCACCAGCGGTCGTAATGAATTACCACTGAACCCCCTGTCAAATCAATTCCGCTTCCTCCAGCTTTAAGGCTGCCCACAAAGACTTTGCATTCCGGGTCATTATTGAAACGGTCAATCTGATCACCCCGGTTCCGGGTTTTTCCAGTAATCACGGCCGTGGAGATACCGCGGTTTTCAATGTAGTTGACAATTATCTCGATCATTTTCAAAAACTGGCTGAAAACAACTATTTTTCGGTCGTTTTCCAGACAGCTATCCACAAGCTCCACAAACAAATCCCATTTTCCGGAATCAAGCAACTCTCTGTCTGCACCTGGATCAGGTGAAGATTGCTTATCGCCTTGGTGTATGGAAGACGGATGATTGCAGATCTGTTTTAAAAGATTCAGCAGAGCGAAAATATGAATATAGGGAATGTCGCCATTTTCATGCCGAAGCTGTTGAATCAAACCTTCCGCATGACCCGAAACCGCCTGGCGATAAAGCTTCACCTGTGTTTCAGACAGACGACAGTACTGAATATCTTCGATTTTTTCAGGAAGTTCCTCCAATACAGCAGATTTGGTGCGTCTGAGGGCAAATGGACCAACCAGACGTCTTAATTGTTCACGCCTGGGCTTTCCGCCCCATTCGTACCGCTGCTTAAATTCGTGGTCACCTCCCAGGTATCCGGGCAAAACCAGATCCATCAATGCCTTTAAATCTCCCAACCGGTTTTCAATGGGAGTCCCGGTAACGCCTATTTTCATGTCTGCTTTCAGTATTCCTGCTGCATGATAGGATTTTGTGCCGGGATTTTTAATGCATTGCGCCTCGTCAAATACCGCAACGTTAAAATGAATGCGGGCCAATCGATCCACGTCTCTAAGCAATGTCCCGTAGGAAGTAATGAGAACGGTTTCCGGTTTTTCTATATTTTCAAGATCCCTGTCAGTCCCATAATAGAGTACCGGCAAAAGACTTCTGGCATGTTCACGAATTTTGCGTGCCCAATGAGAAATTACGGTTGTTGGACAGACAACAAGAAAAGGTAATCGCTGTTTTTTTACATGGGATAACCATACCATCAGCGCCATAACCTGATGTGTCTTACCCAGTCCCATCTCATCACACAAGAGGCCTCCAAAACGGTTTTGGTAAAGAAATCCCAACCAATCGACCCCCTTTTGTTGATAGCCGCGCAATGACGTCGTCAAATTCTCATAGCCGGTTACTTTCGACATCGGGCGCATCTCCATGATGGATCGAATGAGCGCTGAATCCGGCTGTGAGGATTCATTGACTTGTATGGGCTTTTCGAACATGGTTTGCAAACGGAGCAGATCCATCCGATTGACCCGCAGTTTTTCTTCGGATGACGCTAGTTGTGTCAAAATATTACCGGCCATGGAATGGTCCAAAGGCTCCATATTAACAGCGTCTATATCCACCCAGCCATCTTTCACCGAAAAAAAACGTTTTCCATTTTGCCGGGCATGGTAAATATCCTTTAATGATACCGATACATTCTCACCAAATCCATACTTCAGGTGCAACCAGCACCAGTCACGATCTTTGGGGTCGATGGATGCTGATTCAATTTCAACATGGCTATATTCCCGATGGATTTTAAGCCGGTGTACGCTTTCATCGACAATATTGGGAGGAGAAAAAAGATCTTCAATTTTATCGATGACTTCCGGAATACGATTTTGCTTGATCTTTTTAGTATACTTCTCTCCAAATAGCTGGTTATATTTGTCAGGTTTACGCCATGTGGCAAACACTTGTTTTTCGGGAATGTACACAGAATTTTTGTACCAAAAATTTTTCAGTTTTTGTTTTTCAAAAATCTCGGTGGATCCGTCTGGAAGATGCAGCAAATAATAAAGGGTTAGGTTTAGATTATT
Source organism: Desulfobacteraceae bacterium (assembly GCA_007127235.1). Lineage (GTDB taxonomy): Bacteria > Desulfobacterota > Desulfobacteria > Desulfobacterales > SKZT01 > SKZT01. The sequence continues at coordinate 4,898 of SKZT01000314.1, forward strand.
TTTGGCATCGGCGGTTACTTTGATAATTGATTCCAGAGATTCCGGCCATATTTGAAAAGCAGACTGATTTTCAAAATTTCCCAGAAGCGCCTTGCGGATTCTCATGGTCTGACTTCGTGGAACAATGATTTCGACATTCTGGAACCTAATCAGGAAGTTTCCGGTTTCCTCTTCAATATCCGCGGACATGGAAACGTCTCTATTATCATTGATATTTTTAAAATGATAAGATAGACGATACCAGAAACCGCCCTCCATGGATTGTCTTCGGCTTTTCATACCTTTGTCGTACAAAACCCGCTCAGTATCGTTCATGGTTAGCCCGGACAGCATGTCTAATATACGGCCCCGATGAAAGGGATTGCCATTTGATGGAACCAGACCGGTACGCTGAAAAAACATTTCACCCTCATCAATACCGCTGTCACCAACCATGCGCTCTCTGTAAAAAATTGTCACCAGAGGTTCTTTGCCTGAACGAATAATACGAATTTTTTGCCCTTTATCGGTATCAGCCGGGCCGGTTTTAAAGGTCAAATTTTTCGAATCGGTCGGGCAGACATCGTGAAGAACCGCGGCTAATCGGTACCAAAAGCTTTCAGGGGGTAAAATGTCAAAACACTTTTTTTCCGGCTGTGACATCAATTGTCTGAAAGCGGCCGCCAGAAGTTTGATATGACCGCAATTGCCTGTTTTAATGTATGCCAGGCAGTTACAGCTCCGGCTATATATTTGTTTGCCATCAGCTCTCACCATGATGGCTGCACCCGGATCCGGATCGTCCGGACACGGCACCAAAGCCATCGCATTCCGATGATACTCCATGCGATCTTTGGGTAGTTTCGTTAATACATTATTATCGTTCATGTTAAAAACCGAATATTTCCTGTGATTTTCAATTCCTTGATACTAAAATTTTTCCTACTTCTACTGGTATGCCGCTTTTTTGCTTGAGTTCGGCCTTGAACCGTTCAAGATCCACAGCATCCATCAAACCGGAGTCCCGCAATTTAAGGAGACCATATTGATGAAAATCATCAATCTTTTTATAGATATCCCGATGAATTTCTGCATAGATTTTTCCCTGACGAAATCCTATTTTTACGGGTTCATAAATGATTCGGACCGGAGTGCCCACCCGGACAGAGGGAAACAGCACTTCGATATCTTCGGGATAAAGACGGAGACAACCATGGGTAGCCAATCTTCCAATAGACCATGGAATATTGGTACCATGGATTCCATAAGAATTACCAATGCCTATCCAGTAGTCTCCCAGTGGATTATCCGGCCCCGGAGGAACAACTTTGAGAGGGGCATACTTTTCATGCAGTGAGGGCGGAATGTACCAATAAGGATTGTCTCGTTTTTCAATAACCCGATATAATCCTGGTGGAGTCTTAAATTTTTCATCACCAATGCCTACAGGATAAGTTTGAACAAAACGGGTATCCGGAAAACCATGTTCGTCGTGCTCTTTTTTGAGACTAATCCTGAAATTTTCTGCGTATTCTTTCCCGTCAATGAAATAATAGAGACGCAATTCGGCGATATTGATTACAATACCGGTACGCTCCACCGGGGGAAGTATCCACATGACCGGTAGAACCATTTTTTTTCCTGGCGGCGGGAGCCAGGGATCCATTTCCGGATATAAATTTTCTAACTCGTTGATTCCAAGCCCAAAATCACGGGCAATGTCAAGAAGCGTGTCCCTTTGCTTAACAACGTATTGGACCGGGTAACCAATTATCGTATCTGTTATAAGATCCGGAAATTGATTGCCAGCCAGATCGATATAAGTATAAGTCAAACCGGATTTTGACCATGCATTTAGTTGATAGCCAAAAACCACAACTAAAATCAATAAAACCCCGTAAAAATATCTTTTCAGTTTATTTCCCTTTCTCAATCAGCGATCCCCAGTTAGAACTTTAATCAATAAATTTTATAATCATTTTTTTATTATCATAAATCAATTCTTTTTGGAAATTGGAATTTCTGCCTGACTTTTCGAAATCAGAAAAAAATGCCAATTGCTGATTTTTAAATTTGTAAACCAAAATCTTGCACAACAAGATAAAATAGGATAGAGTTTTTTTTCAGGGCCTGTCTACCTTTTTACTCACAAAAGGGGAGATAATCAAAAACACATACTGAAAGGAGAAAACAACATGAAACAAAAAGGATGGAAAATTTCGGTGATCTGCTGGATGCTAGTTTTGGCATTCGCACTTGCGTTAACCGGGTGTGCAACAAAACACGATCTTCAGCGGGTGGAGGCCATTGCGCAACAAGCCCTTGAAAACAGTGAAGCCGCGATGATAGCAACCGGCGAGGATGCGGAAAAAGTCCTGAATGCCGCCACCCGGGCCGAGAATGCGGCCGGTCGTGCCGAAGCTGCCGCTTCCACCGCCGAACAATCAGCCATGAAAGCAGAATCCATGGCCAACAAAGCTGAAGACATCTTCATGAAACAAATGCAAAAATAGAACTCAAAAGGCACATATTCAGGTTTGAAAAAGCAGCACCCAGCCGGTGCTGCTTTTTTTTTGAAAAAAATTACTGAAAAGGAGTTTGGGGCAAGAAATTAATCACCCTTTTAGCCGACATCCACCGAATAATTCCTGAACACGATAATTTTCCTGTTCACTAAAAACTGAATCATGTTGTCAACGCATTCATCCAGGGAATATTTATCAGTTTCGATTGCCAGGTCGGGATTTTCAGGTTCTTCATAGGGGGCTGAAATACCCGTCATATTGTTAATTTCACCCGCTCTGGCTTTTTTATAAAGGCCCTTCGGATCTCTGGATTCACAGGCTTCAAGTGCGCATTTCACATAACACTCGTAGAAAGGCACTTCAGCCATCAATTCACGTATAAATGCACGGCTTTGCCGGTAAGGGGCAATAAAAGCGGCAAAGACCAAAATGCCGGCATCCACCATGAGCTTGGCCACTTCGGCAATACGACGGATGTTTTCTTTTCGGTCTTCAGGAGAGAGCCCCAGATCTTTGTTCAGACCACAGCGGACATTGTCGCCGTCAAGCACGTAGCTGCGAACCCCCATTTGAAAAAGCCGGTTTTCCAGCGCGTGCGCCAAAGTCGATTTGCCGCTTCCTGAAAGTCCCGTAAACCAAAGAAGGGCACTGCGATGACCGTTGAGAACGTGACGGTCTGAACAGAGAATATGGGGTTGAAAAGGAAAAAAAGCAGAGTCTATGGTTGCAGGCTGACGACGATCTTTTAAATTCATGTTTTCTCCTTTTATTATCACTCATTACAAATGGCTTACCGATATCCTTCCGGATGATTCGTATGCCATTTCCATGCCGTTTCAATAATTATTTTAAGATCGGCGAATTCCGGTCGCCAGCCAAGAGCCTCCATTGCTTTCCTGCTGGATCCGATCAGGACTGCCGGGTCTCCCTTCCGCCTGTCGCTGATTCGCACGGGTATGGATTTTCCGGTAATTTTGCGGGCCTGATGGATAACTTCTTTCACCGAGTGCCCTTCCCCGTTACCTAGATTATAACAATCACTCAAATGGTCGTTAAGAAGCTTCTCAAGAGCCAGAAGGTGAGCCTGTGCAAGATCATACACGTGAATGTAGTCTCGAATGCAAGTGCCATCGGGGGTGGGATAATCATTGCCAAAAACACTGATTGCCGCCCTTTTACCCATGGCTGCCTGCAATACCAGAGGAATCAGATGTGTTTCCGGGCGGTGATCCTCGCCGATTTCGCACTGCGGGTCAGCACCTGCAGCATTGAAATACCGAAGACAAATATATTTCAGCCCATAAGCGTTTTGAAAATCGTTCAGCATTTGCTCGACCATCAGCTTGGTTCTGCCGTAAGGATTTACCGGATATTGGGAGTGATTTTCGGTAATCGGAATTTCATTGGGCTCACCGTATGTCGCGCAGGATGACGAAAATATGAAATTCTCCACGTTGTTTTCTACCATTGCATCAAGAAGAATTGCTGTATTGGATACGTTGTTGCGGTAATATTTTGACGGTTCCGTTACCGACTCTCCGACATAGCAATAAGCTGCAAAATGCATGACTGCTGTGATTTCATGGCGATTGAATATATGAGCGAGCAATTCTTTGTTTTCCATGGAGCCGTTGTAAAAAGGACCCCATCTTACTGCCTGCCTGTGGCCATAGACAAGATTGTCAAGAACAACAGGCATATAGTCGTGTCCGGCCAGATACTTGCACATATGGGAACCAATGTAGCCGGCGCCTCCCACTACCAGAACATGTGGTTTGGTATTGCTGATCGTTGTCATTTGATAAGTAACCTCTGAACCAAAGTTATTTTATACTATAACCGATTTTTATCAAAAAAAGGAGTTCAAAAATTTCATTTTGTATCATTTTAAAGAGAGATGTTCAAGAAAGCCAGAATATTTTGAATGTCGATGTATTTTGCAAAGTGTTGCGCCAGCAAGTCATACTGTTTGTCTCTGGCGACAATTCCATGGGTTTTGCAGACTTCAACATTTTCAATTCCCACTTTCAGAAGCCATCGGGAAAGAATTTCCGGAGAATCGAAAAGGCCGTGCATATAGGTTCCCATCACCCGTCCATCTGCGGAAATACATCCATCCCAGGCCTTGTGGAAAGTACCGTTAAGTTCATGGATATTGAAAAAGGGTTTGCCTCCGAAACATTCCGTGCGCCCCATATGAATTTCATATCCTGTGGCTTCAACATTGTCCCAGCTGAATTTGGCAAGGGTCGTAGTTTTGGGGGCCATGAGCCGCGTTTCTACAGGAAGCAGCCCCAACCCACGAGTTGAACCGGATGTTCCTTCCAGGCCGTCCGGATCGTGAACCATTTGACCCAGCATCTGGTATCCGCCACATATTCCCAACACATGACCACCATTTTCATAAAACCGGGTCAGCCCCCTCGACCATCCGGTCTCAGTCATCCACCTGAGGTCGTCCCTGGTGGATTTGGAACCGGGAATAATGACTGCTGAAAAAGATTCGAGTTTTTGAACTTTTTCGAGAAAATATACGGACAGTCCTTCTGCGGCATATAAAGGATCAAAATCCGTAAAGTTGGATATATGGGGCAGACGGATAATGGCCACGGCAGGGGATTTAATGTTTTCGGATCGTACTGAAGCCGGCTGCTCAATAACAACGGAATCTTCGGCCTCAATTCGAAAATGACTGAACCATGGCAAGACCCCCAATGCTTTTTTCCCGGTTTTTTTTTCAATCCATTGTTCGCCTTCATGAAACAACCCGATGTCTCCTCTGAAACGATTAATCATAAAACCGGCAATCTGATCTCTTCGCCGCTGATCAAGGCATTCGAGAGTTCCTACGATCTGTGCGAAAACACCGCCTTTATGAATATCAGCCACCAGCAATACGGGAGCATCCGCATATTCGGCCATTCGCAGGTTAACCATATCGTGTTCCATAAGGTTGACTTCTGCACAGGAACCGGCCCCTTCCATAATGACAGCATCGTATTGGCTCCTAAGGCGGTCAAGGCTCCGGGAAGCAATACTAAAAAGTTCCTTTTTTTTCTGATAGTAGTCTTTTGCTGTTTGATTGCCCACGGCCTTACCAAGAACAACCACCTGGGAACCGGTTTCACCAGTGGGTTTAAGCAGCACCGGATTCATATCCACATGGGGGGCAATTTTGGCCGCTTCAGCCTGCACAATCTGAGCCCGGCCCATTTCAAGCCCTTCGGGAGTCACCCCTGAATTGTTGGACATGTTCTGAGCTTTGAAAGGACAAACCTTAATGCCCTTTTGGGCCAATATCCGGCAGATGGCTGTGGTGACCACACTTTTTCCGACATCGGAACCGGTTCCCAAAACAGCCAGGCAGGAGGCTTTATGTGACCTATGGTGATTTATTTTATTCATTGCTGCATCCTTGTTTAAAGCTCAGCGTATTGACAAACACCTGCAAAAGCAGAGCTTTTGCACTCCTTTTCAGAAATTGTTTTTCGTGCGGGTTATTTTTAGGCTGTATTTATCCCCGTAGCCTCTGGGGGTAACCATTTTATTTCCAAAAACGAATGTTTTACTGTTTCCTACAAAAACGGTGGTCTGCATATCTACCACACAGGTATCGATATTTTGCAAGGTGGTCAGACAGATCCTCTCATTTTCCCTTGTAGCACCGGTGACAATTCCGGCAGGGGTGTCCGGTGGTCGAAAACGAAGCAATATTTCCTTTGCTGCTTTTAATTGCCAGGATCTTTTTTTGCTCTTTGGATTATATAATACAATAACAAAATCAGCACCAGCTGCCGCAACAAGCCGTTTTTCAATGATGTCCCAGGGGGTTAAAAGGTCGCTCAGGCTGACAGCCGCAAAATCATGAACCAAAGGTGCCCCCAACAAGGCCGCACCGGCGCACAAAGCCGGTATTCCGGGAACAACTTCCACCTGAAGGCACTGCTCATTTTCTTTGCTTCCATCTTTTAACCTCACATGGTTTGCACGGCATAATTCGAACACCAGCCCGGCAAGAGCATAGATACCCGGATCACCACTCGAAACCAGGGCGCAGGATTTCCCTGAAAGTGCTGTCGCTATGGCCTCCCAGACTCTTTCCACCTCTTTTTTCATACCGGAAACGATGGTTTTTTTATCCGAAATTAACGGTCTGATCAAATCCAGGTAAGTCAAATACCCAGCAACCACATCCACTTGACCGAGAACCTGCCTGGCACGGGGGGAGATATAATTGTCGTTTCCGGGCCCTATTCCAACAACGTAGAGCGTCTGACTGCCACGGCCACGGTCACGTTTTTGGTCACCTGTTTCGGCACCAGAAGTTTTCCCCTGTTCGATGCCAATATCGCTGCTGCTTCGCATACACTTGCAACTCCCATATGTTTTTTAACCACTTCGGATGGCGTTGGAACATAGCCTGCCCCGGAAAGCTCTTGCCGGTCAAAAAATCTGACCGGGACATCAAAAGCATGAGCCAGCCGGATGATCCCCTCTTCATCAGCCTTTGCCTCGATGGTGGCAATGTTGTTTATTGCATTAACTGAAAGGTCAAACCTGTGAAAAACACCATTCACGGACTCCAGAATTTCATCAGCCGGTGTGTTCCGGTTGCATCCGATCCCCACCGACAATATTTTTGGACGTAACACCAGCACTTGCTCCGGATAATCGATGACTTTAAAATCTACAAAAACCCCCGGAATGGATTGTTGGGCCAAATCAGTTTTATCTTCAACCCATCCATGAACATCATTTTTCAGCAGGTTCATGGGATCATGAAGCCGGATTTTTTGCCTTTCCAGCAATGCCATGTGGACCTTTTTAATCCGCTCCGGGTTTTCAATCACAAGCCCGTATCGCTTTGCCAGCAAGTCAATGGCCGGCACATGATCGAGATCCGTAGCTGTGGTGATAACCGGCACAGCACCCAGGTGTTTTGCCACTTGAACAGCCAATTCGTTGGCCCCTCCCAAATGTCCTGAAAGAAGGCTTATGGCAAATTTTGCATGGTCATCCACCACCACCACGGCCGGATCGGACAATTTGTTTTTAACATGTGGGGCAATGGTACGCACAACAATGCCCACAGCCATGATAAATATATGGGCCGAAAATTTATCAAACGCCTTGCCTACTGATTCTGCAAGGGAATTGAACCTGAACGCACCGGCAGGTGGCGCAGTTATGGATGAGCCCACGTAGCATTTATCATACCCCGTTTTTTCCATAAGTCGGTTTGCAACCAAAGCGCCCCTGGAGGTTAATGCCCACAGAGCAATATCCCTGGAATCTGTTGATGTCCCTGATCTTTTCTTATACATCGGCTTTTCTGAAACCATGGGAAAAACCCGGGTCATAGAGTTTCGATAAAGGTGAATTTTTGCCAGAATATTCAAGAACCTTCCCAACAATTATCAACGCCTGCCGGTCTATTTTTTCCTCTTTGATGGTCTTGCTCAGAGTTGCCGCGGTAGTATGTAAAATTTTCTGCTCCGGGTGAGATACCTTATAAGCCACCACCACGGGAGCATTGCTGCCATAAGTGCCGCAGAGTACATCGCTGACCTTTTCCGCAAGGGATGTAGACAAATAGACTGCCATTGAAGCCTGATGCGCAGCCAGAGATTGGAGGGATTCAAGTTCCGGCACCGGGGTTTTTCCAGCCATACGGGTTAAAATAAGTGTCTGGCAAACTTCAGGAAGGGTATATTCGAGACCGATGGCGGCAGCGGCCGCAAAAGCGGCGGTAACACCCGGAACAACCTGACAGGGAATGCCTGATTGCCTAAGTGCAGACATTTGCTCAAAAATCGCCCCATAAAGACTCGGATCACCCGAATGAAGCCTTACAACTTTTTTACCCTGGTGCCAGGCTTCCTTGATCAAATCCAAAATCTGCTCCAGATGCATGGATGCGCTGTTTTCCAGACGGGTACCGCTTCTTGCCCATCGTACCACCGCCTCGGGAACCAGGGAACCCGCGTAAATAACCAGATCGGCCGATTCAAGAGCTTTTTGGCCTTTCACAGTAATCAACTCGGGATCACCTGGCCCCGCACCGACAAATTGAACAGCATGCTTTTTCATGTCACTTCCTCTCTATGGAGTGATAGTGGAGTGCAAAAGCTGTGCTTTTGCATTCTTTTTATAACGAATTTGGAGGTGATAACGGATTTGGGGTGGTTGGAGTATAAAATACCCTCTGGTGCAAACCTATGGAGGGTTGCATAACTGTCATCGTTCCAAATTCACCCGTATCCGTTATAACCAGCATTTTTTCGCGAAAGCACAGCTTTCGCACTCCGAAATGCTCCGTGCAATCCTGCGAAAGCACAGCTTTCGCACTCCTTAAAAATCATCTCCGGTTTCTGTCAAAACCATTGTTTTATAATCCGGATATTGTCTGAATTGCTCAACCATTTTTTCTCTTCCCAGCTTAGCCAACAGCTTCTGAAAACTTGAAAACCCATAACAATTAAGATCATTCGTGTACCCATGCTTAACCGGATTATAAAACAGATAATTTAAACGGGTATAATACTCTTTTTCATCTCTGGGACAATAATCCCAATAATTCCACCAAACCGGTTTAGCACACTTGGTATCTTCCAATATGCTTTTACCCGATACACTGTGAATACCTTTGATGATCATTGGCATATCTTTGCCTTTTTTACTTTTTCCCAGTAAATGGTAGTGGTTATCTAAAATTACCCAATGATGAAGTTCCCATTCATATTTATTGAAATACCCCTGAATCAATTTAATGAGCTTTTTTTTAGATTCTGCTGATGAAAGCAGACAGCGCTTTAAATATATTGCTCCCGTTATAAAATAGGGGGTGTTATCTACATATAAATGCAACGGGTTATGTTGGGATTGCTTTTTCATTGTCGTTTATCAATATTTCGGAGTGCAAAAGATTTCGGAGTGCAAAAGCTGTGCTTTTGCATTCTTTTTATAACGAATTTGGAGGTGATAACGGATTTGGGGTGATTGGAGTATAAAATACCCTCTGGTGCAAACCTATGGAGGGTTGCATAACTGTCATCGTTCCAAATTCACCCGTATCCGTTATAACCAGCATTTTTCCGCGAAAGCACAGCTTTCGCACTCCGGAATGCTCAAAGCAGCTTAACCGGCCGTTAACGCTGGCCGGAGATAATCCAGACGGGGTTTTTGGCGGAAAAGCGAGTACCAACCCTCATGGATTCACCGGTGCTGATTTGCACCTGAACCACATCCGTTTTAAAACCCAATCTTTTCAGTGCTTCCAAGGCACAGGTCATGTTTTCAACCAGCACCGCATTGATTACCATCCGTCCTTCCGGAAGAAGTCTTTCCGATGCGGTTTCCATTATGGTAATAAGGTCCTTGCCGCCTCCGCCGATAAACACTCGATTGGGCAGGGGCAGATCTTCGATGCTATCCGGAAGATTTGCCTCCACTATTTTTATGTGATCGACTCCGAATTTTTTTGCATTGGTTTTAATTTGTGCCACCCTTGACTTATTTTTTTCCACAGCAACAATTTGACCCCGCTTTACAAAAATTGCAGCTTCAATAGCCACGGAGCCACTACCGGCGCCCAAATCCCAGAATACATGCTCAGAAGAAAGCCTTAACCTGGCAAGGGTTATGGCACGGACTTCCGCTTTGGTAATCAGTCCGCGTTCATGTTCATACCAATGCTCCGGCGCTCCTATGATCAAAGGATAAAGCTTTTTTTCCTCATATTTTCTTGTTAAAACCACGGCATTGGGTTCAGCAAAATTTGCATGGGAAATGGTATTGGGCAAAAACCGGCGAATTCGCTCATCGGGTTCCCCCAGACGCTCAAACACCCATATGCAAAATTGATTCAACCCTTGCCTCAGCAAAAAATCACCTACCCATACCGGGTTGTGTTCCGGATCGGTCAAAACAAATACGGGATGTTCGGATCTCAGCGCCCTGACCAGTTCAGGCAAGGGGCTTTTCCCATGAAGACTTATCACCTTGGCCTGGTTCCACGGGATTTTAAGATGGGAAAAACAGGCAGCGAGTGTGCTGATATTGGGAAAAATGCGCACATTGTTTGCCCCCAGAGCTTTGACCAGCGCTTGGCCAATTCCGTAAAAAAGCGGATCCCCCGATGCTAGAACCACAACTTTTTTCTGATCCATTATTTTTTTTATATAGGCTACCACCCCCGATAAGGGAGAAACAATTTCCCTTTTTTCCCCTGGATGATCTTCAAACCAAGCCAGATGCCGCCGGCCTCCCACCAGAATATCGGCACCAAGAATGATTTTCAGGTATTTCTGGCTCAAATCCGAAAAGCTCAGGCCAACACCCACAATATCCACGGGTTTCATAATGTTTTAATCCCTTTTCGGCTGTCCCAGACCATTTTTTCCTTATAGTCGAAGATAACCGCATCCACATGAATCTGATGCTGTGAAAACCTCATGGCCGATTGAACCAGGCGTTCTCCCACGTCATTTATAAGTAAGGGAAAATCGCTGCGAACATAATCAAAAGCCTCGCGAGCCGTATTGGCCATTTCCAATCTTTCTGCGAGAGCTTTATCACAGCCTCTTTCAAGAGCCCACGCCGCCAGCGACTGCAAGGATAGTCTTGTTTTCGCTGCATGGGTACATTCGGCTCCCTGGGCCATTTTTACGGCCTTGCCAAAAAAAACCGCCAGAAACACATTTTCAAATCCAAACTCAACAGCCATTTTGAGTGATTGAGAAAAAAAGTCACCAATCTGAATAAACCCTTCCGGAGCCATATCCGGCAGGAAAGCCTGCGCACAACGCTCACTTCGCCTTCCTGTGGACATCACAATTTTTTTGATTCCGCCTGCACGGGCAACTGAAAGGGCTGAAAAAATTGTGGCCGTGTACGCTTCATGGGACATGGGTCGCACAACACCTGTCGTACCCAGAATCGATATGCCGCCTAAAATGCCCAAACGGGCATTCAAGGTTTTTTTTGCCAGCCGCTCGCCCTCGGGGACAAAGATTTCCACACGAACGCTTCCGTTTTTTTGGTTCCTTTCTAATACCTGCCTCACCGATTCTTCAATCATTTTGCGAGGACCCGAATTGATTGCCGGTTCCCCTGGAAGCACTTCCAGTCCGGGTTTTGTTACTTTCCCGACTCCTTCCCCCCCCACAATCTGAACTTCAAAGACCCAATCCCGTTTCAAAAAGACTACTCTTGCCCCAATTACGGCACCGTTGGTTACATCAGGATCATCGCCGGCATCTTTTACCACCCTGCATTCGGCCTCAAACCGGCTTTTTTCACAAACAGCTTCCACAGGGATACGCCAGGTCTCACCATTAAGAAGGTTCACCATGACGCAAAGGGGAGATCTTTTTTCCAAAAGCCTGATTAACGCCCCTTTGGCAGCGGCGGCAGCCGCTGTGCCGGTTGTAAAACCTGAGCGAAGTTTTCGGTGTTTATGCTTTTTTGAATTTTTTCTACTCATTACGGTTGTATTGCTTTGACAAAATCAATGTCCAATAATCGGGTGCAATGTTTTCAAATTCTCTGATATCTTCGACGATCCGCTCCTCGGGAAGTCCGCAGCTTGTCACACCGACGCTGTTTTCCAGAAATCCTTTTTCTTCCAATGCCCGATTGATATCGGAAATATTTTTATAGGCTTTCATGAAAACAATATTTTCCGCATTCCGGGATAATTCCCGAAAACGGGTCCCACCTCGTACACCCGATAAAATCAGAAGCGCCTCTTCACCTTCCACCAATGGACGGTTCAACCTTGCTGCAGCAGCCTGGTAGGACGTGATACCGGGTATTGCCACCATTATCGTCCCGGGTGCCAACTTGTTGATAACCCGTGAAAGATATCCGTAGGTGGAATAAGTCATACAATCGCCCAATGTTATAAAAGCAGCGTCTTTTCCCTCTTTAAGGGTGGCTATGATTTGTTCTGCATTTTTTTCCCATGCACTTTTCAATACTTTTTTGTCGGTACACATGGGAAAGGGAAGCTTGATAACAGGGGTTGTATCTGGAATATGCGCTCCGGCAATATCCACTGCCAGGCTATGGGCATTTTTCGATGAGGACGCTGTAAAAACAACGTCCACACTTGCCAACACCTTGGCCGCTTTGAGGGTAATCAGGTCCGGCTCCCCAGGTCCGACTCCGATGCCGTAAAATGTTCCGATTTGGCTTTCCATTAATATTTCCTTTTGTTTTCCTTCGAAGTGTGAAAATCTTTTTTTGTAAAGGATTGCGGATGCTACCGACCGCAAAAGCCAAACTTTTGCACTCCTTTTCAATTTCACTCAATGGAAGTAATTGACAGAGCTATCAAGGCATTAACCACTGCTGCCGCCACATTGGAGCCACCTTTGCGCCCGGTGTTGGTAATATAGGGTACCTTGGCATTAATCAGGGCATGCTTGGATTCGGCAGCGTTGACAAAGCCGACAGGCAAACCCACGATTAAGGAGGGTTTCGCTCTGTTTTCCTTGATTAACTCCAAAAGCCTCAACAATGCGGTAGGTGCGTTACCCACCACGTAAATACCACCTTTCATCTGCTCAACAGCGGCATCCACTGCGGCATATGCACGGGTCGTTTTATTCCGCCTGGCAGCCTCGATCACCTCAGGTGCGTCAATGAAGCACATCAACTGACATCCGAAAGTTTTCAAATCTCTTTTTCGAATACCAGCTTCGGCCATGTGCGTGTCCGTAATGATATTTTTTCCCGATTGAATAGCACCGATACCTTCAGCCACTGCATCATCATGGAAACGAACAGTGTTGATATATTCAAAATCAGCACTGGTATGAATAAGCCGGGATACCACAGTCCACAGCTCCGGAGAAAACCCATGATTCCCGGCTTCGGCTTCGATGATTTCAAAACTTTTATCTTCAATTTCAGAAGGAAGCATTCTCTTTTTCCTTTCTATTTGAGTGGTATTTGCTGCATGCGGATACAAAATTTTCAGCCATTGCCGGACAGCTTCTGAAATGCAAATGCACATAACTTCCAAGGCATTGATTCACCAGATAGCCTGGGCAATTCCGGTCTGCTCCGGATCGATCCGTTGTTTCATACACCATGCTCACCTTTTTCGTTGATTGGCTTTTTTCCATAAGGGAATAGTGAAATTCATGTCCTCGGGCAGCAAGTCCCTTCCCCCCTAACGGTGTCTCATGGGACAACCTGATTTTCCTGTATCCAAGTGCCACCAGCCGATTTTTCATGCGGCTCGTAAAAGGAAAACATCCGACCATATCATAAGTGCCGCCTTCTTTTTTAATCAATTTTTCACCCAGGTACATGAACCCCCCGCACTCCGCATAAACCGGCATACCGTCTCTGCACATCTTTAAAATACTCTTTCTCATGGATATGTTTTTGGAAAGCCTGTCCGCGTGCAATTCCGGATACCCTCCTCCCAAATAAAGGCCATCCAATCCTTCGGGAACAGTTCGGTCATGGACCGGAGAAAAAAATACAATCCTTGCACCGAATTTCTCAAGCAGCTCGAAGTTATCGGGATAATAGAAACAAAATGCATTGTCCCGGGCAACCCCGATTCGCACTTTATAATCGCTGGGCACCGAAAAATACTTGTGGCTGCCACCCATCGTTTGTTCATCTACCGTACGCCCCATATTTTCAACAACAATATCGGAAAGTCGGTCAATAAGACCGTCCAAATCCAAATGATCCTCGATGAACTTTGCCAGAGAGGCTTCCCGTTCTTCTGTAAAAGCATGGTCTTCGGCAGTCACCAGGCCCAGATGACGCCCGGGGATTTGCAGATCCGCATTTTTAGGCAATCCCCCCAGCACCGGCAAAGATGTTGTACCTTCCATAGCCTGGCGAAGATAATTCATGTGCCGCGAACTGGCCACATTGTTGAATACCACTCCGCAAAAACGACATTCAGGGTCAAACTGCGTAAAACCAAACACCACTGCAGCCGCACTTCTTGCCATGGAGCGGGCATCCACAACCAGCAAAATTTCCAGATTCAGCCACTTGGACATCTGAGCGGTGGAACCAGCTTCGCTCCGGCCGTCATAACCGTCAAAAAGTCCCATGACGCCTTCTACAACCGCTATGTCGGCATCTGCAATGCCTTTGGTGAAAATTTTACGGTTTTCCGATTCAGAAAGCATCCAACCATCCAGATTCCGGCTTTGCTTTCCCGTGATCTGCCGGTGATGTCCCGGGTCGATAAAATCAGGACCGACTTTAAAAGGGGCCAGTGAAAATCCCCGCTTTTTCAAGGCGGCCAAAAGACCCAGTGTAACCGTCGTTTTTCCGCTTCCACTATGGCTACCGGCGACAACCACGCCCTTGGGACAGGAAAAGCTCATTTATAAATGCTTCCTTTAAAATCATTGTTGAAAATTTCCGGGTATAGTATTTCACCAATCTGTAAAATACCCGAAAGCAATCGCATGGTGGGCCTGGAAACCAGCTTTTCATCCACCAGATAAATTTTTTCTTCCCTGACAGCCTTAATTACGGAAAACCCAGGCTCATTTTGAATCATTTCTTTTGTAGATCGATTCATGACTCCATGCTGTGCAAGATAAATATCGATCTGGTCTGCCAAAGACATGATTTTTTCTTTTCCAAAATAGGCAATATTGGTTCCGCGAACAGAAGTCGCTTCGGAAGCCACATTGATTCCCCCTGCGGTTTCCAGTGCAAAAAGAGGCATTGCCCCAGGAGAAAAGGTCTTCATTTGACTGTGAATTGCTTCGAAATAAACTCTCCGCCGGTTTTCCTGCTCGATTTCATGAACCAGAGAGTTGATTTTATTCACATTTTTTTTAAAAAAACCAACCATCTTTTCCGCGCTTTGTTCCCTACCCGTCAGCCGGCCCAGGATTTTCCAGTAGATAAACATTTCATCGACATGGGATGGCTGTAATGAAACCACAGTAATACCGAATTGCTCCAACCGTTTGATAAGGGGGGCATAACCATGATCGAGCATGGGCCGAACAAGGATCAGGTCAGGCTTTGCGGCTAAAAATTTTTCAAGCCCATCCTGCGCAGAAAACCGGGATATATTTTTAACCTCCGGAGGATAATCATCACTTCGGGCCACTCCTATAACCGCATTTTCCGCACCCAGAAAAAAGAGGTTTTCCGTATGGGCAGGAAACAATGAAATAATGCGCTCAAATGGCTTTTCAACAAAGATAAGACGCCCCGCGCAATCTCTTATCTTGTTTTCTGAAACCAGGGCCATTTCTTGGGCATGGGCATGGTGACCTGCCAGTACGAATAGACATATAAAAAATAACCTGGTTATAACGGATTTGGGGGTGATTTGTTTATAGAATATCAACTGTGGAAAACTGTAGGGGCGGGTTCCAAACCCGCCCTCGTTCCAAATTCCCCGAGTGTTGCATTGTGCCATATATATTAAGTTTCCTACCATGTCTTCATTGAAGAAACACTACCTGAGGAACGTTCAAGTGCTTTTCGGTGGTAACAACCGAATCGACATCAAAAACTTCCCTGATGATTGTTGCGTCAAGGCTGTGTCTGGCAGGCCCTGATACAATTTTTCGCCCCTGTTTCATAAAAATCAGATTGTCAGCAAACCTGGCAGCCAGGTTAATGTCATGCATAACCGCTACCACGGTTACCCCTTTTGTTCGTACCTGGCTGGAAGCCACATTTAAAATTCCCAGGGCATGTTTGACATCCAGGCTTGCACAGGGTTCATCCAGAAGAAGTACTGATGTCTGCTGAGCGATAGCCCTGGCAAAAATGACCCTCTGCTTTTCCCCCCCTGACAATTCCGTGATAAACCGTTCAGCCAACTCATCCGCCATACACATCTCAAGGGCTTTGTCGACAATTTGCATATCTTCCCGGGTGGGATGGCTGAAACGGGCCTGATGAGGATACCTTCCCATGGCCACCACCTCCCTGACAGTGTAAGGAAAATTCACCTGGTATTCCTGGGGTACCGAGGCTACATACCTTGCAAGCAATCTTTTCCCATAGCTTGTTAATTTATTCCCGTTTAAAAAAACCTCACCTGAATCGGGCCGAATATGATCCGACAACAGATCCAACAAGGTTGTTTTTCCGCAACCGTTCGGGCCTAAAACTGCGTGAAAACAGCCTGGCAGGATCGAAAACGACAAATTTTCGATAACCCTGTGGTCACCATAAGAGAAGCATACCTGTTTGAGTTCAAAAGCCATGTTGACTTTGCGTTTTTTGGCGTTTTCGAAAAATATAGCAAAAAAAAGGACCGCCGATAAGAGCGGTAAGAACGCCAATAGGCACTTCCGCCGGAAGTACCGCCCGGGTTACCGTGTCGGCCGCCAGCAAAAGAATTGCACCGCACAAAAAAGATACCGGTATAAGCCGCCTGTTATCAGGCCCTGTGGCCATCCTCGCCATGTGGGGAACCAGGAGTCCCACAAAACCGATAATTCCTGAGACCGAAACACACACCGCAGCCATCAATGATGCAGTCACCAGCAGTATCGGCATCATTTTGGAAGAATCCACCCCCAGGGAACCCGCTGTTTTGCCCCCGAGGGACATTATATTCAAATCTCTGGAGAAATAGAAACAAACCCCGGCCCCCGTCCCAGAGAAAAACAGAAGAATTAAAACATCCGACCAGGATTTTGAGCTTAAACTTCCCATAAGCCAAAAAATAATCACGGACATCTGCTCATCGGCCATATACTTAATAAAACTGATCCCGGCCGATAAAATGGCAGCCACAATAACCCCTGACAAAATCAGGTTATTTGAAGAAAAACTTCCGGCAGAAGCTGCCAGATACATGACCACCGCAAGAGTCAACAGGGCTCCGACGAATGCAAAGACAGCCACATTGAAACCGCCCAACAGCGTTATATTTAAAATAAGAGCAATTGAAGCCCCGAAAGCAGCGCCGGCAGATACCCCTAACGTATAGGGGTCTGCCAGGGGATTTAACAGTATCCCCTGGAAAACCGCCCCTGATATCGCTAAGGTTCCTCCCACAATCGCCGCCGCCAAAATACGGGGTATTCGTACATCCAGCACAACGGCCTTGACAATTGGGTCTGTACTGGCCGCAAATCTACCCTCCCCTAAAATTTCGGCACCAAAAACACGAAGCACTTCAATAAAACCAACCTTCATGTAGCCCATGGTTGAAGCCATCACCACAAGAGCACTTAAAATGATCCCGAGAAAAAGCAGTTGGGGCCACAATTGCATTTTGCGAAACATATTAAATCGGCTGACTCATTAAAACTGTTCCATGGTTTCTCGAATGTGATCCACCCAGATATCAACAAACTCTGTGTACTCCCCGGTACCGCGAAGAATCACTTCACATTCCATCCCGGCATTTTCTAAAATGGATTTCCAGGAATCTTCATCAGGTCCTGCCATGTCGTTTCGGGCATGGTCTCCGGCAACAGCCATAAACGGCAGCAACCAGACCTTTTCAATTTTTCTTTCTTTTAAAACAGGTAAAATATCGGATATTTCCGGAAAAGGTTTGACAACTCCCACGAAAATATTGGGATCCTGTTGCTGTAATCGCCACATGAG
>SKZT01000122.1 GCA_007127235.1 Desulfobacteraceae bacterium
ATTACATGCAGATAGGTAAAAAAAAGAAAATTATCCTAACCGCTTTGGGTATGGTGTTGTTTTTTTTGGTGGCCGGTTTTCTGGAGGTTGCCGATGCCCGTTCCCGTGGTGGTGGGCGCTCGTTTAAAAAGCCCCCCGAATCAAGACAGGCACCTCAACAAACACAGACCCAGCCCCGGCAGACCACCACAAGCCAGCCCGGAACTCCCACGGGAGCAATGGGAAGTCCTTTTGTCAGGGGGTTGGCTGGTGGGATCATGGGTGGTTTTCTTGGCAGTATGCTTTTTGGTGGATTAGCCCATGGCATGGGCGGCTCGGCTGGGCTGGGCGGCAGTGGAATTGGTATGTTTGAAATACTCCTGCTGGCAGGAGGCGGCTTTTTAATTTACAGATGGATTTCCCGGCGCAAAGCGCTTGCCGCAAATACCGGTGCGGAAATTCCACAGGATCAAAACGCGCCTTCCAGCCTTTTTTCGGGAGCAGGGGCTCAGCAGGAGACACAGGAAAACCTTGTGGAAGACCCTTTGGTTGCCGGGGTAAAAGAAATCTGGGCCGTTGATGATACCTTTGATCCCGAGGCTTTTAAAGAGACGGCGCAGGATCTGTTTTTTAAAATTCAGGCCGGCTGGACCCGGCGGGATACAACGGTGCTGAAGCCATTTGTTGGAGATCAATTGCTGGGTGAATACGCACAATATTTTGAGGAACTCAGGCAGCAGGGGCATAGCGAGCGCCTTGAAAATATCGCGGTGCGCAATGTTGAGCTGGTCGATGCCGGTGTTCAGGATGGCGAAGCTTTTGTTACCGTCCGGTTTACAGCCAATTTGCTGGATTATACCGTGGACGAAAAATCCGGAGATATTGTCAAAGGCGATGCTGAAAATTCTGTGAAATTTGAAGAAGAATGGACTTTCGCCACTCCTGCGGGAAGCCAAAAGTGGAAGCTTGAAGGAATAGATGTTTAGGACGGTAAGCTAAAGCATAAACTTTCGGGCAGTTTTTCTTTTCATATGGCAATGGTACCCCTAACGGTTCGCTCCCATTTTTCACTCATGTGGGGCACCTCATCGGTTCAGGATCTGTGCAGGGCCGCTCGCCGGATGGGGTACTCGCGCCTGGCCTTGACCGATACCGATAATCTTTACGGACTATGGCCTTTTCTGGCGGCATGTGAACGTGAAAATATTCAACCCATTGTGGGCGCTGAAATTACAGATTCCCAAACCGGAGCAAGAGCGGTTTGTCTGGTGGAAAATGAGGAAGGTTACCGTAATCTTTGCAGGGCTTTGACCTGCCGGCATATGGGAGGACATTTTTTAAAAAAATTGCAGGGCAAAAGAAGTGCCGGTACAAAAACATCTTCAATGTCCGGCCTTTTTTGTTTAAAAGACATCCTTGCCTCATGTTCAAAAGGGTTGGTGGTGCTTACCCGTAATCCGGAGCTGCTCCAACCCTTATACGAAGCCGGTGTTAACGTGTTTGCATCCATGCCGCGCAGACCGCTTCACCGGGAACATCCTTTGCGAAAAGCCGCCAAATATCTGGGGGTTTCACTGGTAGCCACCCCCGGAAGTTTTTTTGTTAAACCCAAAAACCACCTGGTTCACCTTTATTTGAGGGCCATTGACAAAAACACATCCCTTTCCCGCCTTTCTTCCTCCGAAGTTGCACCGAAAGATGCCTGGTTTGCTTCACCCGCCGAATATGAGCGGCGGTTTTCTGTTTTTCCCCAGGCGCTTCGCCAAGCGCTTGTTATTGCCGAACGGCTGACCTTTAAAAAACCAGATTTCGGCCTGGTGATGCCGCCATGGAATTGCAAAAATTTTGAGAACGCCGACAGAATATTAAGAGAAAAAACGTATGAAGGCGCCCGAATTCGATATGGTGAAGAACTTGGCGAGGCGGTGGTGGACAGAATTGAGCATGAATTGAAAACCATCGCGCAAATGGGGTTTTCGGCCTATTTTTTAATCGTTGAAAATATTGTTGAAAAAAGTTCGCGTACCTGTGGAAGGGGCTCAGGTGCTGCATCTATTGTGGCCTACTGTTTGAATATCACCAATGTGTGTCCTGTCAAACACAATCTCTATTTCGAAAGGTTCTTGAATCCGGGCCGTAAAGATCCACCGGATATTGATGTGGATTTCGCCTGGGATGAGCGCGATCAGGTGCTGGAAAATGTGCTGGACCATTATCATGATCATGCAGCCATGGTATGCAACCATGTCACATTCAAACCCCGGATGGCTATCCGGGAAGTTGCCAAAGTTTTCGGACTCACCGATACGGAAATCGGCCGGGTTTCCAAGCGGCTTCCCTGGTTCCGGCCCAGGGGCGATACTGAGGGAGAACTCTTTGAGCGGTTAAGAAAACTTCCGAGATTAAAACATCTGGATTTTCCAAGTCCCTGGCCCGAAATTATCTACATCGCACAGCAGATCATCGGCACGCCCAGATATCTTTCGGTACACCCGGGAGGGGTGGTAATTACCCCTCGCCCTGTCCATGAATATGTCCCGGTGCAAAAAACGGCCAAAGGTGTGCCCGTTATTCAGTGGGAAAAAGATGCTGTTGAGGATGCCGGGCTGGTCAAAATCGATCTGCTGGGAAACCGCAGTCTGGGTGTGATCCGGGATGCTGTCGATAATGTCAAGAAAAATGGTCATTGTTTTGAAGAGATCGGATGGGAACCCGAAGATGATTTTATGACCCAGGAAGCTCTGGCACAGGGGCGCACCATGGGATGCTTTTATATCGAAAGCCCGGCCATGCGTCTTTTTCAACAAAAAACAGGCGTGGGTGATTTCGAGCATCTGGTTATCCACAGCAGCATTATTCGACCGGCGGCAAACGAATTTATCCGGGAATATATCCGCCGCCTCCATGGGGGAACATGGGATCCGATTCATCCTTTGCTGGAAGATGCTTTGACCGATACTTTGGGGATCATGGTTTATCAGGAGGACGTTTCCAGGGTGGCCGTGTCAATGGCCGGGTTTTCCCATGCCGAAGCCGACGGTTTAAGAAAGGTCATGAGCAGGAAAGACCGTGAGCATCAACTGCAGGATTATTATGGCAGGTTTGCTGAGGGTGCCGGAGCGCGGGGGGTAACCGATGATCAGATTGCAGCCGTATGGGAAATGATGATGAGTTTCAGCGGATATTCTTTTTGCAAGCCCCATAGCGCTTCCTATGCCCGGGTATCCTTTCAGGCTGCTTATCTCAAGGTACACTTTCCTGCAGAATTCATGGCGGCAGTGATCAGCAACCAGGGGGGATTCTACAGCACTTTTGCTTATGTTTCCGAATCCCGGCGGCTTGGATTGAAAGTGCTTCCGCCGGATATCAACCGGAGTGAAATCCATTGGTCCGGCCATGATGGTGCTATCCGCGTGGGCCTTTTGTCAATCAAAGCCCTTTTCCGCAAGACCATGGACCGAATCATTGAAGAGCGCGAAAAAAGGCTTTTTTCAAGTTTGCGTGATTTTTTAGACCGGGTCTGTCCCGATGAACCCGAGGCCAGGGCGTTAATTCATTGCGGTGCTCTGGATGGCTTTCATGAAAACAAAAGCCGGGCAGGGCTGCTATGGGAGTTTTCCGCCTGGAAAAATTCAAAGAAGAAACATTTGTCTGCAGGTTCTCTTTTTCCGGAGCAAAATGATGATAGTGTTGCGTTGCCCCTTTTCCCACGCGAAAACCGGCAAGCAAAGTTTCGCCGCGAGTTCGCTGTCCTCGGATTTCTTTGTGACCGTCATCCCATGACCCTTTATGACCATCTCCTAAAAAACAAAGGGATCACCAAAGCTGTTGATGTCCCCAAATATATCAAAAAACAAATCCGGTTTGCAGGATGGCTCATCACCGGAAAAACAGTGCATACCAAGCATGGCGATCCCATGGAATTTTTAACTTTTGAAGATGACACGGGTATCGTAGAAACAACCTTTTTTCCCCAGGCTTACAATCGCTTCTGCCATATCCTCGATCGGGGGCGCCCCTACATGCTCACCGGGACAGTCGATGAGGACTGGGGCGCGGTAACGCTTACAGTGGATAAAGTCGAAAACTTTGTTTCAGTTTGAGGTTTACCTTCCTTTATGGCTTTACAAATTTCAACGCCACGGAATTCATGCAATATCTCAGGCCGGTGGGTTTTGGTCCGTCTTCAAACACATGTCCCAGATGAGCATCGCACCGGTTGCAGAGCACTTCGATGCGTTTCATGAACAGCTTATAGTCGGGCTTGGTGCGGACAGCCTTTTCTGAAATGGGCTCGAAAAAACTGGGCCAGCCGGTTCCGGAGTCAAACTTGGCCTCGGAACTGAACAATGGATTGTCGCAACAAACACAGACATAGGTTCCTTTTTCCTTGAAAGCATCATATTTTCCTGAAAAGGGACGTTCTGTCCCTTTTTTGCGGGTGACCTGATATTGTTCCGGAGTTAAAATCTGCCTCCATTCCTCGTCGGTTTTGACCACTTTATCCATTGCATTTGGCTCCTTTGTATTTGGTTTTCCGGATGGGTCCGGGTTGTTTTCGCTCAAAAATAACTGTGGGGGCTTAATAAAAGCTGCAACCTGAATTGGAAAACTTATGGTGAGGCCCAATCCAGCCAGAGCCTTTAAAAAAGACCTTCTGTTTTCGTTTATTTTCAAATTACTCAACGGCATATGCATAACCTCCTATTGAAGAATATTCTTAGCATCAATTTGGGGATTGTCGAGGTTTATTCCGTCATTTCGGAGAAAGCCCATTGGCCTTGATTCAGTGGTCTTCGGAATAATCAAATCCATCAGGGAAACCCAATTCAAAGCAATTTTAAGATCAATCCGAAATATGAATTTATTGCTGGTTGAATCCTAAGGATTTCAATAGGTTTGGAGTGCAAAAGCTGTGCTTTTGCATTTTTCGCAAAGGGGCTATCCACTTCGATGGTCTAATTTGTATTTGCCTGTCGCTCCTTCGCCACATATTCCCCTCCTTATAGGGAAAAGGACCTTGTGCCCTTTGCCAGCCTTTTGTTCCTTTGCAGACGGGTCACTGGAAGCCTTTAGGCCATCTAAGTGGATAGGCCCTTTCCGCAAAAGCACAGCTTTTGCACTCCTTTAAAAATAAAAGATCACGCTTGGGAGATTATCATTGTTTGTATCCGGTGCAATTTTCAGGCGGGCGGAAAACTTTTTTCCTTTTTTGGAGGTAAATCCGGAGAGGTTTTGAGTCATACCTTTTTCAAGCAGTTGGGTGACGATACTTTTGGAGATGGTTTTTCCGGCGATATTTTTCCAGATGACAAACCGGCAGGCGCCGTCTGTTTTTCGCCAGTTGGCACATCCGAAGCCTTTTTTTCCTTCAATGATGTTGCCGCCGCATCGGGGACATTTGCCATAGACAGCGGCAGGACCTTTTGCTGCATTGGATTGTTCCGTGTTTACAGGCGGTGCAATATCCCCGGATTTGAATTCATCGACAATTTCGCAGATAAAGGTTTTAATGCTCTCTAAAAAAGCTTTTCCGGTTTCTTCCCCCCGTGCAATCCGGTTGAGTTGCATCTCCCAGCGGGCGGTTTCCTCTGCGGATGCAAGAATTCGGGCTTTGTTAAAATGCCTTAACGTGTCAATCAGCAAACACCCCTTATCCAGGGCCATCAGATAACGGCTTTTTCTTTGCACATATCTTCGGGTCAGCAAAGTTTCGATTATCTGTGCGCGGGTGGATTGAGTACCCAGACCGGTATCTCCCCGGTACACTTTTTTCAGCTCGTCTTCATTCACATATCGCACAGGATTGGTCATATCCCGCAATAAAAGGGCTTCTGTATAATCCGGGGGTGGAAGTGTTTCTTTGCGTTCGACTCTGGCGTCTTTAACCTTGGCGGGATCATCGTTTGACAGAGCAGGAAGATTCTCATCCTCGGCTTCATCTTCCGAACCGGCTTTTTTTTCTTGTTGTTCATCATACACCGCCCGCCATCCGGGTTTAAGAATTCTTTTGCCCTGGGTGCGAAAATTTTCATCTTTTACTTTTGTGATAATAACTGTCTGTTCATACTCGCAATCGGCATGAAAAGCCGCAGCAAATCGTTTTAAAACCAGATCGTAGATATTTTTTTCATCCCTGGTTGCATTTTCAGGAATCGGTGCCAGGACAATGATAGCGTGATGATCTGTTAGTCGGGAATCATCAAATACACGGGAGTAGGTTTTGCTGATTCGTTCAGGAAGGATGTTTTCAAACGTTTCCGGATAAGAAATGGAAAGACCGTCGATAATTTTTTTGACAAGAGATACATTTTGTGTTCCCAGCACACGGGATTCAGTGCGGGGATAGGAGAGGCATTTTTTTTCTTCATAGAGAGCCTGCGCAATAGTCAATGTTTTTTTAGCGGAAAAGCCGTACCTGGAATTGGCATTTATCTGCAAATCCGTCAGAGAATACAACAGGGGTGGGGCTTGCTTTTTCTTTTGTTTTTCAACAGAAAGAACCCGGCCTGTCTGATTTTCAACGTTGGCACGAATTTTTCCGGCGGCTTCTTCGGTTGCAATTCTTGCCTGGTTGTCCCTAAACCAGGTTCCCCACCATTCGCCTTTTTCATTTTCAAAATGGGCTTTTAAAATACAATAGGGTTCGGGTTTAAAATTCTCCCGTTCCCGGCGCCGGTCAACCAAAAGGGAGAGCACGGCTGTCTGAACCCTTCCCACACTGAAAAGATCGTTCATTCTAATGGTCGCTGACCGGGACCCGTTCATTCCAACCAGCCAGTCGGCAATCTGTCTGGCCTGCCCGGCATGCCACAAACGGTCATATTCACCTGCCGGTTTTAAATCATTCATACCGGCTTTGACCACTTGAGGGGTCAGGGCCTGGCTGGTCCAGAATCGTTTGATGTTTTCTTTATTTTGAAAACTTTCTGCACGTAATCCGGCGGCCATTAAAATGGTCCGGGCAATCACTTCTCCTTCCCGCCCGGCATCCGTGGCAATCACCACCTGGCCGGGAGTTTTTTTGGAAAGAAGATTGGATATGATTTTCAATTGCTTACGTGTCTTTTGGACCGGTTTATATTGAAAGCGTGCAGGAAGAATCGGAAGATCTTCCAGGCGCCACTTTTTCCATTTGATATCGTAGTCCTGGGGCTCAAACAGTTCGACAAGATGACCTACTGCCCAGGTAATGATATAGTGCTCATTTTCCAGGTATCCGTCATTTTTGCCCTTGACTCCCAAAGCTTTTGCAAAATCCCTGGCGACCGAGGGTTTTTCAGTTAAAATCAGTATTTTTGATTTTTTAGGATCCATTTTTGATAAATTGGTAAAAGGTTCTGAATCAGGACAATACCTCATAATTTCTATATACTTGAGTTTTCGGATTTTAATTCTTGACAATCATGAAATGATGTTTTTTGCAGGTGAATTACGCTGCTGCTTTATCTTCATGATTATCTAAGTTTACTAGCTCATAGCGATCCTTTCGTTTTCGGTTTGTGCGTTCTTTTTCGACCTCAAGCCACTTTGCCACA
>SKZT01000190.1 GCA_007127235.1 Desulfobacteraceae bacterium
TAAATCCCCCTAAATCCCCCTTTTCCAAAGGGGGACTTGCTGCACACAGCATCTCTTAGGTCGATGCCAATAGGCTGCATCGGAAGTAATGCTTAAATGAATACACTATCAAAACACTATTTGGAAAAACAGATAACACTCTATCAACCCACCACCCCCAAATCCGTCATAATGAGAAAATATTTAAAAACATTTTGCTTTTAGTTATCTGAAGTTTTATGATGAAAAATTACAATTAAATAAATTTATCTCATTTTTCATAAGTTTAAGAAAGTCTGTTTTTGATAAAAACAGCAATTTATGTTGGCTTAAAGAAAGATTGCGGGATAATGGATAAGCTTGAAAAAGACATTTGGAAGATAGATTTCGCTTCCCACCTTGAACCATCCGATGTGATTCAATATGAGAAAAATAGTGATAAAATTGTAAAAAATGGAATTCTCAGTTCTGCGGATAACAATATCATTGTAGTAGATGATTCCGTGGCGAGTCTCGATCTGCTGACTAAAATCTTATTGGATGAGGGATACGGAGTTGCCGCTTTCACAGACGGAAACAAAGCGCTGATGTTTGCAAAACAGAGTCCTCCGGATATTGTCCTTTTGGATATCATGATGCCGGAAGCCTCGGGTTATCACGTTTGTAAAAGCCTGAAAGAAAATATAGCAACGCAGGACATACCGGTCATTTTTATCAGTGCAAAAAATGACATTTTGGACAAAGTCAAAGCATTTTCATTGGGTGGCGTGGATTATATCCCTAAACCGTTTCAAATCGACGAAGTTCTGGCCCGCATCAAAACCCACCTGAAAATACGGCATCTTCAGAAAAATTTAGAGAAAAAAAACAAAGAACTGACAAGCACTCTGGAAAAGCTGCAAACGGCGCAGCATCAGTTGATTATGCAGGAGAAAATGGCTTCTTTAGGAAGACTTTCCGCAGGCATCGCCCATGAAATCAAAAATCCTTTGAACTTAATTAACAGCTTTGCCTCCTTAAATCTGGAAAGAACCCGTGAACTGGCAGAATTCCTGGAAGCCGGAAAAAGTGTACTTTCATTAAAAAACCGGGAAGAAATTTTTGAGGTTCTAAATGATTTGATATCCAACTCCAAAAACATATTTGAAGAAGGGCACCGTGCGGACAGGATTATCCGCTCCATGTTACTTCATGCCCGGGACTCAAAAAGCCAATTTCAGAAAGAAAATATCAATGAGCTTTTAAAAGATGCACTTGGTTTGGCTTACCATGCCATGAGAAGCAAAGACTCTTTCTTCAGTGTCAGCATCGAAACCCATTTTGATGAACAAAGTCCAAATATGATGGTAATGCCACAAGCCCTGAACCAGGTCTTTGTGAACCTTATAAACAATGCCTGTTATGCTTTATCAGAAAAACAAAGCGGTTCAACGGATAAATACCTTCCGCAAATCATCATTTCCACTCAAAACAATGAAGATCATATGGAAATCCGGATCAGAGATAATGGTACGGGTATCGGCCAAAAGCACATGGGTAAAATATTCGATCCGTTTTATACTACCAAATTGGCCGGGGAAGGTGCAGGGCTTGGCCTGAGCATTTGCCATGATATCATTTGCCATGGTCATGGAGGAGAAATCGAAGCCAAAAGTGAAAAAGGGCAATTTTCCGAAATAATCATAAGGCTCCCCCAAAAGGGGGGTGAGCAAAATGAAGAACATTGAAAAATGAGCATTTGGAGATCGATTTTATTATGGCGGTAAAAATGCTTTATGTGGATGATGAAGCCAAAATCAGGCTAATCATCGAACAGTTGTTCAGAAAAGAAGTAAAATCAAAAACTTTTCATGTTTTATTTGCCATCAATGGATTTGAAGCTCTCAATATTTTAAAAAATGAGCCGGATACCGACCTGGTGTTCACCGATATCAACATGCCGGGAATGAACGGTTTAAAACTGTTGCAAAAAATCCAGGATATCAAACCTGCCCTGAATCCTGTCATTACCACCATCATCATTTCCGCCTTCAATGACATGGAAAATATCCGCAAAGCGATGAATGCGGGTGCATTTGATTTTTTGACCAAACCTCTTGATTTTAAAGATCTGCGTATCACCCTGGAAAAAAGCATCGAACATGTAGAAAACCTAAAACGGCTCCTGCACCAGGAAGAAACAAACAGGGTTGCCATGCAGGAAGCCAGAGCGATTGCTTTAAGTGCCGAGCGGTTTAGAAAAATGTTTCTTAATCACGGTGCTCCGATGGTTCTTGTGGATCCGGAAAAAAACATTATCGAGGAGGCCAACCAGGCAGCCTCGCATTTTTACAAATACTCCATGGAAGAACTCTACGGTCTTGACATTAAACAGCTCTATGCGGGTGACAATTTTCAGGAAGTTAAAACAATCATAGATGAAATCAAAAACAATCAAAAAAATCACCTTTTGTGCACCCACAAATTAAAAGACGGCTCCTGCAGAAATGTCGAGATCTACTCATCACCCATCGAGATCAATCATCAAAAACTTCTTTTCTCCATCGTTCACGATGTAACCGAGAGGATTCAGGCCAAAAGGGATCTGGAAAATGCCAAGCAACAGGCTGAATCTGCCAATCAGACCAAAAGTGAGTTTCTGGCCAATATGAGCCATGAAATCCGTACACCGATGAATGCCATTCTGGGCTTCTGTGAACTGCTTTTCGAAAAAACGGTTAACGTTCATCACAGAGGGTTTCTGGAGTCAATATATCTAAGCGGCCAATCATTGCTTAATATTATTGATGATATTCTGGATTTGGCCAAAATCGAGGCAGGCAGGTTGGAACTTCAACCGGAACCCACTAAATTGTCAATTTTTTTTGATGAAATAGAAGCCACTTTCATAGAAAAAATTAAAAAAAAGGGATTGCACCTTGATATTCAGTTAGAAAAAAACGTGCCTGAAGTTCTTCTGGTCGACGATATCAGATTGAAGCAGATTTTGTTCAATCTGATATCCAATGCCATTAAATTCACCTATCAGGGGCACATAAGGGTTCATGTTTTTATGGAAGGCGCCAAAGGCGGTTTGCACAAAGAAGATCTTTTCGGTAAAATGCAGACGGTTTCCTTGAACATCAAAGTCGAAGATACCGGTATCGGCATTCCCGAAGATCAGCAGCAAATTATTTTTGAAAGTTTCCGGCAACAAAAGGGGCAGAAAAACCGGGAATTTGGAGGAACAGGACTTGGGCTGACCATAACCAGAAAGCTTGTGGAATTAATGAATGGAACCATAACAGTCGCAAGCGGCCCGGAAAAAGGAAGTGTTTTCAACGTTTTTCTGCCCTCTATTGAAATCATTGGAGCAGATCCGAAAAATAAGCTGGCCGAAATTTTACACCACGATATGACAGTGTCTTTCAAACCTGCGCAAATATTGCTTATCGATGATGTCGAAAGCAATCGTATTTTAATCAAAGAATATCTTAAAAACACCTCTCTTTCGGTTATCGAGGCACCGGACGGTGAAAAAGCTCTCGGCCTCTTGAATGCAAGCAAGCCGGACCTTATTTTGATGGACCTCCGGTTGCCGGGCAAAGATGGATTTGTTGTCACCAGAACGATTAAAAATGATCCCCGATTTTCCCAAACACCAATTATCGCGCTTACAGCTTTGGCAATGAAAGATAAGAAAAACACTATCGGAACATCATTCGACGGATGCCTCATCAAGCCGGTTACGCGCAAAAAGCTTATTGCCAGACTGAAAGACTTTTTAGCCGTAAAAAAAGCACCGGATTTTTCTGACAACAATCCAAAAGCCACGCAACAGGACATAAATCCTTATTTCCCGAAGCATATGAAAAAAAACCTTACCCAAATACTAAGCATAATGGAAAAAGAAATCATTCCTAAATGGGAGGAACTCCGGGAAATATTTTATATTGACGATATCATCGACTTTGCTCAGGAACTTCAACAAATTGCAAGAAATTTTTCTTTTGAACTTCTTGATAACTACAGCCGCACCCTTTATGAACATGCTGAAAATAATAACATCGATGAAATCGAGATCATCATGTCAAATTTTCCTTCAATTGTGCAGCAAATCAGAAAACATGTATAAATTTTTATTTTGTGAATAAAAAAGGACCAACATGGAAACAAAAAAGGCACCGTCTGTTATTGTTGTTGATGACAACACCAATAATCTTCATGTACTGGCCAATATTCTGCGCAATAATGGATTGAAGGTCGCCACCGTCAAAGACGGATTCAAAGCCTTGAAATTTATCAAACAAAAAAAACCGGATCTGATTCTTCTCGATATAATGATGCCGGAAATGGATGGCTACGAAGTTTGTAAAAGACTGAAAAATAACCCCGATACTGATGATATCCCAATTATTTTTATCACGGCATTGAATAATACCGAAGACAAAATCAAGGCATTTGAACATGGCTGTGTGGACTACATCGCAAAACCTTTTAGGAAAGAAGAAGTTTTTGCCAGAGTCATTGCTCATTTAAACTTACGGCAGGCACAAAAACAACTGAAAATCTCCAACGCCACCAAAGACAAACTTTTTTCAATTATTGCTCATGACCTTCGGGGCCCTATATCCTCGCTTTCCGGGATGCTTGAAATGGTGACCATAAATCCCGGTTTTCTGGATAGTGCCGATCGGCTTGAAATTTTAAATGAAATGAAATTATCGGCTCAAAACACCTATCACCTTCTGGAAAACTTACTTTCCTGGGCCAAAAATCAGCAGGGATACATCCGTTGTCAGCCTGAAAATTTTTACCTGAGCCCGATGCTGGAAAAAATCATACGCCTGCTTTCTTCCGTTGCTAAACAAAAAAATATTTCCATGTATTCAAAAGTTTCCGATCACTTCAGGGTTTTTGCAGATGTCGACCTGATGATGACCGTATTTCGAAATCTCATCTCCAATGCCTTAAAATTCACTCGGGACTCAGGAGAAGTAACTATCAGTGCGAAACCCTATGGAAGCTTTGTCGAAATAACTATCAGCGATACCGGCGTGGGCATCTCAGAAAATCTTTTGCACAAGCTTTTTCGGAGCGAAGAAGCCTTTTCCACTTATGGGACCCGAAACGAAAAAGGAAGCGGCCTGGGGCTTAGTCTATGCAAAGAGTTCATTGAAAAAAACGGCGGTCATTTGAGAATTGAAAGCCAACTTGAGCAGGGCAGCCGGTTTATTTTCACAATTCCAACACCCCCCACATTAGAACTATGAAAAAAGAAATAACCAACATAGACTATACAGAAATTGAAAAATTTGACAGAATCTCCGACCGCTGGTGGGATCTTTCAGGTGAAATGAAATCTTTGCACCATATCAATCCGCTGCGCATGGATTACATTAAAAATCGACAGGTACTTGAGGGCTCAAACATTCTGGATGTAGGCTGCGGAGGCGGCATTTTAAGCGAGGCCCTGGCAGCCGAAGGGGCAAAGGTCACAGGCATAGATATGGCCACGTCTCCTTTACAATCAGCCCTCGCTCATTCAAAAATATCCGGTCTTCATATCGCTTATCACCAGAGCAGCGTAGAAGGTTGGGCAAAAATTAAACCTGAATTTTATGATGCGGTTACCTGTATGGAGCTGCTCGAGCATGTACCTGATCCGTCTTCTGTCGTAATGGCCTGCGCACAGCTTGTCAAACCCGGCGGTAACATCATTTTTGCCACCATTAACAAAACCCTCAAAGCCTTTTTGTACGTAATAGTGGGCGGTGAATACATTTTGAAAATCCTCCCGAAAAAAACCCATCAATTCCGTCGTTTTATAAAACCTTCCGAAATGAAGTCATGGGCCGCAAAGGCCGGTCTAAATCATGTGGACTTCACAGGAATGCATTACAATCTGATTACCCAAAAATATTGGCTTGGCGGTAATATCTCCGTAAACTATCTGATGCATTTTAAAAAATCCTTATAAACAAGCAATAAAACCCTGTTGTTTTAACTTCAAACAGAAATTATCAAAAAAGACAGGAGAATGGAATGGTCTCGGAAAATATGAATGTATCTGAAAAATCGGAAAAACAAATTGAAGATTTAACTTTAAAATACGGTTTGGCACAGATGTTCAAAGGAGGAGTGATAATGGATGTGGTCTCCACCGAGCAGGCCATCATCGCTGAACAATCAGGAGCGGTGGCTGTAATGGCACTTGAAAGGGTACCCTCCGATATTCGATTATACGGTGGGGTTGCCCGCATGTCAGATCCTGGATTGATCCGTGAAATCATGAATGCGGTTACTATTCCGGTGATGGCCAAATGTCGTATCGGTCATTTTGTTGAAGCGCAAATACTGCAAGCCATTGGAGTGGACTACATCGATGAAAGCGAGGTGCTCACCCCTGCCGATGAGGCTCACCATATTTTTAAACATAATTTCAAAATTCCCTTTGTATGCGGTTGTCGAAATCTGGGAGAAGCCCTTCGGAGAATTGGCGAAGGGGCTGCCATGATCCGTACCAAAGGTGAAGCAGGCACCGGTGATGTGGTCGAAGCCGTACGCCATGCACGGGCCGTTTTTGGAGAAATCCGAAAACTTCAAAGCATGGGCGATGAAGAACTTATGAGTTATTCCAGACAAATCGGTGCCCCTTATGAACTGGTTAAAAAAACCAAAACCCTGAAAACACTCCCTGTGGTCAACTTTGCAGCCGGCGGTATTGCCACCCCCGCTGATGCCGCCATGATGATGCAGCTCGGCGTGGACGGCGTTTTTGTCGGTTCCGGAATTTTTAAAAGCTCTATTCCGGAAAAGCGGGCAAAAGCCATTGTCGAAGCCACCACCCATTTCAATGACCCCGATATTTTGGCCCGAATAAGCGAAAACCTTGGAGAGCCTATGTTGGGTATCGAAGCTGCCAGTTTGCCGGAAAATCAGCAAATATCGACCCGAGGATGGTAAAAAAAGGAGGCTTAAAATGACCAATCCGGAGATTTTCGGTTACCTGGCAGGAATGCTGACTACATTCAGCGCATCGCCACAACTTTATTATTCTTACACCACAAAAGATGTAAGAAGTTTAAATCTTGGTTTTATGAGCATGCTCATTGCGGGACTTTCCCTTTGGGCAATATATGGAATATTGATCCAATCGACACCCGTTATCATTTTTAATGCTATCGGAGCCACTTTATGGGTCCCCCTTTTTTGGATGAAAATCATTTCTATTAAAAATAAAAGGGATAATGAAAAACCAGATTGATTATTCTTTTTATCCTTGACCTCATGCATGCATTCAAATATTCTAATATGATTATAGACCTTATGGGGTTTCCGGTTCGAATCGAGTGTAGCCGTTGTGGTCAACTCGAAAGGAAAGGCCCCTGAGAACAAAAATTCAGACAACACCAATTCAGAGAGAAGTACATATGAAAAACAACGAGAACAACTATAAGTATTTTCACAACAAGCTCATTGGATTTTTTAAAAATTTGTATTCCAACCTTCAATATCTGGTTGAAGGTGATGTCCCATCGGCTGAAGCCAAAGATCTTTACATTGAAACCAAAAGGGAACTGCAGACCAAATTAGTCGACCTGGAAAAAAAAGAATACCGTATCGCTTTTGTCGGCGGATTCAATTCAGGAAAAAGCACGTTGATCAACGCCATGCTGGGAGATTATATCCTGCCCGAAGCCGGCAAAGCGTTAACCTCGGTTCCCACATACATCAAGCGCAGTTTAACCAGTGATGATGAATTTATTATTCACTATTTGAGCAAAGAAGAGGTTTTCAGAGTCAAAAGGCTTTATCGCCGAGCCCTTGCAGAAGACTTGGGAGATCTGTCGGCAGTCAATTTGGGCGATGATGGCATTATTGATGTTTTTGACAAAAAAATCAGAACCGCTAAAGAGGAAGGTTTAAACAGCCACCTGGATGCAAAACTTCTGGAGCATTTCAAAAAAGTTCTTTTGCACGAAAAAAATCTGCAGGATAAAATATCGGAAACACCCCGTTCAGTGGAATGCACCAGAGAAAAAGCCTTTTCTACCATCAAGGACGATCTCGAAGCTGCTTTTATAGATAGAATCGAGGTCCGTTTGAAAGACGTGGACATACCCCCTGATGTTGTTATTGTCGATTTGCCCGGCGTCTCGGTTCATAATCCTCGTCATAGAGAAGTGACGATGGATTTTATCAAACGCAGTGCCCATGCCATCGTACTGGTGCTCAGTGCCAAAAGAATCCTCGACAAAGATGAAAACTTAATCCTGAAAGGCTTCATGGGCAGCAATGTCAACATTCAAAACAAGTTTTTCTGGGTGATCAACCAGTGGGATTTGGTGACCGATCTCGATAAAAAGGACATTGAAGCCGATTTCGAAGAAATGTGCAGCAATCTTGACATCAATTATCTCCGATCCTACCGCACTTCGGCTCGGGACGGACTTCTTGCATGGCTGAGCCTGCACAAACGAAACAGCATTCAATCAAGCGAACGCCTTCAGGATCATATGCGTAGCTATGAAGAAAATTTGATGCACCGGTACAGCAACGATCATGAACTGGCATACAAATTATCTCAGGTGGGCAAAATCAGAAAGGATGTTTTCGGTTATCTCAATTCGGAAATCAAAAAAACGACTCTCAAAGAGATGGCCGAAGGCATACTGGTCAAATGCAAACGTATCTGCACCATTCTTCGAAAAGAACAGGAAGATCACCGGCACTATCTTTCCGAGATGCTGGAAAGTGAAAAAAAACTTCGGGAAGAAGAATACATCGAAGAAAAACGAAAGCGCTTAACGCTGGAGGCAAAAGAGACGCTCCGAAAAATGCTTGATAAGGTGGTAGATGAACAAGATGAAATCGAGGCCACCAGGAACGCTGAACTTTGGGAGCACATCGAGAATACATACAGCAACAACATCAACCTGCAGGGAGAATTCCGGAAAGTAATGAAAGTTCTCGGAAGAAAAGCCCCCTTGTACTTTGAAATTGAAACCAATGTTCTGACCAGTATCAATGAACTGGTAAAAGATAAATTTGTAAAAGTTCTTAAAGAAGGTATCGGAAGGATTTTCGACGAGTATGAAATCTTACTGGAAGGATTTTCAAGATACATTTCCGAAGAGTTACGGGGTGAATATGTCAGCGCCCTTGACCGGGACTTCAAAGACAAAATTATCCGGGAAAACAAAAGAAAGGTCAGAGACGGCTTTGAAATGTATGCCAGTGCTTTGATTTCCCGCCTCGATAGCCTGCTGGTCTGGTCCGATATTTCCGAAGACGAACTTTTTATAAACCTGGAACTCGAATCTTCACAGGAACTCATGTCCCTCAACCAGGCTCATTTGGAAAAACTTAAAAACAACCTTAATGAACTTCGCAATTTCTTAAACGAACTGACAGAGCTTTCAACAAAAAAACGTTTTGTTGTTCTAAGCCATAAATGGAAAATTTTGGACAAAAAGAGCCATGCCGAGAGCATGATCGCCGGCATCAAAAAAGAACTGGGCGATTTTCAGAGGTCCTATGACAAGATTGAAACACTTCTCAACTATTCATATCCTGCCAACCCCCATGCTGCGCAGCAATTGACCAAAATTGCCAAACTGGTGCCCAAAGACATTAAAGACAGCAAAGTTTGGGATCTAAAAGCCCAAAAGTTTAATGCATTTTTGAGCAATGTTTACAAAGATCACATGGAAAAAGCGGTCAACGAACTCAATGAACAATCCTGGCTCTTTGTACGGGACAACCTGGCAGAAACAGAATCACAGCTCAATGACATCCTTATCAAATATGTATTTCAGCGCCTTGAAAAAATTGTCAGGGACGGCGTGGATAAAGAATTCCAACTCAAACGGGAAAACAAGGAAAAAATGCAGGACCTTATCGGTGAACACCTGAAACCCTTCAGCGATATGGAAAGGCGTATGCAGAAATTTATGGCAGAGGTGGAAACCGCTTCCTTTGCTGCCGAAGATGAGCGCTCCGAAGGCGAAAAGGTTGTGGATATCAAAAAAAGGCAGGCACAACAGTAACCACATAGTGTAACTTGTTTGTATGAAATGAACTAAAAATCCGTGAGGCCGGAGTGCGAAAGTTGTACTTTCGCATGACCGGCTGCAAGCCGGTTCACCTGAAAAACAAATTTATCAACCAAAAACGGGTTTACCTTGTGCAGTCACCTTAAGTCCGCACCGACAAAAGACCGGGATTCACCAAAACAGGTTACACTCAAATTTTTTTCTGGAAAATCAGGGACGTGGCAAGAAATAATGCCCTACAAAACATATCCCTCCCAAAATCCCCCAAAATCTTTTTGAGCATCATCAACATAGGTTATTTTAAAAGTGCTTTCATCAGTTTGTTGAACCGCCTTTAAATAGTTTATGCTCAGATCAGTTTCCTGTTTTGTCATCACCGGAAAAAGGTAATTTTTATTCATGTATTTGAACTTGCCTTTTTTACGGTATCGTTCTTCAATAAAATCACAATGTTTTTTCAATCTTTCACAAATGCGATTATTGGAAAAATCAAGGACATCATTGTGTTTTGACACAATAAAAGCATGAAGGTCTTTATCAATTTCATAGCCAATGCTGTTTCGTCCCGAAGCCATTGCCGCATACATGGTGGTTCCAATACCCAGAAACGGGTCCAAAACAGTATCACCTTTTACGGAAAACATGGTAATGAGCCTGTAGGGCAGCTCAAAGGGAAAAGCCGCGCTGCGGTTCCTGACCTTATCATGGAATAGATTTTGTGAGGCACCCTTAAGATCCATCCAAATATCGGAAAACCAAACATTGCGTTCTTCCCAGAAAAACGCGCTTTCCCGCCTCAGCTTTTTTTCCGCAGCCGTTAGAAATTCTCTTTTACCGCCTTTTCTTAAAATCAACACATACTCATGCTCCTGAGTCACATAAGCACCGGGAGGCAGCATTCCCGACCCCATAAACTTGTTGGGAGCATTGGTTTGTTTGCGCCACAAAATGGCTGGAAGTGCTGAGAAACCCAATTTCTGCAGGTAGCTTTGAATTCGGGAGTGATTGGTGTAAAGGGCAAATTGGCCGTTAATGGTTCTTGTTGCATCACCAGCATTAATACAGGCAATTGCACCTGGCTTAAGGACACGATATAGCTCATCCCACACTTTATCCAATTCCCGATGCATCAGTTCAAAGGCTTCAGGACCCTTCTTATTATTTAAAAATTCGCCGATTTTTTCATTTTGATCCGTAAATATCCGGTCCCACATCTCAATCATTGGATAGGGAGGGGACGTGACAGCAAAATCGATGGAGGCATCGGATAAATCGGTCATGCGCTTTGAATCTCTAAAAAATATTTGATGCGAAGTAATCATTCTCAATTGTCAGAGCAACCCTCCCTTTGACAAAAGGATACAAAAGAGGGTTTTACCCACTCTGAACCTTTCAATAATCTTTGGAGACATGGCAAAAAAAAAGCTATGGAATCAACCATAACCTTAATTGATCGGGGCGAGAGGATTTGAACCTCCGACTCCCTGCTCCAAAAGCAAAAAAGTATGGTTTTCAGCACTTTTCAAGCCATCTCATACCTTGTCAAAACCTATTGACTTTATTTAGAATACCGTTAATTTTTCTATTCATGACATTGCAAGCTTTTTCATCCTTATGACCCCATTTTTTGTACCCCATTTTGTACCCCGAAAATGGAAGGAACCAGTAAAAATGGCACTTACAGATTTGACGATACAAAAACTGAAGCCAAAAGAAAAAAGATACGAAATATCAGACGGCAAAGGACTTTATATCCGGGTAATGCCGACCGGTACAAAAACCTGGGTTTTTCGTTATCAATACGATGGAAAAGCCCGACGAATGACCTTGGGAGCATATCCGGGCATTTCCCTTGCAAGGGCACATGAACGGCATAGCACAGCTTTAATGGATTTGCAACGGGGCATTGACCCCGGAGTCAAGGCACAAGAGGAAAAAGCAAAGCGCAAAGCTGCACCCTGTTTTCAAGATTTACTTGACGAGTTTTGGGAGTTAGAACTTTCAAAGACTCCAAGCGGCAAAGAAAGAAAACGACTTGTCGAAAAAGACGCCTTGTCAAAGTGGAAAAACAAGAAAGCCAGCGACATAAACCGGCGCGATGCCGTTTTATTAATTGATAAAGTCAGAGAGAGGGCACCCGTCGGGGCAAACCGCTTGCAAAGTGTTTTAGTGCGAATGTTTAATTTTGCAGGGGAGCGCCGCATTATCGAACATAGTCCACTGATCGGCATGAGGCGGGCACCGGAAAAAAGCAGAAAACGAGTTTTAACCGACCAGGAAATTAAACTGTTATGGGAAGCCCTTGACCTGGAAAACAAGAAAATTGACATTTACCATGTCACAAAGCTTGCCTTGAAAATGATTTTATTAACGGGGCAGCGACCAGGCGAAGTCTGCTGCATGAGTTGGGCAGAAATAGACGGCGAATTTTGGAATATACCGCCCGAACGAATGAAAAACAGCGAGGAAAACCGGGTGCCTTTGTGCCCTATGGCCTTGGAAGTGATAGAAAGGGCGAATACTTATGCAAGTGATTGTGATTACGTTTTCCGGTCAAGCTACAAGCCAGAAAGACCGATTAGCAGGCAGGCGGTCACAAGGGCAGTTGCCAGGCATTGGGCAGAGATAGGCTATACAGAAGCCTTTACGCCACACGATTTAAGGCGAACACTCCGAACCCGGCTTGCTGAACTTGGAGTAACTGATATTGTGGCAGAACGTTTACTGGGCCATAAACTGCAAGGCCTGATGGCGGTTTATAACAGGCATGCCTATGACACCGAAAAACGGCAAGCCCTGAGTCAGTGGGAACCGCGATTATCTGAAATTATCGGAGTTGCCGGGCTGGTTGCAAGTAACGTAATACCGTTTCAAAGAGTGATTTAAACAGTTTTCCTGGTCATAGGTGGACGCACCGAAAACCTGTTTTCCTGGACAGACTTGGCCGGGTTAATTTTCCAGGGGCGCTGCGGGAGGCGTGCTATGGCCCGCGATAAATTCTTTAAATGGACCGAGAAGGAAATTAAAGCCTTACAGTATTCCGTTCCATGGGATAATGTCATACAAGAGTTGTACAAAACCTTTACCCCCAAAGAGATTTTCAATTTCATGGTAATCGGGAAACTACCCTACGCTGTGAATATGATAGACGAATCCAAACCACACGGATTCGATGCCTTGTGGCTTTATGGCTCCGACAGGTTGGAAGACAGGCATGGGTAAAATCCCTGGGCGAAACCCCTTCCAACCTGTGCTCAATTTCTAAATGTCATCGAATCAGTGTTTAGTGGTATGACAAGAGCGATAATTCACAACAGTGATTATAAATCGGTTGACGAGTGTAAGTACGCTATTGATCAGTATTTTTCTGAAAGAAATGCTTATTATCAAACTCATCCTAAAAGAGCAGGCAAAAAGATTTGGGGTAAGGAAAGAGTGGAAGCTTCTTTTAGTGAAAGCCACATTTGTAAAGATCCAAAATATCGATAAATCACTTCAAATGCATGCACCCGGTCTTCCCTGCCGCTCGTTCCTCGCTCTGGGCCTGGCGGGTAATGCTGGTGTTAACCATGATTATCCAATGGCTGAAAATTTAGAGGTCCAGAAGTTTCAGAATACCGAAACTATTCGCAACTTGAATTATCTGCTAATTTAGGGCATAAGTATGCAGTATTCTAAATTTCTGATATTGTAAAAATCCAGTCGATGGACCGTAAAAATGAGATTTTTATGCCGATCCGCATAACACGACATGCAAAAACGCTAATGCAGAGGTAACCCATTAGAATTCTATGGGTTAACGAGATTATGGAACGATTTACAGAGGCGTCTTATACGGGCAGAAATACACAAATCTGCATTTTATGCGGATACCATCTAATTATTGTTCAGCCACAAAAAAACGTAGGAGTTTAGAATGAAGGCAGAATTTACAGCAATTATCGAACCTGCTCCTGAGGGAGGATTTTGGGCGATCTGCCCAGAAGTTCCAGGCGCTAACGGACAGGGCGAGACCATTGAAGAAACTAAGGATAATCTTAGACAAGCCATTGAATTGATTTTAGAGGATCGTAAGGCTGATATTTTGAGAGGCTTGCCAGATGACGCTATTCAAGACACGGTGATGATTGGATGAAACGGCGAGATTTGGAAAAAAGGCTGAGAATTGCAGGATGCTATTTGAAACGTGAAGGGGCCTCACATTCAATTTGGATTAATCCAAAGAATGGAGCAGTAGAAACTGTTCCCAGACACACCGAGATCAAAGAACCATTGGCAAAGAAAATTTTGAAGAATCTGAATTCAGAATAATTGCCGAACCATGCAGTTTAGAGGACAGCAAGGGCCTGGCCACGATGAGAATTAGCCCTTTGACAAAATATCCGTCATCTACAAAATGAGTTTGGAAGCCCTTGCTGCCTCTGACCGCCACGTTAAAAATCGTCCACTTTCAGAAAATTTATCAAGGAATCAAAGATTCACAATATTGTCTATTATTACTGGGCAGCCCTTTGATTGAAATAGGTGATTGATTCGGATTGAAATCAACACCGTTGATTCCCGAAATCACCCTGCTTGTTACTCAACAATGATTATCCTAAACTTGAGTAATCATGGTGCAAATTTCTAAAGGTTACCGTTTCAAATCAAAACTTGAAATGCCTGCAAATTTAATGCATGTGTTGCAAGTTATGTTGATTTCGGGCTTGCTCAAAAACGCTGCCTATAGAATTTTTTCCAAAGTTTATTGAATGACCCCGCCAAAAGTGTAATAAAAATTTCAAATTTGGCTTTTTCTGGATTTGAGTTGGACAATATCCAAAGGGTAAGAATATACGGATCGGCAGAGCAAATTGTTGGACCGAGATAATCACGATTGACGTTATTCACGGATTGCGTTGTTGTATAGGACATGATCAGATCATATAAATGTGAATACACCGAGGCGCTCTCGAAAGGCCATAGGGTAAAGAAATTTGTCAATATTGCCAACAAGGTCGCCCGACGAAAACTCAGGCAGCTCGAAATCGCTAATTGCCTTGAGGATTTGAGAGTTCCACCTGGCAATCACCTGGAGGCACTCAAAGGCAGTCGTTCCAGTCAATACAGTATTCGCATTAATGATCAGTGGCGGGTCTGCTTTCATTGGTCGAATGGATTCGCAGAAAACGTCGAAATCCTTGATTATCATTAAGGAGTATGCATCATGAAAAAACTTGATCCGATAACACCAGGTGAAATCCTGTTAGAAGAATTCCTTAGGCCCATGGGGCTGAGCCAGTATCGTTTGGCTAAGGAAATTGGGGTACCTGCACAGCGTATCAGTGAAATTGTTTCAGGTAAACGAGGGGTTACAGCTGATACGGATTTGCGGTTGTGCCGTTTTTTTGGCCTCTCCAACGGCTACTGGCTGCGGGCACAGGCTGCTTATGATACCGAGGTCGCAGAACGTAAAATAGGTCCCTTGCTGAAAAACATTAAACCCTGGTCAGAGCATTCGGCCCAACAAGGCTAATTCAGCCAACGTAAACAGCCACGCGGCTGATTAGCGGCCTTAAATGGTACTACGAAAACAAAAAATATATGACTCTCAATGACCTTCAAAATAAAATCTTAGCCAAAATTGATAAGACAGGTTTTCCTTTGAAATTGAGATTGTCAAAGTATATTAATGATGAAGGTTACCTCGTAGCAAACAAAGAATATTATGTGAATTTTGATGAAGGGAAAGGACGTGAATTAGATCTTCGTGAATTAAGAAATTACCTTATAGTGAATGAAGGAGCTAAATCATGAAAAAAATTGCCCTGTTTGTCTTCAACGGAGATCCAATGTGCTTCATTCATGTGCTTTTGAACGCACTGGACATGAACGCCA
The DNA here is from genome assembly GCA_007127235.1 of Desulfobacteraceae bacterium. Taxonomy (GTDB): domain Bacteria; phylum Desulfobacterota; class Desulfobacteria; order Desulfobacterales; family SKZT01; genus SKZT01. The sequence goes on from SKZT01000190.1 coordinate 15,894, forward strand.
AAGGAGAAGAAGTGAAAATCATAATTGAAGGTGCTTCGGTCAAACTGATCCCCGAATTAGTTAAATCCGGCAATCCACTAAATGGATTGTGGAAAAAGAATTTGAAGGCGGGTCTTGTTGAAGGGGTTTGTAGGGCTTGTTCAAGTAAATTAGAAACCATAGAGGCTGCAAAGGAGCAGGGACTCTCTCTTCTTGAAAATATGTCAGGACATCCCAGTATGTCAGCCTATCGTGACAAAGGATTTGAAATCATTACCTTTTAATATACCTTGGTGGGTTGAACTGAGAAAAAACTGCACCTTTTATAACCCCATTTCTTGTACCCCATTTTGTACCTCGACGAAAAAGGCACAAAAAAAGTTACGAAAAATATCCGCAACCTATTGATTTTACTGATCGGGGCGAGAGGATTTGAACCTCCGACTCCCTGCTCCCAAAGCAGGTGCGCTACCAGACTGCGCCACACCCCGGTCTCTATATGTATCCGCTCTCTTTTTTTATTATGTTCCCCTATACCATTTCTTCTGCACCGGTGCAAGTACAAATATTCTTGACACGCCCTTCTATTGATATTAATTTCTAAATCTTAAACGAAGTGTTATTATATAAATATTGGATACATAAGATATCCATATTTCATAGGAATAAAATTTTAATTGCGTTATCAAATGTATTTCCTGGGTTATTTCAACTCATGGTCTCAAAAATCCCGTGCGAAAGTGGCGGAACTGGTAGACGCGCTGGACTTAGGATCCAGTTCTGGAAACAGAGTGGGAGTTCAAGTCTCCCCTTTCGCACCACTTCTTAGTTACAATTAATCATTTTTAAATATAGATTCAAAAAGAGTTTAACCTTCCACATTTCCAAAGTCAGAAAGGAATATCATGCAAGTTAGCATCGAAGATTTGAGCAGTGTCAAAAAAATAATGCATATTGAAGTGCCCCATGACGATGTGGCCCGTAAATTGAACGAAGCTTACAAGGATTTGAAAAAAACCGTCAAAATTAAAGGCTTCCGCCAGGGAAAAACGCCCCGGTCTGTTCTGGAGCGCCACTATAAAAAGGATGTCAATGAAGAAATCACCCAAAAGCTGATCCAGGAATCTTTGACTGAGGCTATTCAGGAAGCCGGGATCAAGCCGGTCGGCATGCCCCTGCTCGACACTCCTGAATTGGATGAAAAAGTGGCGTACAAATACACTGCTACTGTTGAAATTGCTCCTGAAATTGAAGACTTGGATTTCAAAGGCCTCCAGCTGACCAAAACACTTTATAAATCTTCCGAAGAAGAAGTGGAAGCGCAACTGAAAATGCTTCAGAAAAAAGTTAGTGATAAAGAGCTGGTGACTGAAGATCGCCCTATCAAAGAATCGGATTTTGGTGTTATTGACTACACTGTCTACAAGGACGGCCAACCCCTTGCCGAAGCTACCCCCATGGAAAACTACAACCTCAAGGTGGGAGAGGGCTCAATCCACCGGGATTTTGATGAACAAATAGTGGGCATGAAAGCAGGAGAAAATAAAAAGGTTACCATAACCTTTCCAAGCGATCCAAAAAGCGAAACTGAACCGGAAAAAAGCCTGGATTTTGATGTAACACTCAAAGAAATAAGAGAAGAAAAATTCCACGAAATCAATGATGACTTTGCAAAGAAATTTGGAACATATGAAAATTTAGATGCACTCAAAGATCACATCAGAAAAACCCTTAAAGAAGGTTATGATAAGCATATCGAACAAGACCTTAATGAACAAATCTTTCAAAAACTTCTGGCAAGAGGTGACTTTGAAGTTCCCGATTCCATGGTCAATCATGAACTCGACCAAATTATTGCAGACATTGAAAAACGCCTGCAAGCTTATGATAAAACCATCCAGGACATGGGAATGACTCTGGAAGAACTTAAAGATAAATATTGGGAAACCGCTGAAAAACAGGTTAAACGTCACGTTCTTCTCAACAAAATAATTCAACAGGAAAAACTCGAACTATCTGATGAAGAAATGGAATTGGGATATGAAGAAATGGCAAAGGCCCACAATCAACCGGTTCAAGTTTTTAAAAAATTTTATGAAACCAATCTGGACCACCTTAACTTTTTTAAACATGCTCTACTTGAAAAAAAAGCTATCAACCTTATCATTGATAACAGTATAATTACAGAAAAAGAACCCGAGCCGGGAACGGACACTGAAACAGAAGAAACATAAAACTCTGAAATAAAGTACTAATGTATCCTATATCGATTTTCATTTTACAACGGAACCAATGCTGATCATGGTTTCATTAAGTCCGTTTTTTTCCGGCCCCGTTCAATTGACTTGAACAAATGATTTACCGATATTATATTTAAGCTATATACTTCACCTAAGTTATCAAGGAGGCTAAGAGTGGCACTTATTCCAATGGTTATAGAACAATCCAGCAGAGGCGAGCGGGCCTATGACATATACTCGCGACTTTTGAAAGACCGGATAATATTTTTGGGAACGCCCATTAACGATGAAATTGCAAATCTTCTGATTGCTCAGTTTTTATTTCTGGAATCAGATGATCCTGAAAAAGACATAAATTTTTACATTAATTCTCCAGGAGGGGTGGTGACTGCAGGATTGGCGGTTTATGACACCATGATGTACATCAAGCCGGATGTCACAACAGTTTGCATAGGCCAGGCAGCCAGTATGGGAGCTGTGTTGCTGGCTTCCGGCTCAAAAGGCAAACGATATTCACTTCCCAATTCCAGAATTCTGATTCATCAGCCAATGGGAGGGTTCCAGGGCCAGGCATCGGATATTGCCATACAGGCTAAAGAAATTTTACGAATGAAAGAAACACTGAATCACATTCTTGTTGAACATACAGGTAAAGATCTTGAAAAAATTCAAAGTGATACAGATCGTGATTTTTTTATGTCAGGACTTGAGGCCAAAGAGTATGGGATTGTTGACCATGTAATTACCAACCGGGACGATCTCGATAAACTAGAGAAAACGGAGGCCTAAAATGACCAAAAAAACTGACGGAAGCGACAACCTCTTCTGCTCATTTTGCGGAAAAAATCAGACAGAGGTTAAAAAACTTATTGCCGGCCCGGCTGTGTACATCTGTGACGAATGTATTCAGTTGTGCAGTGAAATAATAGAAGAAGAGGGTGAAAAAACCCCTGGTGAGAGCCATCGGGATCTTGTTCCCCGTAAAATTAAAGAACTTCTCGATGATTATGTCATCGAGCAGGACAGGGCTAAAAAAATCCTGTCGGTTGCAGTTCACAACCATTACAAACGTCTTGATTCCCTGATAAATACAGGGGATGTTGAAATTGAGAAAAGCAATATACTCTTGATTGGTCCCACCGGGTGTGGAAAAACGCTTTTGGCCCAGACACTTGCCAGGTTTCTCAATGTGCCGTTCACTATTGCAGACGCCACAAGTTTGACAGAGGCCGGATATGTGGGAGAGGACGTCGAAAACATCATACTATCCCTGCTGCAGAATGCCGATTATGATGTGGAAAAAGCCAAACGCGGCATTGTTTACATCGATGAAATCGACAAAATTGCAAGCAAATCCGATAATCCGTCCATCACCCGCGATGTATCCGGTGAAGGGGTGCAGCAGGCCTTGTTGAAAATCATCGAAGGCACCACTGCCAGTGTACCACCCAAAGGTGGAAGAAAACATCCTCAGCAGGATTTTGTTAAGATTGATACTTCCAACATTCTTTTTATCTGTGGGGGCACCTTTACAGGCCTCACCAAAATTATCGAAAGAAGATTGACTTCCAAGGTAATGGGTTATGGTGCAAAGATAAGTAAAAGGGAGGACAAAAATATTGGTGAGATCCTAAAACACGTGCAGCCAGAGGACCTGATTAAGTTCGGGTTAATTCCTGAATTTTTGGGACGATTGCCGGTATTGGCAACCCTCGAGGAACTCAATGAGGAAACTCTTGTTCGTATTCTCACCGAACCGAAAAATTCCCTGGTAAAACAGTTTACCAAGCTTTTTGAAATCGAAGGAGTAAACCTCAGATTTACGGATGCAGCCATGCTGGCCATTGCCAAGGAGGCTATAAAACGCAAATCAGGTGCCCGCGGACTCAGGGCAATACTCGAAACGTGCATGTTGGATGTCATGTACGACATTCCCTCAATTGATAACGTCAAGGAATGCGTTATCGGGGAAGAAGTTGTTATGAAAAGTGAAAAGCCGATTTTATTGTATGAACAAACAAAAAAACAGGCTTAATAAGAAAACCTTAAAAGTCAATAGAAGATGATCCATATACCAAATATGTTTAAATACGATAATAATAAATCGACAATACAGCTGCCGCTACTTCCTTTAAGGGATATCGTCGTTTATCCCCATATGGTTGCCCCGCTTTTTGTGGGCCGCACCCAGTCGGTCAATGCTCTGACCGAAGCCATGAATAAGGAAAAGCAGATATTTTTAGTAACCCAGAAAAGTGCCGGAATCGATGATCCCAAAGAAAAGGACATATCGAAAATCGGCACAATTGGAAACGTGCTTCAGCTTTTGAGACTTCCGGATGGAACTGTTAAAGCTTTAGTTGAGGGAAAAAAAAGGGCTAAAATTAAACGTTTTATCCCTAACGAAAACTTTTTCCAGGTTGAGCTGGAAAGCATTCCTGATGATGACATTCCCCAGGCCGAAAGCGTCGCCCTGATGAGAGCGATAAGTGAGGCCTTTGAAGATTATGCAAAGCAGAACACCAATATTTCAAAAGACTTGATCAGCAATGTAGCTGCAATTTCCAATCCATCGCAACTTGCCGATACAGTTTCAGCCCATTTTGCTTTCAAACTGGAAGACAAACAAAAACTTCTGGAAACTTTTTCGCCGGCCGAACGGCTTTCCCTTCTTTTGAAATTAATAAAGATGGAAATTGAGATCTTTAGAATGGATAAGCGCATAAAAGGACGGGTAAAAGACCAGATGGAAAAAACCCAGCGCAACTATTACCTCAACGAACAAATGCGCGCAATCCGAAAGGAAATGGGCTCGGAAGACGAAGCTGCGGATGAACTCAAGGAACTTGAAGAGCGTATCAAAAAGAAACGCATGAGCAAGGAAGCCGCAAACAAAGTCAATCAGGAATTAAAAAAACTCAAGCTCATGACACCCATGTCGGCGGAAGCCACGGTGGTGCGAAATTATATCGAATGGCTCATCAGCATTCCATGGTTTGATCGCTCAAAAGTGAGAACCAATATAGAGGAAGCTGAAAAAATTCTCGATGAAGACCATTTTGGCCTGGAAAAACCCAAGGAGAGAATACTTGAATATCTGGCCGTACAATCTCTGGTCAAAAAAATCAGGGGTCCCATTCTTTGCCTGGTAGGTCCTCCGGGTGTCGGAAAAACGTCGTTGGCCAAATCCGTGGCAAGGGCTACCGGAAGAAAATTCGTTCGGCTATCTCTTGGAGGCGTTCGTGATGAAGCCGAGATACGGGGACATCGAAGGACTTACATAGGATCCATGCCAGGCAAGATTATTCAATCACTTAAAAAAGTGGGAGTCAACAACCCGGTTTTCTGCCTGGACGAGGTGGACAAAATGAGTATGGACTTTAGAGGTGATCCTTCAGCAGCACTTCTTGAAGTCCTTGATCCTGAACAAAACTTTGCCTTCAATGATCATTTTTTGGATGTAGACTACGATCTTTCAGATATAATGTTTATCACTACCGCCAATACATTGCCTGAAATTCCGCTTCCGCTTCAGGATCGGATGGAAATTATCAGGCTTGCCGGTTATACCGAATATGAAAAATATAATATTGCTCAGGATTTTCTAATTCCCAAGCAAATTAAATTAAACGGGATGGGTGGAAAAGATATTCAATTTTCAAAAAATGCCGTTTTAGAAGTTATTCAAAGATACACCAGAGAAGCCGGTGTAAGAAATCTGGAAAGAGAAATTTCCTCTATTTGCCGCAAACTGGCAAAAGAATACATGAAAACAAAGGAGGAAAAAGCTTTCCGGGTAACGTCAAGCAGCATCGTTAAATATCTGGGAACTCCCAAGTTCAGGGTAAGCCAAATAGAGGAAAAACATCAGATAGGTACAGTAACCGGTCTGGCATGGACCCATGTGGGAGGCGAGCTTTTAATGATCGAAACACTCATTATGCCGGGCAAAGGCGAAGTGGCTGTCACCGGAAAATTGGGAGATGTAATGAAAGAATCCGCACAGGCTGCCGTAAGCTATGTGCGATCCCGGGCAGAACATCTCATGATCGACAATACGTTTCACAAGAATTTCGACATCCACATTCATGTTCCCGAAGGCGCCATTCCCAAAGATGGTCCTTCTGCAGGAATAGCCATGTGCACTTCCCTGGTATCGGCTTTAACCAAAAGACCGGTTTATCGGGATGTAGCCATGACCGGGGAAATTACACTTCGAGGACGTGTACTGCCGGTCGGAGGACTTAAAGAAAAACTTCTGGCAGCCCATCGTGCAGGAATCAAGAAAGTCATTATCCCCAAAGATAATAAAAAAGATCTGCAGGATATACCCTCCAGTGTGTCCAAGCAACTGGAGATTATTCTGGCTGAGCACCTGGATGAAGTGCTCTCCCAGGCACTTATTGTGGATGGAAGTGAAAGCCTTTTCAAAAAAGATGATCTTCCATATGAGATCATGGCCAAAGAGGTCGAAAAACAGGACCATACATCTTTGATGTAATTTGAAATTTTTTCTCAAAAAAGCAAGCAACAATCGAATTTAGCTTGACAACCCATAACATTCTTGCTAAATATTGCTTTCTTTGATGGATGACCGGCCCTTGATACTTCTGATACCATGTGGGCGGGTAGCTCAGTTGGGAGAGCATCGGCCTTACAAGCCGAGGGTCACAGGTTCAAGCCCTGTTCCGCCTACCACTTTTTCCGGAAGACGGAAAAGGGCAAGGTCCTCAAGAAAAACAAATACGGGGACGTAGTTCAGTTTGGTTAGAACGCCGGCCTGTCACGCCGGAGGTCGCGAGTTCGAGTCTCGTCGTCCCCGCCA